>WFXS01000017.1 GCA_015490465.1 Caldifarciminota bacterium
CTCACATCCACATCACCTCCGGATATTTCAACCACTATCCGTTCGGGATCTGCTCCCTTCTTGACGTGGAAGTAGAACTCTAACTCACCGTTTGTTATCCCGTTAAGCACGAAATCTATGCCCCCGTATACGTTCTTAAGCCTCACCGATCGGTAGACGGGCAGGGAAGATACGCTCCGTTTTCCGGAAAAGAGGCTGAAAGTCCCCTCCTGTTTTTCAGGAATAACCTCGGGCCTCTCGGCCCCTTTGAACCTTAAGGTGATCTCTCCTACGGTAATGGTACCGTTCCTAAGTACTCGTACGTAGCCGTCGGGGGAAGTAAAGGCTATATTATTGGGCAGGAAACCGGGGTTGGGTACGAACCTCGCCGGAAGGGTCGTTTTCCCGTACTCCACTCTATCTTCGTGGAACGTCATCTCAAAGGGCCTGAAGGGAGAATCTTCCAGAAGCGCCCCAATCAGAACGTTAAGCATCATATCTCTTTACCTCCTTTTTTACCATACCGGTTCTCCGTCAGGGTCTATCTTGAAAAGGAAAAAGTAATCCGTACTATCCATACCACTCGCTCCAACGATAACGAGATTCCCATCGCTAGTTTTAATAACGTTGTAAGGATGATGTGTGGCCGCCCAGAAATAGTTGCGGGCCATTATTACCTCCCCATCTCCGTTAATCTCTACCAACCCAATACTCCTGGAGTATTGAATGTTCTTTCCTACCAACACGTACCTGTTTGCTGCGGCCTTACGCACCCGCAGGTTGTAAGATCTGAACCAACTGATAGAATCTCCCGGATGCTCGTAATACTTAAGCCACACGATCTTCCCTCCGGTATCTACCCTCGCTGCAAACGGGGTTTGGTTTCTGGCATCTCCGGAGATAAGAATATCCCCTTCGTCTGTTATCTCAAGACCGTACGCAAGGATATTGGTTAATCCATCTGCGAAAGGCAGATTCACCTTATTGACCCACACCGTATCACCGAGCGTATCCACCTTGAACAGGAGTATTCCATCCGTTCTACAGCCCGATATAACGTAGCCGTCATCCACGGGTTTTATGGCCCCAGGCAGGGCGTCTATACCGGAACATGCCATCCATCCGTCCGTGCCGTCCGTGAATACCTGCCTTAAGCACAGACCTTCATCACTTTCCCACAGTATCAGAAAGGACCCAGATCTATCGTCGTAGAACATTGTCTCATTTTCGTGTCTTATCTCACTGTTATAACCGAGATCTATGGTTCTCTCAATCCTCCCGCTGGAAAGGGAGAATATGTGTACGCCGTACCTGGTCTTAACCGCAACCCTGTCGTTATCAAGGGCTACTACGTTGGTTCCTCGTGCCTGATATGGGAGGTAATATACTCCAAGAGAGTCACCCGACGAACTCGCAACCACTATAACGGTCTTCATGTTATCCCCCGCAAAGTCCCTCACACCCGTCGCTACGTACCTTCCATCGGGCATCTCAACTACGTCGTGGCCTTCCCACCACTCCCCCGGGTAGGCAAATAACCTCACATGCTTGGGATCCACGTATCCGGGGTAGTCGCTCAGATCCTTCTTCCTGCAGCCGGAGGAAAGTAGAACCGCAACAAGACAGATGATAACTTTTATCCTCACCATACCGGTTCTCCGTCGGGAGTAAATTTAAATATGAAAACATAGTAACTCTGGGTTTCGTCGGACCGGTTGAGAGTACCTCCGGTAACAACCACGTTCCCGTCGGAGGCTACTATACCGTTCCAGAAGCTCATATCTCCTGACCACATAAAGTAATTTCTGGCTCTGAGAACGTTACCGTGACTGTCAATCCTCATCATGGCTCCACAGTATCCACCGGGGCATGCCATATTCATACCTATCACAACGTACGTACCGTTCCCGAGTTTTAAAATGTCCATAGGATATCCGTTCCACTTTTCTATTTCGTCTCCGGGCCTATCGTACATCTTAATCCACTTTACGTTACGGTTTGAATCAAGTTTTATTATATAGGGGTACCATCCGACGCTTAACCACGTCTTCCCAGCTATCATATATCCTCCGTCCTCCGTAAGGGTGAAGCCTTTGAGAAATGTCCTGCTATCGGATTCCGTATATTCTTCGGGTATTTTCAACGTGTCCACCCATACAAGTATTCCATGAGTGTCTACAGCAAAGAGCAGTAATCCTCCAACAGTTTCAGCAAGAGCAACGTATCCCCTATCAGTTAGAACTATCTCCGTACCGAATGAATTTCCTATGCCTGAGCATGCCAGCCATCCGGAACTACCGTCTATTGGTACCTGTTTCAGGCACAGTCCTGTATCGCTGTAAAAGGATACTATGGCGTTTGTACGAGGATCATAAATAATTTGGTCGTTATCAAAAAGAGTGAAACTACCGTACGATTCAGGGTTTGCAGGTATACGATAAAGGGGCTTACCTGAGCTATCTATTATTTGCAACCCGTAGTAATCACGTGCCGCCACTTTACCATTTCCTATGCTTTCCACATCTGTGTATCTACGATAGAAGGGGCTTTTATATAACCACAGGGAGTCCCCATGCTCACTAACACTTATGCCTATAGCTGAACTTACAGGATCGTTCCCTTTGAATATGGCTGCCTCACCTACCACAACGTATCTGCCATCCGTAGTTTCTGTTATATCAATACCCTGCCACGATTGCCCCTCCTCCCCAAAGATGAGTACGTGGGATGGATCCACGTATCCGGGGTAGTCGCTCAGATCCTTCTTCCTGCAGCCGATGGAGATGGCCGCGAGTGCGAAAAGTGGAAGGATATACCGAAGCCTCATCGTATGACCTCCTGAAAAGATTTAAACCCGAGAGGGGCGCCCATTAGACGTCCCCCGTTTTTTACCGTATCACTACCTTTCCCGAATAAACCTTTTCACCTATCCTGATACGCACCATATAAATACCCGAAGGTGCGTTTACAATCCACGAATACTTACCACTCTGAAGGTATCCTACGGATACCCTCTGAACCACGCGTCCATCGGGAGAGATGAGGTCGTACCCGACGTAAGAAGGGTGGGGAAGAGAGATGGAAATCTCCCCAACTTTCGTAATTATTATCGGGGGTTCCGATATTCCAGGATATTCATCAACGTTCACGAGACACATCGGTCTACCGGAGATAACGTAGCCGTCTATATCCCCCGAATAGCCGTGTTCGTACTGAGGGGAAGGATATTCGCTCAGTGTGTAGGAGATTAAAGGCCCACCAGCCAAAAGGTTTTCTCCTCTGGACGTAAGAACGTATGCACCTTCATCTCCAGACGCCGTGAAGGTGGACTTACCTACGCATGTGGAGAGGTCGGTAGTAACACCCACAACCACAGCATCCCAAGGGCCACCACCGGATGAAATATTACATGGGACACAATCTGTTCCGGCAAGGTCGAATGCATTCTGGGTGTTAATGAGAACCATGAGGGTATCGCCCTTCATGTGAGACGTTTTAAGATAGACCACCTCCGTATCCGGTGAGGCTATTACCAGCGTGGATATGTGGGATGACAGGTCCGGTGAAAGTTTTGTGAGAAAGATATCAAAACCGCCCGTTGTACCCATAACGTTTCTGCTCGTGGATACGTTGTCCCCGGCGAGAGTTATACCGACGACGATGGGGTTCCCATCGCTTCCCACCTTGACCTCGTAGGCCGCATCGTAGTCGTAGCTGGTTATAACGGCACTGGCAACGTGGGTGGAGAGATCTCCGCTTAAACGCGTAACTACGGCGTTCCAGTTACCGGTACTACCGTAGATGTAACGGGTCGGTGCGTAGTAGTAGGAGTTGGATATACCTGCTAATAGAACGTCTGAACCGAACAGGGTAAGCCCATAGAATCCTTCGGAAATATCTCCGCACACCACTGCAGCCTGACCGAAGGACGAGAGGGACGTATCCAGTTTAACCACTACTCCTTCAACAGAAGCGCACGTGCCAAAAACGTTCCGTGATGGGGCAAAATCCGCATAATTGTAAGTGTATCCTGTAGCATAAATCGTGCCATCGTCCCTTATCTCAAAGTCCCTGAATAGGTCGTGGTCGCTACCAGAAATCAAGACTGTCCTTATATGGCTACTTAGATCAGGCGTTAACTTCGTTATAAACCACTGATATTTGCCGCTCCCGGAAGTCCCGAATACGACCCTCGTGGGAGCAAAGTCAGTTGACTTCGTTGAACCTCCAAGGTATACGTTACCGTTAGCGTCCGTCCTCACCGCCCAACCGTAATCCTGATCGCTACCGGCAACTATCGCTGCCGCAAGTACTGTACTCAGATCGGGTGACAGCTTCACTACAAATGCACTACGTACGCTCCTCATAGGGGACCCGAAGGTGTTTGACGGTACGAAGTTGAAATAGTCCACCGTCCATCCTGTCACGTAAACGTTGCCATCGGGATCTACATGGATGTCGGTCACCTTATCCTCAAGGGGGCTGGCAATTATGGCTGTGGGATCTATAACGAGAGGGAAACGTTTATCGTATGAACCTACCCTGAAACCGAACGTGCTATCGGAGTGTACGACGAACTCAACGTCTACCTCGCGGGAACCTTGATACGCTCTTGGTGGATGCATACTCAGTATTAGTTTGCCGTTCTTAACGATATGCAAACCACCCTCCGAAGTCTTGCGTATCCTGGCTCCTTCCACCGTAAATATTACCTTCTCGGGTAAAGCTCCGGGTTCTATCTTCAAGTAGTACTCCAGCGCCCCATCCTTTAGACCGTTAAGGACCATGTCTACCCCGTCATCTATGGAACGGAAGAGGACACTCCTGTACATGGGAAGACCTGCCACGCTCCTTTTACTTCCGAAGTAGCTGAAAGGACCTTCCGATACGCCTTTTCCCGATATGCGCGGAACATTACTGCCAGCTTTCAGGGCCACATCGCCTATATGGACAGATCCATCGCGGGTGATCCAGATACGCCCCCCAAGAGCAAACAGGGTTATGTTGATAGGAAGTAAAGCACCCCTCCGGTTTTCAACAAAGATGGTCGTAGGGGCGTTCCCACGTGCACTGTTTATCTCCTCCCTTAACTCCACAGGATTCTCTACATCGCTTACACGCAGATAGAAAACTACGATACCTATCATGTTTCACCCTCCTTTTTTACTTTTACCATACAGGATTGCCGTTTAGATCCACCTTAAAAAGGAACATGGCTACGCGGTCGTACTTGCCGGAGGAGTCAGCTGCAGGGGCTTCACCGTCTCCGGCGATGATGAGGTTGCCGTCAGGCGTAACCTCAACATCCGAGGCTCCCTGAGATGGGCCCCAGAAGTACCCTCTCATAAGGGCCACGTTCCCGTTATCGTCAAACTTCAGAAGGGAAACGCACCCTACAGCCGGACAGCTGTTTTCCTGCCCTGCTGCAGCATACATCCCGTCGGGTGTTCTGACCACGGCGTACGGCATGGTTATCCACTCCCTACCTCCGTAGTTGGTCAGCGCCCTGTACCATACCACGTCTCCGCTCCTGCTTATCTTTATGATGGCCGGACCATTGATAACCCCTACGATGGATCCGTCGTGTCCTTCGGTCAGATCTAACAAACACCGACTCCCCATGACCTTGTTCGCCCCGTTAGTGTTGGTGTCGGCCTCCACCGTGACTATCTTACCCCATTTGAAGTTTCCGTTCGTATCAACCATCATGATGGCAAAGGCGAGACTCGGTGGAGAGTCCGGTACCGAATCGTAGTGTATCGTGGAGGTCGTAACCAAACCATCGCCTACGGGAGCAACGGCACAGTTGCCGTACGGTGAAATGGGACGATCCATATAACATGCCCTCCATACCAGACTCCCGGAGAGGGCGTACTTCTCTACGCACAGGCGGTACTTGTTCTCCGTCGGTACGGTATCAAAGGATCGCGTAGTAGAAATGTAAACGTAACCGTTGTGAGCAACGAGGTTGTTGATCTGGTAATACACGTCCGGCACGTTTATTACGCCTCTTATCTCCCCATCCTTAGTGATCTGCATCAGCGATAAGCCATCCCTGAAGTTAACCCGTCTGGAGACTATCAGAAATTCCTCGGGATTGACTTTAAGTAGATCTTCAAAACTTGATGAAACCGGGTCAATAGTGTCCCACTGGAGCTCTCCATCGCTCGTCATCTTTATGGCTACACCCCTGAGAACCTCCTCCTGCCCGTCGTTGGCGTACATCCACGTCCCCGATGATACGTAGTTCCCATCCCCGTCAACCTCAACCTTGCTGTACGGAAGACCAAACCACGCTCCCTTTTCTCCATAAAAACGGACGTGGGAGGGGTCAATATACCACTCGTGTTCCGTTACGTCCTTCTCACGACAGGATGAGATAAGGCCTACCATCCCCATGAGGGAGAGGATGATTATACCCTTTTTCATATCCATCACCTCAGGATCTTGTAAACCTTACCCTCTATAACCACGAAGTAAACACCGCGCGGGAGGTCATGGATAGGCACTCTGCCGTTCTGGAACTTGCCGTAGCGTACGAGTGAGCCTGAGGGTGAGTAGATCTTATACACCCCTCTTTCCCTCTCTACGACCAGGAAATCTCCTTCGGGATGCGATCTTTCTGAACCATCGGGTGTACTCCCTACGCCCCTCCTTTCCACACCGGGTATGGGTCCACCGAGGACCAATGAGGTTATTTCATCCTCGTCGGATGAAGAGAAAACGTAAAGTAGCCCCATAATAGTTTTTGGATTGGCTCCAGTTGTCCAGGCCATAAGATTGTAAATTCCAGGTTCATGGACGGATATCGTGGTCGTAAACGTATCACCGACCTCCGTAAAGTTGAAGGTCTGTGCCGTATACGAGGAGTCCCTGTATTTCCATACGATCAGGTGGGCTTCGTCGGCCGATGGATGGTAGAGCTTCACCTCTACAGGCTCATCCACAAATACCCCTCTCCGTGGCAACCACATAACGGACGGAGATCCGTTTAGATAGAACAGCATTAAAGGTGTACTCTCAACGGACGTTATTTCCTCAGATCCCCCGCCCATCTCCTGACGTATCATTATTTGTAGACCAGAAACGCCTGGGATAACTTTGTAGGCGTACCTAGATTCCATGTCTACGGTATCAACACGGTCAGCCCCCATAATATCCAACGGAGAGGGAGAAACCGCCAGGACGGTGTTAGTTACGTGAAGCATCCTCATGGCCGAGTACGGTACCACCGTTAAAAGGGCGTTACTACGATATACGACCGGTTCGGACATGTACGACATCAGGTCTCCGTTCCTCATGGTTCCACCCGTCGTTCTGCTATAAGCAAAGAAACCGGATCCTATACTCGGACGTATATAATGGTCAAATATTGTATAATCCGAGGCCGAGGCCGAGTGATCCTTTTTCCACTCACGGGGATCTCCGCTACACCTAACATCGGACGACACGTCTGGACGCGTGGATATAAGATGTGTGTTAGGATAGCTCTCTCTCCTCCGCGTACTTGTATACTCCACGGCTCCATCGTTACATCCAGAAGTTGCAAAGTAGCGTATTAGCAGACATCCTATCCTGTTAGAAAGGCTAAAACCTGAGCATAACATATCATCGTTCCACCCTATTCCCACGTTAAAGGGTATATCACCGGAAGCACCTAAAGTCATTCTCCATGTCTCCACACCCACATGACTGAGACGTGCTCCATCAGCAAGGATGTTGCAGGCTGATATAACTTCTACCCCTAGGCTCTTGAGTACGGATTTTACAGTATTGCATAATATATCAAGCCGTCCACACTGGAAGGCGTTTTCAAAGTTCATGCATATATCCGCTAGACTTGAACCGTAAAACGGCGTTCCTATGGTTATAACCTTCGTAACGTAAGGGTTCCTCTTCAGCAAAAGAATCCCCTCTGCCTCTAATCCACCGCGACTGTGAGCTATTACGACTATGTTGCGGTTGCCAGAGCTATAAGTACTGGTTATATAATTGTACAACATCCTCACCAGGGTATCCAGAAGTTTGGTATTGGGATAGAACCCCCCTCCATAGTAATCTGGAGGCACTACCGAGTTTACACTGAAGAGGTCCACGGAAGCAACGCGGTAGCCCCGCTGTTTTAACCAAGGTGCGTAGTTATCCTCCCACCTCTCACACGTCCCGTTCAGGCCATGGACGAGTAGAACAACAGGTTTACTTAGGTCCACCCTGCTCTCGTTTACCCCAAAATACAGACCTACGTAGTCGTTGTAGAAACCGGGGATATAGTACCGATGTTCCCACAGGGTAGTGTCTAGACAGCGTGGAGGCGTTTGATCCGGAATACTATCGCATCCAAAACAGCCATCCCCTGTTCTGTCTCCTCCCCCTCCTCCTCCGGGATAGGGACATCCGAGACACCCGTAACCTATACCTATAGTACATATCCAGTAGGTGTTAAGGGAGTACGACGTATCACCGTCTGGAGAAGATACGGTTATGTCATCCCCCACGTATTCGCAGAAAGTATCTACCTCTTGCATCAGACCGTACCTTACCATCTCCCTGTATTCGGAGTCGCTCATACCTATCGCGCACGTCTCACCTTCGGGGCAGATACAGACGGGATCACTGAGGTTACACAGGTAGTTATAATGCACTACCCCCCCCTTAACCTCCTTTATAAAGAGGTTAAGACCATGCAGCGACGTTCCCGATGCTATCATAAATAGCATAAGACGACATTATAAGGAAGAAATCTGATTCATTTCAAATCATCGCTCATGTACGATAATTATAAAACTTGTCGCCTACCGATTCACTCCCACAGCCCCTTCTCCTCCCCATACGAAGGAAAATGCAGGATATACCCCACCGTTCCTTATATCAAGTCCAAGCCGGATCCCCACCCGTCCGTTCAGGCTAAAGGATCCGAAGTTCTTACCAACATCCACGATCATCCCGACACCGAAGCGGTGCCACTCGGAGAGCGGAGGCCGGGGGAAGGGATCGTCCGGAGGGAGACCGGAGTTCTCGTGTGCCAGACCGAAGGGTGTGGAGCCGTGAAGTACGTACTCGTACTCGGCAAACACTCTCCCTCTCTCAAGTCTCAAATAAGCCGCCCTGTAGTCCTGACCGAGATATGTGGCGAGGGGTACCCCACGGGCGGCGAGGTCGTTTATACGGGTGTAGTGGGCGTACGTGAAGGGGGCGACCGTTGAGGCCTCAAGGTAGACTTTAAAACTTCCCGAATAGTTTATGCCGGCAGTTGCGCCCCACAGGGGAGCCTGGCCCTCACCGTGGAAGAAGGAGGGGTCGTCCCCCATAAATTCTCCGTACACTCTGAAGTTTCCGAGGTTGAGGGTAGCATCAACGTGGAGAAAGAGGTTGTCGTCGTTGTCGGCCGTCTCAAGCCTCTGGACGACGTAGTACAGCACTAAGGGGTTGGCGTACTTCCACGAGTCCGTCCGGGTGTACGCTACGGCCTCCGTTATGGCCAGAGTTAAGGAGCCGAGGAGTACCTCCATCCTCTGAAAGGCGATCCGCCTGTTCTCCACGGTATCCGGCACCCTCGCAAAACCGGCGTACCCTCTGAAGACCCCCACCTCTCCGCTCAGCAGGTATATCCAGTCAAGGGGATAGCCCCATCCGGAGAGGAAGAGGGGGTAACGGACGGAAGGGGAGACCTTAACGTAATCCCTGCCCGACCGCAAACTTATCCGTTCCGCTTTAAGCCACAGAAAAGCCCTGTACTGGAAGGCTTCAAACAGGGGCTTCTTCCCTATTACCGGTTCAGAGGTCCAGTCCACCACCTCAAGGTTGTACTCTCTGTAAGGGTTCCAGGCGCCTACGGAAAGGGCGCGGGACCGTCCGTTGAAAGCGCTGAGGGAGACGAAAGCCCCACCCTGCACTCTCTCACCGAGGGGCAGGTAAACGTTAGCGTATGGGGTGAACTCAACGAAACCGGAAAAGGGGTTGTTCCGGCTGTACAGGGCGGCCCCAACGAGGTTGAGGGTGTCGGCTCGGCTCGCACATACCCCGACACACGGGTTAAAGAGCGGATCAAGGGGCAGAAAGAGGGAGAGCATCGCCGGATATTATACGGTGTGGGACGTCTCTCAATTCGGCCGTACAATCCTCTTATGATGGTACTTTCGCTCGTTTTAGTATCTACACCCGATATGCTCAAAGGTGTGGTGAGCGGTGCTATGTGTGGCATCCACAAGATGAAGTGCGAACACAAACCCGGCGCCCACGGGTACGAGACCCTTGGCATATTCATAGAATGGAAAGGGGTTCTTCTACTTTGCTAACGTTCCCCAGAAGGTTCTCCGCCGCATAAACCGGATGGAGATAACCGTAAAGGGAGAGGTGAAACCCAAGTACAGGAGCATAGTCGCCCACGTTATAAAGGCCGGAGATAAGGTCGTGTGGACGTGGAAGAAGGAGATGAAGGAGAAGAAACACGACCACGATAAGGGCAACCATCCGAAGGGGAAAGAAAAGGAGTAAGACGATCCCTACCTGCCCGGGGATCTCTATGGCGTTATGAGAGAGGAAGCGTTCCGTTAACATCCCGCGGGGGGTACGGTAGAAGTGTACAGGCTCATAACGGATCTACCTGTTTGCGCCTACAACGTAGCTCTGGCCGAATGTCGCATTACAACTGAGTCGGCCTTCAAAATCTCCACCTTTAGAATAAAAGGTATGGCCAACCTCTCCGGAATTCTCGGCTTCTTCGGTCTCCTGTCGCCCGTTATCGTCTTCGTAGCCGTCTTCCTGATAGGCGTAATTCTGGATATCGTAATCCTCAGAGTTATAAGGAAACTCACTGAAAAGACCAGAACCAAGGCGGACGACGTCCTCGTATCTGCGGTCAAAAAGGTCGTCCTCTTCATATTCCTCCTCCTATCCCTCTACTTCTCCGTGAACGCCACGTATCTGGCCTCAAAGTTCCCGCCGAAGGTCCTTAAGCTGTACAATACGGGAATACTCGCCCTCATCATCCTCGCCATAGCGTGGGTGTTCGCCGAGATCGTAAACCACGCCATAGACTCCTACGTCCAGAAGTTTCCGGAAGAGGTTCCCACGGGGATTTTAAAATCCATAGTCCGAATAATAGTCCTGACGGTCGCTTTCCTGATGGCCCTGGAGAGCGGTGGGATATCCGTTACTCCCATACTTACGGCTCTGGGGGTCGGAGGTCTGGCCGTTGCTCTCGCCCTTCAGGATACCCTGAGTAACCTGTTCGCAGGTCTCAACGTTATCATGTCCCGCCAGATAAGGAGGGGGGATTACGTTAAGCTTGAGAACGGTGAGGAGGGTTTCGTAAAGGATATGACCTGGAGGAACACCCTCATTCAGACAATAGCCAACAACATCGTTATAGTTCCCAACTCCAAACTGGCATCCTCAATCCTCATAAACTACGACCTCATAGAGAAGCCGAGGGGTGTACCCGTACCCATGGGGGTGGCCTACAGTTCCGACCTTGACAGGGTGGAGGAGATCACCCTTGAGGTTGCGAGAGAGGTTCAGAGGGAAGTAACCGGGATCGTGGCCGACAAAAAGCTGTCGGAGTACAGGGAGAGGGTAGCCACGGCGTCCGGAGATAAGGAGAGGGAAAGGTTTGAGAGGGATCTGAAGATGTTTGAGAGGCTGGCCGAAGAGGTGAAGGAGTGGGAACCCATCCTGCGTTACAGGGAGTTCGGGGACTCCTCCATAAACTTCGTCGTGGTCCTTAAGGCCATATCGGCCGAGGCCGTGTTCCTCCTGAGACACGAGTTCATCAAACGGGTAAAGAGGCGGTACGACGCCGAGGGTATAGAGATACCCTTCCCGCAGAGGGACGTCTGGTTCAGGAACTGGCCACAGGGGTGATCACATCACCACCCTTATAGGCACGGGGGTAAACGAGAGCAGGAAGAGGAGGAGGGAAAGTACGCCCACGACCTTTTCGGTGGTGGTTATATCCCTCTCGTTGAAGACGGCGGGGGGATGCCCCGGTCCCATCAGGAGGCCGATAAAAGCCCACACCCACCACCCGTTCCAGAGCAGGCCTGCCGGGAGCATGAGCAGGATCACCACCCATCCCACCCACCTGTGGTACTTCGGAAGGAGGCCGTAGAGTATGTGACCCCCGTCAAGCTGACCGAGGGGGATGAGGTTCAGGGCGGTGACGAAGAGGCCCACCCACCCGGCGAAGGCCATCGGATGCAGCATCAGATCCATTCCCTCCGGCACCTTCCCAACGACGAGTAAGGAGAGGAGCTTAAAGAACAGCGGTTCGCCAAAGACGAGCCTTACCCCCGCGAGGCCGGAACTGACGACCTGACTCATGGAGAGGCCGATAATCAGTACGGGTATGGCCACCAGGAAACCGGCTATGGGGCCGGCGAAGGCCATGTAAAGGAGCGCCCTGCGACTGGGTAGGATCCCCCTCAACCGTATGACCGCCCCCATCGTCCCGATAAGGGAGGGGAAGGGGATGAAGTAGGGTAGGGAGGCGGGTATACCGTACCGACGGGCCACGAGGTAGTGGCCGAACTCGTGGGCGCCCAAGATGGAGAGCAGGGGTACGGCGAACACCCAGCCCTGAAGGATACCGGGGCCGAAGGGGTTGGCCCCGGCGTTGAGAGCGCCGGCGAAGAAGGTGGAGACGAGTGTAAGCAGGAACATAAGGACGTTCAACCACGGGAAACCGTGTTTCTCGTAGGCGATTATGTGGACGGCGAGTCTCCCCCTATCCCTGTAAACGATCGTTCGCGGGAACAGCCTGTTTCTTTCTATTATTTTAACGTCCTCGTCCGTGTAATCACCGAGGAGTATGAGGATGTACCCCCCTTCGCTCCCTGTGTCGTACGTCTTGAAGTCAACGAGGAGGAACTTCCCGTAAACGTAGGACTCAAGGAATAGGGAGAGTTTAGAGGATCTCTGAAACATACATACCGAAGCCTACGGCCCTTTCGTCCTCTTCGTAAGGGGCAACCACCTGTACGCCAACGAAATCGCCGAGGGGGACGTTGAGGGCCGGAACACCGGCGAGACTGAAGGGGACGGTCAAAGTGTCCAGACGGTAATACTCCACAGGTGAGAAACCGGCACCGAGCTTCGGGGGAAGGGTGGGGTTGGTGGGGGTAAGGACGACGTCCACCTCCTTAAACCACGAGGCTATCTCCTCCTTTATCAGGCGTCTGGCCTTTAGAGCCTTCAGGTAATAGGCCTCGTAGTAACCGTGGGATAGAACGAAAGTACCCACGAGTATCCTCCTCTTAACCTCCTTCCCGAAGAGGGAGCGGGTACGGACGTAGGTATCGGTCAGGTCCTTCCCGTCCACCCGTACACCGTAGCGGACACCGTCGTACCGGGCAAGGTTGGAGGAGGCTTCGGCTGTGGCTATTACGTAGTAGGCCGGCAGGGCGAACTTCCCACTGCGCAGAGAAACCTCAACGACCCCGTTCCCCCTCTGGCCTATCCTGTCAATCAGGGCGAGAAATTTCTCACGGATCTCGTCCGAAACGATCTCCAGATGCTCCTTCACGAAACCCACTCTGTACCTTCCCCTCGCCGAAAACTCCCTGCTCCTCTCGTAGGAAAAAGGTGGGGAGTCAAGGGTAGTCGCGTCGGCCGGATCGGGACCGGATATAACCTCCATAACCCGGGCCAGGATATCCGGATCCCCTGCTATGGGTCCGATGACGTCAAGGGAGGAGGCGAAGGCTATGAGACCGTACCGGGAAACCCTTCCGTACGTGGGCTTGAACCCCCACACGTTACAGAAGGCGGCCGGAAGCCTTATTGACCCCCCCGTATCGCTACCGAGTGCGACCGGGACCATGCCCGCCCCTACGACGGCAGCCGAGCCGGAGGAGGACCCTCCCGGAACGAGGGAGGGGTCGTGGGGGTTTTTCGTAGGCCCGAAGGCCGAGTTCTCTCCCGTTGATCCCATGGCGAACTCGTCAAGGTTGGTCTTGGCCACTATACGGGCGCCGGCCTCCTTGAGTCTGGTTATAACCGTCGCATCGTAGGGGGGAACGTAGTTTTCCAGGATCTTTGATGCGGCCGTCGTCCTTATTCCGGCCGTCACGATGTTATCCTTTATAGCCACAGGCAAACCGTTAAGGGGACCTTCCGCAACTTCGTACTCCTCAACCACGGTTAGAACGGCGTTAAGCGGATCCCTTTTCAGGGCTTCAACTCCCACGTCCATAAAGAATGGGATTATACGGGGTGCCGGAAGCCTCGTGTACACTTACAAAGGACATACCATGGTGACTGGTGAAACCCGTTGCACATACCGGCCATAAAATATTAATGCTTATGCGGATGGTATTTTCGTTTTTGCACAGTAAACAGTACGATGCATTCGTAGAGGAACTGGGTATTTCCTCTGAAACCCTCATGGAGATTGCGGCCGAAGGTATTTACAGGGAGATAAGCGAGAGGTTTGACCTGAGGGGAGCGAGGGTCGTGGTAGTGGCCGGTAAAGGTAACAACGGAGGAGACGGGGTGGCGTGCGCCCGCAGGTGCGCGCTGGCCGGGGCGGAGGTTACGGTTTTCCTGCCCGAGGGGGAGTACTCCCCGCTCCTTCAGAAGCAGGTGGACCTCTTTAAGCGGTTCAATCTCGGTGAGATAAGGCACTACGGAGACCCGTCCATGGCCGCGGAGATAGCCCGATCCGACTTAGTGGTGGACGCGATCTTCGGCGTAGGGTTTACCGGAGAACTTAAGCCCCCCTACTCCGACGTCGTGGAGACGATAAACTCGTACGCCCCATACGTCGTGAGCGTGGACGTACCTTCCGGCGTGGACGAGAACGGAAACGTCGGCGATGTGGCCGTAAGGGCCCACCTGACCGTATGCCTCGGCGCCCTCAAGACCTCCGTACTCCTGTTCCCGGGCCGTCGGTTTGCCGGGGAGGTGGCCGTCGTGGACTTCGGTTTCCCCGTGGATGGGGATCCGAAACCCTACAGGGTATACGAGGACGAGGATATCCGGGATATGCTTCCTCCGAGGCTGGGCCACGAGAACAAAGGGAACTTCGGAAGGGTGGCCATATTCGCAGGATCCTACCAGTACCCCGGAACCGTGTACATGACGGCCGTGGGCGCCCTGAGAAGCGGCGTCGGGCTGGTATACAGCGTTGTGCCAAAGAGCCTGAAGCACGTCGTGAACTCACCCCCGCCCCTTCCGGACGTCATCATGGTGGACGTACCCGACAGACGGGGACACTTCATAAAGGAGAACGTGGAGTACGTAGTGCAGGCCAGACTGAACTTCAACGCCTTCGTCGTGGGTCCGGGTATAACCCGATACCCTCAGGCCATAGAGTTCGTTAATACGCTTTTGAAGACCTTTCCCCACATACCCGGAGTGATTGACGCCGACGGCCTCTTCGCTTTTAAGAACAAACCCTTACCGGATAACCCCCGCCTCGTCCTCACCCCCCATCCGGGTGAACTCGGTGCCATAACCGGGAAGTCTCCGAGGACCGTGGACAGGGAGAGGATAACCATAGCCCGGAGGATCTCAACCACCTTTCCGGGTGTGTTGGTTCTCAAAGGGGCACCCACCGTTATCGCCCACAGGGGGGAGGTGGTTATCAACCCTACGGGGAACACGGCCCTATCAAAGGGTGGTAGCGGTGATCTCCTCTCGGGCCTCATAGGAGGACTCCTCGCTCAGGGTATGGATCCGCTTAAGGCGGCCATAGTGGGCGCCTACGTACACGGTAAGGCGGCCGACCTCATGCCCGGTGAGAGGTCCTATCGGGTAACGGAGATAGGGAGCGCCCTCGCCGCGGCCTTTACCCTCATAGAGAAGGGAGAGGTACCCTTTATAGACGTAGCCAGCCGATGATGAGAGCCACTAAGCCGGCGATGGCCTGAGTGTACGTAACGTAAGCTATGAGGCGGTAGGTGTTGAATATCTCCCTTTTTACCTCGTCGGAGGGGTCCGTTTTAAAGGCCGTAAGCAGACGTCTGACCCGTCTCCTCAAGAACTCCGACGACAGGACGGAGGCGAAGACCAGACCCGACAACAGAGCGCCCGCATAGGATTCCGAAAGTACGAGCAGTACTGTTGAGAGGGCGGTCAGGATCATACCCCAACGGTGGAAGGCCTCCTGAACGGAGAGGGCAAATTCCCCCAGCTTCTCCCTCTCTAATACCTTCGTGGCCACGGGTACCACCACAAGGAGGTGGAAGAAAAGCACACCCATCCAGAACGATAGAAGGGTGTACCCCGCGAGAGACAGGTCGGGTTTAAGAGACATCTGAGTGGTCGCTTATACGTACCTTACGGGCGCTTCCCTTCACCTTCGCCTCCTCACCGATGAGGGAGTTGTCTAATATCACGTCCTCAACCGTACTCCCCCGATCTATTATGCTGTTGCGGACGATGGAGTTCCGCACGACCGCCCCCTCTCCCACGTGGACGTTGGGACCCACGATGCTCCCCTCTATAACGGCCGTGTCGTGGATGTAAACCGGAGGGACTATCAGGCTACCCTCCCTCTCCCGATAGTGGGAGTTCCATTCAAGGAGTTTCCTCTGGGAGATTATGGTCTGGTCAAGGGTGCCACAGTCAAGCCACTCCTCCACCTCAACGGCCTTCACCTTCCACCCCTTTGCTATCATCACCTTCATGGCGTCCGTCAACTGGTACTCGCCCTTTGTCCGTATGTCGCTCCGTATGATGTGGTTGAGGGCGTCGTAAAGCAGAGGGACGTCCGTGAAGTAGTATATCCCGACTATGGCGAGGTTTGAGGGAGGCACCTCCGGCTTCTCCACCATGTCAACGACGTATCCACCCTCTATCCTCACCACACCGAACCTCTTTGGGTTATCCACACTCTTAACGGCTATGAAGTCCCCTCCCTGCATGGCCCCTCTCAGGTCCATCCGGAAGGGGGTATCTCCAAGTATGATCAGGAGAGGCTCGTCAAAGTTTACCTTTTCGCGTGTCAGGTTTATGGCGTATCCGAGACCGAGCATCTCCTCCTTCCTCTGGACGACGTAGTCCACGTCGTACCCCCTGTTCCTCACGTACTCCACTATGCCGTGGCCGTTCTCGCCTACGACGAGAATTATGCGCTCCGTCAGGTCGCCTATCTGATCCAGAATGTGGCCTATAATCGGCTTACCGGCTACGGGTATCAGGGACTTAGGTTTCGTGAGCGAAAGGGGACGCATCCGCTTGGCAAATCCGGCTGCGGGTATTACAACCTGCATAGCCGTGTATTCTACTGCCGCAGCATTTACACCTTCCAGCGGAAATGTACCCGCGTGAACTCCCCGTCCCACCTGAACCTCATCTCAAACACGTCGCCGCTCCTCGGGGTCCATCCGAGCGACCAGTTGGTACACTCAAAGGAGTCGCACAGAACCCTGCCGTTGTGGGTGATCTCAAGGTAGAACATCAGGAGATCCCCGACCATCTCACCAACGTCAACGCTCTCCTCAAGTTTCAGGCCCCTTCCGTACCTCCACTCGGCTACTACCCTTTCACCGTCGGCGGGTGGAGGGTCCTCCACGGGAAAGAGGTCGGCCACTATGGCCCCTCTCAGCACCTCAAGGATGTCCCCATCAACTACGGGGTCGTCCAGACTATCAAGACTTACAGCAGATACCTTTAACCGGCCACCGTTGGGAAGTACGGTTCGCGGCCTGTAGGGGAGATGGTCAAGGACGTAAAGGGACTCGTCGTAGAGAAGTGGACCGTAGAAATCGTGGATCAGGACGTCTACGTCCTCGTCGGGAACGAACTTCAGGGCGTCCGCCTTTATCACCTTAACGTTCTTGTAGCCCTTGAGTCTCCTCCTCAGGATCTCGTAGGCGTAGGGGTTCCTCTCTATAGCGTATACCCTTCTCGCCCCCATCTCAGCTGCCAGCCTGCTGAACTCACCGAACCCCGCCCCCACCTC
>WFXS01000018.1 GCA_015490465.1 Caldifarciminota bacterium
GCATAGACGAGCTGCTCTACCCCTCGGAGTACTGGGATATGCTCTACGCCGGATACAGGGCGGGGGTGGTAGGCAGGGCCTTCAAGGAGGGGAGCCTGAAGCCCTTCTACGTCCTCGGCTACATAACCTCCTTCTACGATCCGGGGGTCTACTGCCCCTACACCGTCTCCATATCAACCGCCCTGCCCTTACACAAGTACGGAAGCGAAGAGTTGAAGGAGAGGTACCTCCCCAACCTCATAGCAACGGAAGGTGAGATATGGCAGGGGGCGACCTGGATGACGGAGGCCAAAGGGGGGTCCGACCTCGGAAACACCGTTGAGACCGTCGCCGCTCCCGTGGGCGATGGCCTCTACATCCTGAACGGCGAGAAGTACTTCGCCAGCAACGTCGGGGCGGAGGTGGCCGTCGTGGCCGCCCGGATAAAGGGGAAGCCGAAGGGGGTCCGGAGCCTCGCCCTCTTCCTGCTGCCGAAGTACAGGCGGAACGGCTCCCTCAACTACCTGGTGCGGAGGATAAAGCCCAAGATAGGTACGAGGTCCGTACCCACCGGAGAGGTGGAGTTGAGGGACTCCGAAGCCTACCTCCTCGGCCGGGAGGAGTGGGGTATATACCTCATCCTTGAGGCCCTGAACGTCTCCCGCGTGGCCAACAGTGTGGGGAGCGTCGCCCTGGCCCACAGGGCGTGGGTTGAGGCCCTGACCTTCGCCAGAAAGAGGTGGGCCTTCGGAAAGTACATAAGCGAACATCCCCTACTTCGCAGGCAGTTTGAGGATATGGAAAGGGAGGTAAGGGAGGCCTTCGCCCTCGCGTGGGAGGCCGTTGAGGCCTTGGACGGGGTGTTCCTTGAGAAGCCGAGGTACTCACGAGCCTACCACACCTTCCGCCTCATAGCCCATATGGCCAAGTACTGGACGGCCGAGGTCTCCGTAAGGGCGGCGAAGTGGGCGATGGAGGTACACGGCGGGATGGGGGTCTTGAGGAGTATCCGGTTGAGAGGCTTTTGAGGGAGGCTATGATACTGCCGATATGGGAGGGGACGGCCCACAGGCAGGTTCTGGACGGTATAGAGGCGATAGTGAAGAAGGACGCCCATCTGGGCCTTTACGAGAGGCTCAAAGACTACGCAGGGGCCGAGGAGATAAGGCGGATAGGGGAGGAGATAAAGGGGATGGACGAGTCCGTCCGGGAGAGGGACGCTGACCTCCTCTTTGCGGGGCTGATAGGCGCCACCCTGAAGGTGCTGAGGCAGCGCTACTCCCTCACCTGACCTTCCGGACCTTCGTCCCCCCCGGTACGTCCATCAGCTCCACGCCCACCATCTTGAGGATGTCCCTTATGCGGTCGGCGAGGTCGTAGTTCTTCTCCCTGCGGGCCTCCTCCCGGAGTTTGACCAGCCTCTGGAGGGTGTCGTCCTCCTCCTCCTCACTAAGGCGGAAGCCGAGCATCTCCATAACCCCTTTGACTGTCCTCAGTTTTGCAGGGGTCGGGTTATCCAACGCCGAGAAGATGAGGCCGAAGGCCTCCGGGGTGTTGAAGTCGTCCTTCAAGGCCCCGTATATCTCCTCCTTCAGTCCCTCGTCCTCTTCCCCGTCCTCTTCTACGCCGGCGATGGCATCCCTGAGGCGGGCTACGGCCCTCGCATGTTCGTCCAGCTTCTCCGGGTAGAACTCAAGGTCGCTCCGGTAGTGGGCGGAGAGGAGGAGGTGCCTCAGGGTGTCCGGGGAGTAGTCCTCAAGGATCTCCCTCGCCACGAAGTAGTTCTTCAGGGACTTGGACATCTTCTCACCGCGGAAGGTGAGGAGTCCCACGTGCATCCAGAAGCGGGCGAAGGTCTGGCCCGTCGCCGCCTCGGTCTGGGCTATCTCGTCCTCGTGGTGGGGGAATATCAGGTCCCTGCCCCCGCCGTGGATGTCAAGGGGTAGGCCGAGGTGCTTACTGGACATGGCCGAGCATTCAATGTGCCATCCGGGTCTGCCTTTGCCCCACGGGCTGTACCAGTAAGGCTCCCCCTCCTTGTGGGCCTTCCACAGGGCGAAGTCAAGGGGGTCCCTCTTGGTGGGGTCCGGCTCCACCCTCGCCCCGGCCAGCATCTCGTCAAGGGACATCCTGGCCAGCTTACCGTAGCCGTAATCTTCGGCGAACTTACGGACGGAGAACCAGACGTTCCCGCCGCTCTCGTACGCGTACCCCCGCTCAATTATGGCCTCTATCATCTCAACGATCTCCTGTATGTGCTGGGTGGCCCTTGGGTGCATTAAGGGGAGGAAGTTCATCCGGCGGGCGACCTCCCTGTACTCCATCTCGTACCTGTCGGCCAGAAATCGCCAGTCTATCCCCTCCTCTCTGGCCCTGGTTATGATCTTGTCGTCTATGTCCGTGAAGTTCTGGACGGCCCTGACCTCCCATCCGAGCGCCTTGAAGAAACGAAAGAGGGCGTCAAATACGGTGAAGACCCTCATGTGGCCGACGTGGGGGCTGTCCTGAACGGTCATGCCACAGACGTAGGCGCGGACGGTGTTGTCCCTCAAGGGGGCGAACTCCTCCTTCTTGCCGGTGAGGGTGTTGTACAGGTACATACGAAGGAGATTATACCGTGGTACTTTACGTTACGGTACGGAACGCAGGTGGAAGTCCCTCTTTCAGGCCTTCCTGTAAATTTGGAGTACTTTCCCTCAGCACCTTCCGGTCATTTGACATGGTATATGGAGATATTTTCTCCATCACGGTATTGTCCTTTACAAAACTCGGGGTGTGGGGACCTTTTTCAATCCTCAATTTCTGCCTTAATCTTATAAACTCCTCAGTTCTAAATCTTCAATACCCGGATCGCTAAAGTGCTGAAGAAGAAGGCGGAGGAGAGCAGGAGGATGTTGGGGGGGGAATTAGGACTGGCCTTCAACTATACCCCTTGCCCATTCGTAGACCCTTACCGCCACCTCGTAGGCCTCTTCGTACTCCTCCGGAGATACGGGAACGTAGTCGTCAGGATACCGGGTCGTGGAAGCGTATTCCGTTAGATCCTGAGCGTCCAGAACTTCAACGGGAACATCAACGCCCTCTTCCAACAACATTTTAACAAGGATGCTTATATCGTGTGTTCTCAAATTCTTACGCTTTCCGATAAAAACTATAACACCTTTTATAGCCTTTTCAACGGCCTGTTGCAGGTGGTAGGCTGCTATGTTGTACTTTCCGAGCTTCGCCGCCTCACGGGCCACCTCAAGGTCATCAAGGGAGAATCTCAACCACTCTTTTGCTCTTTCTCTCATAAAGTATTGCCCCCTCTTTATCGGCGTCGTAATATATCAGGTCCCACCTCTCCTTTAAGTCTTCGTATCTCTGGATATCCTGCACTATCACATCCACGGCGGCCGAACCGTAGATATCCTCCCTCCATAACGCCCTCCTTATCTTCCTCTGCAACGGCCTCCTATCCTCCGGTTTAACTCCTTTCTTAAGCACGAGTATATCGTAATCGCTGCCCTCCGTGTGGTCTCCCCTCGCTCTTGAACCGAAGAGTATTATCCTGTCGGGGTCTATCTCCTTAACGATGACCTCAACTATACGACGGAGGACCGGATCCTTCTTAAGCAAATCCTTGCCTTCCTTCACCACCCCTATTCTAAGGCCGGCCTTCAATACCTCTTTATACCATCAACAAGGCGTTATACGACCGCCCCTCTCACTCTGGCCTTATAACGTCCACCCCCATGTACGGCCGTAAAACCTCCGGTATGACTACGGAGCCGTCCTCCTGCTGGAAGTTCTCAAGTATGGCGATGAACACCCGCGGTGTGGCGAGACCGGAGCCGTTGAGCATGTGTACGTACTCCGTCTTACCGTTCTTCCTCTTGAGCTTCACGTTCGCCCTGCGGGCCTGGAAGTCCTCCACGTTGGAGACGGAAGAGGCCTCAAGCCACCTTCCGAGGCCGGGGGCCCACACCTCAATATCGTACGTCTTTGCTGCGGCAAAGCCCATGTCTCCTGTAGAGAGCAGTACTACCCTGTAGGGTATTCCGAGGGCCTGAAGTATTCTCTCGGCGTCCTGAACCATCTTCTCATGCTCCTCGTAGGACTCTTCGGGTTTCGTGTACTTGAAAAGCTCCACCTTGTTGAACTGGTGCATACGGATTATCCCCCGTACGTCCCTGCCGTGGGAGCCGGCCTCCCTCCTGAAGCAAGGGGTGTACGCCACGTAGTAGAGGGGTAGTTTATCTTCGGGTATCACCTGGCCCCTGTGGAGGTTGGCCAGAGAGGCCTCGGCCGTGGGTATCAGGTAGAGGTTGTCCTCGTTTATGTAGTACATCTCCTCGTGGAACTTGGGTAGGTGGCCGGAGGCGTAGAGGGCTTCGGGCTTTACCAGTATGGGGGGGAAGATCTCCGTGTAGCCGTTCTTGGTGTGGGTGTCAAGGAAGTAGTTTATGAGCGCCCTCTCAAGTCTCGCCCCAAGGCCACGGTAGGTAACGAAGCGGGAGCCGGACATCTCCGTTGCGGACTTCCAGTCAAGTATGCCGAGCAGTTCCGCTATGTCCCAGTGGGGTTTCGGGGTAAAGTCAAACTCCCTCCTCTCACCCCACTCCCGCACGACCACGTTGGCGCTCTCGTCGGGGCCTACGGGTACGCTCTCGTGGGGGATGTTGGGTACGTACCCCCATAGATCCCAGAACTTGCGGTCGTACTCCTTCTCCTTCTCCTTGAGTTCGGACAGGAGTTCGTCGTACTTCTTTGCCTCCTCCATCAGATGGGAGGCGTCCTCCCCTCTGCGTCTTAACTCCCCTATCTTCTTTGAGATCTCGTTCTTCTTAGCCCGTAATTCGTTGGCCTTCGTTATTATTTCCCGGCGTCTGGCGTCTATTTCCGTCAACTCGTCCAGTATGGCGAGGGAGTACCCCCTTTTCCTCAGTGCCTCCTCAAGTACGTGTCTCTTCTTGCGGAGATAGGAAACGTCCAGCATGGAGGCGATTGTAAGGGCGATACGTATTACGGCGTTAGAATATGTACTTCGCCGGGGTGGCGGAATGGCAGACGCGGCGGATTCAAAATCCGCTGGGCTTCGGCCCGTGCGGGTTCAAGTCCCGCCCCCGGCACTTTTTTATTTGAAGGCGGCGAGCAGTTTGTCCACCTTCTCGGCGATGTCTATCTCAAAGAGGGCTATCGTCGGCAGTAGCCATGAGACGCGGAAGCGGGCGTCTCCGTCCTTGTTCTCCCCGTAGTAAGCGAGGGCGACCCTTCCGAAACCGGCCTCTTTCTCCACGTCCTTGGCGCCACGGAGGAAGCGGCGGGCGACGTTGGGGAGCTTCTCGTAGGGGTAGGGTTTGCCCTCCTGACCGCGCTGCTTTACCAGCTCGGTGGCGATACCCACGTTCCTCAGGGCCTCTATAACGTGGTGGAGGCGACGCTTCTTTAGGTAGGCGAGGAGGGTTATACCGGCTGGAAGGCGTAGTATCTCTACGTTCTCGTCCCCTTCCCGGAGCTCCCCCACTAAGTAGGCCGTACCCTGATGGGTCTCTATATGGGCGAAGATCTTCTTATTCTTCGGCATCTCCTGAAGGATCTCCAGGACCTCGTACTGCTCGTCCGCCTCGGTATACTTCTCCCCCACCTTCCGCTTGCCGTATTCGGCCGTGAAGTAGGTGAGCTTACCTCCCTTCTTACCGAAGATGAGGTCCAGACCCCACCTCTTGAGGCTCTTGAACTTGAACTCCCTCTCCTTCTCTGGCTGACCGAGGGTCTCAAAGACGAGGGTGTTCAGGACCTGTACTTCCCTTAGCTCGTACACCTTTCCCATTTTTAACCTCCTTTGGCCAGTTTGCTCAGTTTCCAGCGGGCTATCAATTCAAGAACGAAGACCATAAACACGGGTATAAACGCTCCGTAAAACGCCACCGTCACGAAGGGACCGAGGGCGAAGTTCGTTATGAAGTTGAGTTTAACTAACATGGCGATGAGGAAGAAAACGAAGAACACGAGGTAGAGGGCGTACTTGAAGGGTTCAAGGGATGCCAGCCACAGGGTAAGGACGGAGAGGGCGGTAAGGTTCTGGAGGGTCTGGATGGGGTAGTTCGTGGCCTTTGCGACCTTCTCCCTGTCTATATCTTTGCTGCTCTCGTATAGGGATGCGGTGGATATGATTCCCCAGTACCCGAAGACGAGGCGGTTGGCAAAGAGATAGAAACCTATGAAGGACAGGAGGAACGTGGCCACCAGCGGCGAGGACAGGGCGGCCATGTAAACGTTCACGTAGAGCAGGAACAGGTAGATCAGAAATATAAGCAGCAGAACGAAGCCTACGATCTTGCGTATCCTTTCCATCACTTAAACTCCTTCTTCCGTTTCGCTTGCCTCAGGTGTTTACGGGCAGCCGACACCTCCTCCTTCGTGGGACAGTACTTCCTATCCTTCCGGCAGAGTTTGCTGGCCCTCTTCAGATGCTTTATCCCCTTCTCGTAGTACTTTACGGCCTCGGCGTACTTCCCACCCCTGTGAAGGGTTTCGGCGTGCTTTACGTACGTGCGGCCTACGGCCAGTACGACCCTTACCTTCTTCTCCCATGCGGGTACACCCATAAAGGCGGCTGCCGCCTTCTCGTAAGACTCTGCGGCGAGTTTCCTGTCATCTTTCTTCAGGTAGGCGTTCCCGAGGTGGAGGTAAGCCATACCCAGCTCGTAGAATACGGCCTCGTTGTTAGGCTCGGCTTTGGCCAGTTCGTTCAGGAGTTTGACCGCCTCCTGAAGGTCCTTAAGGGCCTGATCCACCTTACCGCTACGGCAGTAGGCCACACCCCTACCGTGGAGGGCGCGGGCGAGGTCCAGGTCCCTGTCTCCGGCCCTCGTGAGGTACTTGACGGCGGCGTCAAGGTAGGTGGCTGCCTCGGTGTAGTTGGAGTTGTTTAAGGCAAGGAGACCCTTCATCAGGTAGTAGTTACCAATAGCGGACAGCATGAGGTTGACGTTCGTGGTGAGCTCTATCATGCCGCCCTTCTCCCACGAGGTTCCCTTACCTATCGCCCCTATGGCCTCCCTGTAGGTGGTCATGGCGGCCTCGTACTCCCCCTTGCCCTTGTGGACCTCGGCCTTGCGGATGAGTGCCCTGGCTCTGGGGAGGTCGGAGTCCTTTACGTACTTCTCGTATATGGATATGGCCTTATCGCAGTCGGAAACGTTTGCCCTGTACGTACAGCGCTCCATGTAGAGCCTCGCAAGGCTATCGGCCAGAGCGGGGTCTTTCCTGTACGCCTTACTCTTCTCAAGAGCCTTTATGCTCTTCTCTATTGCACTTATGTCCGTTCCACTGGAGGCAATCCATAGTACCAGCATAGGGAGTTATTATACAGTTGGTGAAGGAAAAATAAAAATTTTGTTCGGGATCTAATCTGTGAAAGCGAGTTTGCACCGCGTTCGGTAACGGATGTTATCGGGGTTAGAATAGGGAGTTTGAGCAGTCTGAAAAGGGAAATCCGCCTGTTCGCTTTAGCGGGAATACTGGGACTGATCCTCGTGGTCGGCGGTTTCTTTGCACTCGTCGTTATCCTTGCCGTTAACTCAAGGGACCTGCCCGATATTGAGAGGATAGAGGCCTTCAAACCCCCTCAGGCTACGACCCTTTACGACCGCATGGGCAAGGTCATTTACCAGTTCTACGAGGAGAGGCGGGAGTACGTACCCCTTTCCAGAATTTCCCCCAACGTTCAGAAGGCCTTCATAGCCCTTGAGGACAAGCGATTTTATAAGCACTGGGGCGTTGATCTAAAGCGGACGTTTAAGGCTATGCTCGTTAACCTCCTGTCAATGAGGGTGAGGCAGGGGGGGTCAACCATCACGCAGCAACTGGCCCGGAACATGTTCCTGACCCACAAGCGTACCCTGAACCGCAAGGTGAAGGAGCTGGCTCTCGCTCTGAAGCTGGAGGCCACGTTCACGAAGGACGAGATCCTTGAGAGGTACCTGAACCAGATATACTTCGGTGAGGGTGTGTACGGCGTCCAGTCGGCGGCGAGGTTCTACTTCGGGAAGGATGCGAAGGATCTGGACGTGAACGAGTCGGCCCTCCTCGCCGGTATACCGAAGAACCCAAACCGTTTTTCCCCTTACAGGAATCCCGAGCTGGCCGACAAAAGGCGCAGGATAGTACTCTGGAGGATGTACAGGGAGGGGTTCCTGACGAAGGAGCAGTACGACAGTCTATTAAAGACCCCTCCTAAACTCCAGCCGAGACCGAAGACCACCTTCGGGGGCGACGCCCCGTACTTCGCGGAACTCGTGAGGCAGTACGTAATAGAGAAGTACGGTGAGAACTTCCTGTACCGTGGCGGAGGGAAGATATACACCACCCTTGACTTAGACCTCCAGAGGATAGCCGTGGGGGTGGTACGCACCTCCCTCAGCAACTACGAGAAGAAGTGGAAGAGGTTCCTCAAGCCCACCTACGAGGAGTACAATGGTGGAAAGCCTAAGTACCTTCAGGCTGCCCTCATGGCCGTGGATACGACCGGTGGCATACTGGCGTACGTGGGTGGCCGGGATTTCCAGCATTCCCAGTTTGACCGGGTGAGGCAGGCGAGGAGACAGCCCGGATCCGCCTTCAAGATATTCGTGTACACGGCGGCCTTCTCCCGTGGGTGGTCCCCCGGGGACACCATAAGGGACGAACCCATAGAGATGATGGACGACATGGGTCGTATATGGACTCCCAAGAACTACGACGGCAAGTACGAGGGTCTTATAACGCTCCGCAGGGCGCTCGCCCTCTCCAAGAACGTCCCGGCTGTGAAACTTACCCTTGACGTGGGTCCCTGGTACGTGGCGGACATAGCCCGGAAAATGGGGGTTACCAGTCCCATAAAACCCTTCCCGTCCATGGCCCTCGGAGGGGTGGAGGTAACCGTATGGGATATGGTCAGGGCGGTTTCCACCCTTATGAACTACGGGAAGAGGCCCAACATATACTTCATAACCCGCATAGAGGATGCGTACGGGAACGTCCTTGAGGAGAACGGGCCGGTTTACGTTCAGGTTCTGGAGCCGAACGTCGCAAAGATGAGTACCTACGCCTTAACCTACGTCGTGTGCTGCGGTACGGCCTACAACTCCCGGTACTACGGGTGGGACAACTCCGTAATTCAGGCCGCCGGAAAGACGGGGACGACGGACGATTACCGGGATACGTGGTTCATCGGATACTCCCCTTACATGGCCGTGGGGGTGTGGGTCGGGTACGACTCCCTGAGGGTGATCTTCCCCGGAGCAACGGGGTCGGAGCTGGCCGTTCCCATATGGGCGAAGTTCATGGCTCAGGCTCACAAGGGACTGAAACCCCGCTACTTTGACCTGAAGGGACCTTTCCAGTACGCCACCCTGTGTAAGGAGAGCCTCCTGCTGGCCAGACCTTCCTGTCCGGAGAAGACGAACGAGATGTTCTGGGCAGGGAAGGCACCTCAGGACAGCTGCCCTATACACGTTGAGGGTGCAGAGGTACCCGTGCAGGAACGCTAATCGCCCGTAAAATTATCCTATGTTGACTTACCTGGGTTTAAGTGTGGGAAATTTCCTTGATTACGTAAGGGTGCCGTCGGGGAGTCCGGAGAGGGACAGCGTTGAGGCCGTTTATCCCTTGCCGGTCTATGGCGCCTGCACCGATCTCTCCGGCAAACTGGTAAAAGTGCGTATATTGAGGGATACGACGGTGGATTCCACGTTTATCTGGGCGGGGGACGAATACTACCACAACCCGCTGCACAGGTTCGCGAAGTACAACGCCTCTCCCGGAGATTCGTGGGGGGCCTGGAACGACTGCATTTTGCCCCTGAACACTCCGCTACCCGTACCCGACGTTGATGGGGACAGTGTAGCAGATACCATCATATACAGACCATCTACGGCCGTCGTGGAGAGTACGGATGCCGTGGTTGAGGGGATAGGCGGCAACGTCAAGGTGCTTCTGGTACTGAACAGCAAGTTGATAACCACGTCTTCCATGTCCCCCGACTCCACGCTGATGACGGAGTACCGCACCTACTACTACGTCCCCGACTTCGGCATAACTAAGGTCATGTGGGACAGCACAGCCATGACGGTCTTCTTCGGTTCCTTCTCAAACACGGGGACCATGGCCGTAGGTGTGGGCAAGGTGATAAGGGCCCTGAGCGTGGAGGAAGATGGATTGACCGAACTTGAAGTTCCTGCCGGGCCCTTCTACGACGTGAGTGGCAGGAGGACGACCCGAAAAGGGAGGATCAGAAAGGGGAGGATAGTTATATTTTAGACGGTTAGCTGGCACGGGCTTACCCTTTCTCGTCCCTTACCTCACCATCACCTTCCGTATATCAGGATTCCAAGGTGGGCCACGGCCATGTTCTCCTTTATCCAGTCCCTGACCCCGAGGACGTCGTACCTGACCTGAGCAAGAAGGGAGACCTCCGGAGTTATGGCCCACTCAAACCCCATACCAAAAATGACGTCCGGTCTAAGTTTGTAGAAGTCAAAGGTCTCCCCAACGACACCGGGCAGCCCCATTATACCGAGGCCGAAGGACAGGTAAGCGAAGGTACCGTTGGACTGGGTGAACTCCCTCTGGCCGAGGACCGGGATACGGGTTGAGAAGTCCAGAGAAAAACCGGTACCGCTGTCGGGGGAATATATACCGTGGGCGGTTATGAGGAAGGCGAGAGGTTCGTACCAGTTCCCTATGGCGACCATGGGACCACCCCCCACACCGAACTTCCCTATACGCTTACCGTAATATCCGCTTGCGAACACACCGTAGGCGTTCTTTATGGTCTCACCATGCTCCGGCGGATTAACGTCGGTGTTCACCTGAGATATGAGGAGGAAGGTCAACATTACGGGAATTATACCGTTGAGTGCGGATCTGTGAAGGCCCTGAGCGTAAACCCAATAAATACGACCTCTAAAGGCACGAGGTAGAGTTTAAATCGCAGGGCGTCAAAGTTCCCGAAGGGGTTGTACAGGGCGTACAGGAGCAGAAGAAAGAAGTAAGAGAGTACGATGTACCTGTACTCCACCCTGCCGCATACCCACGTACACATGATCGCCGGCAGAAGTAGAATTCCGTACAGCCCTATCAGGATTACGAACGGCCACTTTAAAAACCCCAACCTGCGGAAGAAGGTGGACGAAGAGAAGGAGGGTACGAGAAGGGAAAGAACGTTGAGGGGTACCCTCTTCAACATGACGAGCAGATCGCCCCCGTTTATCTCCATAAACAACAACTTGCGGAAACAGGAGGAGTACTCCCGATTGTTTACCTGAAAGAGCTGGAAGTAAAGGTTCAGTCTATCGTCCGAGAAACCCATGGTTGAAGGGTCCCCAACACCGCTGGACTCAAGACAGGGGGTAAGTTTGTCCCCAACGTCTTTGAGGAGGTCGGCGACGTCCGTATAGGGTTCCCCTCTCTGCCTCTCCACGTGCAGGGCGTAGGCCCACAGGTAGAAGTTGGACTGATCCCCGCACCTTTTAGCATGGTAGAGGTTGACTCCCAACGGCAGGGCCACGGCCAGCAGGGAGGGTGCAAGGAGGACTTTCCTGCGAAGGACCATCAGAATGACAGGTATACCGATAAGTGAAACTTCGGGTCTGAGAAAGGCGGCCAGGGATAAAAAGGGAAGGGATAAGAGCATATCCAGAGTGTTGCCCTTCCTGATGTACCTGATAAGGAAGTAGGCGTACGCGAGGAGAAAAGAAGACGTGGGAGCCTCAAGCATGAGAAAGGGGAGATAGTAGAAGACCACGGGAAGGACGAGCAGGGCGATGGTTAGATTGAGTCTGTACTTACCGGGATTGAGTTCCCACAGAAGGAGGGCGAGGAGGTTGGCGAACAGGAGGGAGAAGAACAGGATGTAGTACAGGGGGAAATACTCCCCAAAGGCTGCCATAAACGGGATGAAGACGTAGGACTGTACTACCCTGTAGCAAAGGTGAAGGACGTTATCCCCCACGATCCTTATGGGTTCGCCGTACTTGAGGATAGCGTAGGCAGGTGGCAGATAGTACAGGAAGGTATCGGAAGACTTGCCAACGAAATCGGTGAGGAGGAGATTTTCCATGGAACCGAGGGGAGCCGTAAGGGAGATATCCCTGCGGAGAGCGTTGACAACCTTGAAGAGTACAGGTATAAGGTACAGGAGCGATACGAGGAGATGGAACCTGAGTCGCCTCATCTGTACTCTTCCCACCCCGGTGGAGTGTCCCCCTGCCCTAACCTCGCCTTAATGTGGTACGGTAGATCCTTTAAGCGTAGTACGCACCGTGAAATGCTCAGGGTAAAGCGGAGGGCGTTGTTAAGTTCGCTCAGGTTGTTGGGCCACTGGTAGGTGTGAAGGATGTCCAGAAAGCCCTCCTCCATCTCCACCCTATCCCTGCAACCCTTCTCCTGCTCTATCCCCCGGAGGATGTGTTCAAACAGCAGAAGCCTCTCCTTGGGTGGACGTCCGGAGAGCGGGGGAAGATAAAAGAAGGGAATCGTGGAGAGGATCTCCGGGATCTCCTCCCCCTCAAGCATGAATATGGCCTGATGGCCCCGCCTGTGCAACTCGTTCATAACGGACAGGAGGTCCCCTTCGTTCTGGAAGCGGGAGACGTCCACAACCACGTCTCTGGCATCCTCCATATCCTCCACCTTAAACCCCATGGAAGGACCCGTTACGTGGAATGCACCCCTGTACCTTTCTCCGAGAATAGCCTTCAGGAGCTTCGTCTTACCTACACCGTTCGGACCGTGCAGACCCACCCACGGCTTGAGAGGGCTGTTTATCAGGGTTGAGAGGACGTTGTAGAGGTACCTGCTGTACCCGTAATAGGCCACGTACCTGACCCTCTCGGGATACCTCACGCCGAAGGTACGATCGTACAGGTCCACGAGCCTGTCCCTCGGACTCCTTTTCGCGTATTCCTTAAGAAAGCCGTTTATTTCCTCCGGCGACGAGAACCTGTAATCCACAGTGGGAGGCACCCTGCCGTCCCCCCCCAACATCACAGTTACGAAGTTCTCGGATATCTCCCTCACACTCTCTCCGGAGATCTCCTCGTCAACCACCACGACGTCCGGAAAACTGGTGATGGTGTACACCCGCGTGTACCCTTCCGTACTCACCTTTCCCGACAGGTTCAGGATGCGCATGGTGTCAATTTTAGGTGCGTCAGTGCTTTATGAGGACCTGGAAGATGGTCATGGCGACCACAGACAGGGTTATGGTCGTGGCGACTATCTGGGAGGATACGTCCTCAAGTGCATCGGATAGGAGCTCCGAGAAGGCTATCCAGAGCATGGCACCGGCGGCGAATCCGAGACCCACGGGCAGGAAAGGTTTAAAGATCTCAACGAATAGGTAGGAGGGGACGGCCATAAGGGGCTGGGGAAGTGACGTAAATATTGACCACAGGGCAGCCCATATCCAGTGTACCCCCCGCGGCACCATCACAAGGGACACGGCGAGGCCTTCGGGAATGTTGTGGACGGCTATGGCCAGACTTATGAAGGTACCGAACTTCTCACCTCCACCGAAGGACACCCCCACGCCCACTCCCTCGGCGAAGGAGTGGGCCACCATCACGCCGATTATAAGGAGGACCTTGCGGGCGTCCACGCCACTTAGAATGCCGAGGTGGATGTCGTCGTGGTCGTGAAGCAGGCGATGGCTGAGCATGATAAAGGCGAGGCCTATAAGGACTCCCAGGACCGTTTTGAGCATGCCGTACGCGAGTCCCTCGTGTATAAGGCTGAAGCTCGCCGTTATCATGAGACCCGCCGCTATGGCGTTGGCTATGCCGAGGTACTTCCGCTGGAACTTCTTAAATACGGCGAAGGGTAAGGCACCGAGACCGGTGGCTATCGCCGTGAACAGAGCGTAGACGAAAACTTTCCATACGGTAACACTTTCCACGAAGGAATTTTAAGCGTGTCCAGATAAGTGGGACACAGGAGACGCTCAGGTGTAAGGTTCAATCTAACTGCAGAAACGGGAGTCTTCCGGGGTCTACCTTACCTGAAGGTTGAGGGGGAAAGGGGGGATAAAGAGGCAGGAGATGTTTACACTCCCGACACTCATAATTATTGAGCGTTTTACGCCCTTGCCGTAATTGAGGTGGTCGGACGGGGTGTGATCGTCAAACAGGAACATTCCCGAAACCCTCATATCCGAAGTTGATATAAAGGCCTTCCACAGGTGGTTGGGTGGGACACTTAAAGAACTTAGAGAAACGGCAGAAAGTAAGGGGTAAACCTATTTCCCTGAGAACCTCAACCTCACCAGTAGGTCCCCCTCCTGCACTATGTCCCCTTCGGAGGCCCGTACCTCAACGACCTCCGCGTCTTCGGGGGCGGTCAGGGTGGTCTCCATCTTCATCGCCTCTATCACGACGAGGGTATCCCCCGCCTTCACCCTCTGTCCCTCCTCAACCACCACCTTTACCACCCTGCCCGTCATGGGCGCCCTGACCTCGTCCCTCTTCTCCTCGTGGGTGGCGGAGGCGAACCCCGGAGCCGTGCTGACGAAGTAGTGCCGGCCCTCGTAGAGGACCTCGTACCCCCCCTTCACCTTCCTTACGGCGAACCTCTTACCGTTCAGGACGTACCACCTACCGTACCTCTTCGCCTCCATCCCTCACCTCCGAAAGGCTGGCGACGGGACGCACCTTGAAGATGTCTATCCCGTCCTTCTCCTTGAGGATGCGGGCGTAGGTGTGGAGCCTCCCCGTCCAGGTCAGGCTCGTCCAGTAGGAGAGGGCCACCAAAAGGAAGACCAGCATCCAGACGTCAAAGACCAGAGAGAAGGCGTAGGTCGTGGAAGTGGGTACAGGGGTGTTGGTGGGGGCGTAGACGTCCATCGGCAGTATGAAGGCCAGGTAGTACGCCACCGGATAGGGGAGCTGGGGAAGGGTGAAGTGGAAGAGGGCGGGGTAATACACGAACTTGAACCTCGGAAGCAGGAACTCAAGGATGCGGGCGGAGAGCCTTACGGCCTTGAAGAGGGCGAAGGTGAAGATGGAGAAGGCGACCACCTTCAGGGAGTATATCCAGACCTCGTAGAGGACGAACCTGTGGAGTTTCTCGTTGAATATGCTGAAGCCCTCGTAGTAGAGGTCAAAGGTGTCCCCCTCCATGGAAACGGAGACGGCCGGCCCGTATATCAGGACGAAGGCCCACCCCACCAGCATGTAGATCAGGAGGAGGGAGAGGAGGACGAGGAAGCCGAAGGTCAGGAGGATCACAACGACGGCGGGGTAGAAGAGGCCGGGTACCCTCCCCCATACGGACGTAAGGGCGTGGACGACGAGGACGACTATCCCCACGCCGATGAGAACGAGGGCCGTTGTCCAGAAGAGGCCGCTCCGCTTGATCGCCTCTTTAATGGCCGAGGGTAAGGGGTAGAACGGGTCCCCCCTCTGGCTTTCCAACTCCAGTTTGGAGACCCCTATCCCCGCCGTAAAGTACGCCCACAGGAGGAGGAGGACGCCGAAGGACCATACGGCCCTGGACAGGGTGCCGAACTTACTCCAGTCCGTCTCAAGGAGGAACTTCCCTCCCCTCTCCGCCACGTAGACCGGGAAACTCTTCGCCCACAGGGGGACGGGGAAGAGGTGGTGGAGGTTCCAGACGCGGGAGATGTCCAGACCGGATAGGTAGTAGGCGGCGTAGGTGAGGGCCGAGTAGACCCCCAGACCGACCACCAGAAATACGAAGGACAGCGCCAGCTTCTTAACCGTAAGGGCGTTCAGGGGGTAGTTCCATACGTCCCTCATCCGAGATCCTCCGCCTTTGCCAGCAGATGGTAGAGGACGGCCATCCTGACGGCGACGCCGTTCCTGACCTGCTCCAGTATGACCGTGTTGGGCCTCTCCTGGGCCTCCCAGTCCATCTCAACCCCCCAGTTCACCGGCCCCGGATGCATCAGTAAGGTATCCTCCCGGAGGGCCTTGAGCCTCTCCCTCGTCATCCCCCAGAAACGCCTGTACTCCCTGACGGAGGGTACGAAGGAGCCTTCCATCCTCTCCCTCTGGAGCCTCAAGACCATAACGACGTCCGCCTCCGGGAGGGCGTCGTCCAGCTCTACGACCTTCGCACCGAGTTCCTCAAACTCCCTCGGCAGAAGGGTCGGGGGACCGGAGAACAGGACTTCGCTACCGTACATCCGCCACAGGAACAGGTTGGAGCGGGCCACCCGCGAGTGGAGGATGTCCCCCACTATCAGGACCTTGAGGCCGCTCAAGGTTCCGAGCCTCCTCTTTACGGTGAAGGCGTCAAGGAGGGCCTGGGTGGGATGTTCGTGGGAGCCATCGCCGGCGTTTATAACGCTGGCCTTGGTGTGGCGGGCGACGAAGTGGGCGGCCCCCGGGGCGGAGTGCCTTATCACTATACCGTCCACCTCCATCGCCTGGAGGTTGTACAAGGTGTCAAGGAAGGTCTCCCCCTTTTTCATTGAGGACTTGGCCGGGGAGAAGTTGAGGGTGTCCGCCGAAAGCCTCTTGGCAGCCATCTCAAAGGAGGCCTGGGTACGGGTGGAAGGTTCCATAAACATGAAGAGGACGGTCTTACCCCGGAGGGTGGGGAGCTTGCGGGAGGGCTGTTCCAGTACCTTAAGGAACACCTCTGCGCTCTCTAATACCCTGTCAAGGAAACCCCTATCCGCCGTCTCAATATCTAAAAGGTGCCTCATTCGGGGAAGGATTTTAAGGGGGGACTACACCCGTAGCGGTCTTACAACGACGCCCTGCGGCTGCTACGAGGACAGCAAACGGCACCTTCGCCGGGGCTTTTGGAATACCACACTGCCCGACCTACCGCCCCTTAAAGGGTGTAAGGGAAAGGTTGGGGAAGCTGGGGTTTTCGTGATTGAGCCGGTACGGATAGACAGTGGCATCTACTACCTGTCCCCGGTTACCTTCACCAACTACCTTGACTCCTCCCGGTACTACGGAGGCCGGTACTACGGAGGTAAGGGGATAAAGCTCTACGTGAGAGCGGAGGGTCGTCTGGGCCCCCTCCAGGGCCGGATATTCTGAAGAACAATGATTGCAATGCAGGCACAGATGACGCGCTACAGGGAAAAACTCATAAAAGTTAAGGTATCGGAACCCTGCCTATACCGACCCAGTGATCTACGGGTCGGAGGGGGGATGGCCCCCCTTCCCTACCTCTGTTTCTTCTCCTCCTCTTCCCTTAACTTCCTCCGGAGGACCTTCCCTATGAAGGTCTTGGGCAGTTCGTCTCTGAACTCTATCTCCTTAGGACACTTGTATTTGGCCAGCTTCTGCCGGCAGAACTCAATGAGTTCCTCTTCGGTCGCCGTGGCACCTTCCTTGAGGACGACGAAGGCCTTAACCCTCTCACCTGTCTTGGGATCGGGTACCCCTACGACGGCCACCTCCTTGACCGCAGGGTGATGGAAGAACACCTCCTCAACCTCCCTCGGATAGACGTTGTACCCGGATACGATTATCATGTCCTTCTTTCGGTCCACTATGTAGAAGTAGCCGTCCTCGTCCATCTTTGCTATGTCCCCGGTGTACAGCCATCCGTTGCGCAGGACCCTGGCAGTTTCCTCCGGCCTGTTCCAGTATCCCTTCATCACCTGCGGCCCCTTAACTATCAGCTCTCCCGGCTCGCCGACGGGCATCTCCTTCTCGCCGGTCTCAACGTCCACTATTTTGGCGTCGGTGTCGGGGAAGGGTATACCTATGCTGCCGGCCTTGTTCAGGCCCATGATGGGGTTGGCGTGGGTAACCGGTGAGGCCTCCGATAGACCGTACCCTTCAACCAGCTTCGCTCCGGTGAGCCTCTCAAACTCCTCCTTCACCTTTACCGGCAGAGGGGCGGACCCGGATATACAGGCCTTTACCGAGGAGAGGTCGTACTTCCCAACGTCGGGCATGTTTATGATGTCTATGTATATCTTCGGGGCGCCGGGGAATAGGGTTACGCGGTGCTTCTCTATGAGTTTGACCACCTGCTTAACGTTGAAGCGGGGAACGAGGATTATCTTGGATCCTGTCAGGGTTGAGAAGTTCATCGCCACCGTCATGCCGTAGACGTGGAAGAAGGGCAGGACTGCGAGGATGGTCTCTTTACCCCACTCCAGATTGGGGAACCAGTGGATGGTCTGGTAGGCGTTTACGACCAGGTTGTAGTGAGTCAGCATTACGGCCTTGGGGAATCCGGTCGTACCGCCAGTGTACTGGAAGAGGGCGACGTCCTCCTTCGGGTCTATGGCAACGTCCGGCGGGTTTATAGGATACTTAAGGAGATCCTGAAAGGCGTATATTCCTTTCCCTTCCGGTATACCCGTGGGCAGCCCCTTTATCTTCATCCGGAGCTTGTACCCCAGACCGAGGAGGGTGGGCATGTACTCCGCGAGGGAGGTGTATATCACCCGTTTGAGGGGTGTCTTATCCTTTACCTCCTCCACCTTGGGGCGAAGGATCGCGAGGGTGATTATGGTCTCCGCGCCGGAGTCCTTGAGGATATGCTCCAGCTCGTAGGGCATGTACAGGGGGTTCGTCTGGACGACTATGGCACCGAGTTTCAGGACGGCGTAGAAGGAGATCATGAACTGGGGAGAGTTGGGAAGCATCAGGGCGACCCTGTCCCCTTTGCGGACGCCGAGGTCGTACAGGGCGGTGGCCATGCGGTCTATGGACTTCTGGAACTCCTCGTACGTGATATCGGTCTTCATGAAGTGTATGGCGATATTTCTCGCGTGTTCCTTCGCCTTCTCCTCAACCAGCTGAGGAAGGGGTACCTCCGGATAGTCAATGCTCCGCGGCACCCCCTCGTCGTAAAATCTGTACCAGGGCCTGTTCATGGCTTCATTCGGTAAAAGGGTATTTACCCGTCTCTATAACCTTATCGGCCACGCTACGGCGTATTATAACGGCGTTGGGCGGTGTGAAGGGGCGGGTGAGCTTGCGCACAGTGGATATGAGGGTCTTCAACTCGTCCCCTTCGGCCATATATGGCAGGAAGTCGTACGCCCTCCTCTCAATATGCTTCATGGCATCGTAGGCGTAAAGCTCCACGAGGGAGTGCATCATGGAATCGCCGCTCTTCAGGGCGCGGAGGAGTACGCTCTCAAGTCCGTAGACGGCGGTGACGATGTCGGCGAGACCTCCGAGAACCTCCTGCTCGTCCCTTATGTTCTCCCTGAACCTATCGGCAGCCACTGCGGCTATGGTCAGGGCTATCCTCTTGGCCATCTGGAGGGCGAACCTGGGTTCGGACAGCGGCCCTTCGGGTCTGGGCAACATGGTTGGCATGAGGGTCACGGTCTCCTTCGCCACCTTTGCGGCCACCGGGACAAGGGGTATAAGACCCTTCATCGCCCGTCGCATGAGCATTCCCGGTATCAGGAGGCGGTTTATCTCGTTCGTACCCTCAAATATGCGGTTTATACGGGAGTCCCTGTAGAACCTCTCGGCCGGGTACTCGGATATGAAGCCGTATCCACCGAATATCTGGACGGTCTCGTCTACCACGTAGTCCAACATCTCGGAGCCGAAGACCTTGACGATGGAGCTCTCAACGGCGTACTCGGCTACGGCGTCCCACGCTTTCCGGTGGTAGTCGGGATCCTCCGGGTTGAGCTCCTCCATAGCCTCGTCTAAGAGACCGGCGAGGCGGTAGACCATGGACTCCGTCACGAACAGGCGGAGGGTCATGTTGGCGAGTTTTTCCTTTATCAGGCCGAAGTTGGCTATTGGCTGACCGAACTGCACCCGCTCTTTTGCGTACTTTACGGCCGTCTGCAGGGCGTACTTGGCCGCCCCCACGGCCCCGACACCCAATTTATAACGGCCTATGTTCAGGATACCGAAGGCTATGTGGTGTCCCTTGCCTATCTCACCGAGGACGTTCTCAACGGGAACTTTAGCGTTGTCAAACGTTATGGCCCGCGTTGACGACCCCTTTATACCCATCTTCTTCTCCTCCGGGCCGAACTCCATACCGGGGGTGTCCCTCTCCACTATGAAGGCCGTGAACTTCTCACCGTCCACCTTGGCGAAGACGGTGAAGACGTCGGCTATCGCCGTGTTGGTTATGAACTGCTTGTTGCCGTTCAGGATGTAGTACTTCCCGTCGTCGGACAGGGTGGCCTTCGTCTTTATGTTCATGGCGTCCGATCCGGCGTTGGGTTCGGTGAGGGCGTAGGCTCCTATGAGTTCCCCCGTGGCCAGTCCGGGCAGGTACTTCTGCTTCTGCTCCTCGTTCCCGAAGAAGACTATGGGAAGGGTACCTATACCGGTGTGGGCGCCCCACGTTACGCTGAAGGACCCCTGCTTGGACATCTTTTCGGCTATCAGCATTGAGGAAACTTTGTCCAGTTCAAGTCCGCCGTACTTTTCGGGGACGTCGGCCGCAAGGAGTCCCAGCTCGCCGGCCTTTTTCATGAGGGAGCGGAGAAGTTCAAAGTCCTGTGCCTCTATGCGCTCGGTGTTGGGCAGAACCTCCCTCTCCATGAACTCGTCGGCACTTCTGGCCAGCATCTTGTGTTCGTCGGTGAAATCTTCCGGCGTGAACGCCTCCTGCACCGGAGTCTCTTCCAGAAGAAAACCTCCTCCTCTCTTATATACGGGTTTCTCTGTCATAATCACCGATATTATACGGCGGGAAACTAACTGCAACATGCGGAAAAATGTATGCGGCTTGTGAGTATAATATATGATGAATTCGCCCCAAGTTCATTTCACGACGTTCATCCATATAATTTAACGCTATGCTCTGGATAGTTGTAAGTCAGGCGTGTTTAAGCATGGACGGGAATTACAGGCTAACCGACAGTATTAATCACGATATCTTCGGTGCGGATGGAATAACGTGGTCCCGCTTCTTCAACGAAAGAACGCCTCAGAGTCTGTACCTTGTGGGGGATACCGTTCATCTTCTGTGGGCCAGAGTGGACAACGGCAACAGATACAACCGATCGGACGATCGAGGAACTACGTGGAACTGGTGCACCGGATTGGACTGCCACGGTATACAGGTGCTTAGCCGCTTCTGGGAATCATCTATAGTTGCGAGGGACACGATGGTTTACGCCATATCTTACTGCTGGGACTGTTCACCATCCTCACATGTACCCTTCAACAGATCAAACGACGGGGGTAATACGTGGAGTGGGGATACGGTCATATTCTGGGCGCACGAGTACGGAGGAGGCCCCAGAAACCTGGACTCTCCGGCGATGGACGCCTCACCCGATGGGAGCGTTATACTACTGGTAGTGGACGCCTACGATTGGGGGATACGGGTGAAGAGGTCATCTGACTACGGTCTGACGTGGGAGCCACCGGGGGGTTACGTGGTCGCTACTCCGTCCAGTAGGGCGGAAAGGCATCCTCAAATATCTTATAACAACGCTGGAAGATGGTTCGTTTGCTATACCGACTTCCCGCACATAATGGTAACCTATTCCGACGACAACGGAGCGACCTGGTCCACCCCCGTACCCCTTGACACCCTGACTACAAATCTAACGTATAACTCCTGTCACGTCTCTGCCTCTCTGAACAACGTCAGCGTGGTATGGTTTGATAAGAAAAGAAATGCCATAAACGTTTATTACCGGGAATCTGAGGACGGAGGATTGACGTGGTCACCTAAGGAGAATATAACCGGCCTAATATCATACTCCGACACCGCTGCCGGAGCGACGGTTATAAACAGGCAGGGAGTGGTTTACATAACCTGGTTTGAGAAGTCGGACAGAAGTGGTGGGAACTTTGAAATAATGGAAACGTGCAAGCCGGCTCCGGATTCATCGTGGTATCCCGTTCAGAATATAAGCATGACACCCGGAAGGTCCCTATGGCCTATGATAGCGTACAACTTCGTTAAGGGTTATGGTATAGCCTGCTGGCAGGACAACACACCTGAAAACTATGAGATCTACTGCGCCGCCTTCAGACCCTTAGTAGGGAACGATGATCTTGGTGTAGTTGAGAATACGAGCGAAAGGGAAAAAGTGGACGTCAAGGTTACGGGTAGTACCGTACTGCTTAACGTACCCGGTGAGATATATACGCCTTCCGGCAGGGTTATCTTCCGTGGCAAAGGAAAGGTGGACCTGGAAACTGGCGTCTACATCGTACGCATTGGCAAAGCGACCCGAACAGTAATTGTACGCTAACGTGTCGCGATATGGGTGTGTAATTGCAACCTTAGAATTACAGAGTTATGAGGAGATTGTTCGTTTTAAGTTCTCTGATTTTGCTGGCACTCGCCGGCTGCAAGGATGAGGTTTCCCTCACCCATACCCACGTCTTCGGTACGGGTGGTTCCGTTGGACCCGCCCTGACTACGCTCACGGCTCTGATCCCCTCCGAGTACGGCAGCGTTCCTGTACCCGGAGGTATGGACACCCTCACCTACGAGTCTGCATTCTTCAAGATCTTGGTGGACCTTCAGGAGTACGGAGAGGCCGAAGTTAAGGTGGGGGACGTATCCCTGACCTACCAGTCGGACAAGGGCCTTTACATGGCTCTGGATTCGTCCGGCGCCCCCGTTGAGGTCTCACTGGCCGGAGGTACGCAGGTCAGCATAACCGTACCCAAGTACAGCGAGCGTATATCCTTCACCCTGCCCGCCGTCTCACCTCCCGACACGGTCGTGGTTGACACCCTCGTACACTCCGTGGGAGACAGCATAAGGGTCTCGTGGTCCCCCGTGAGCGACGTGGACTCCGTTCAGGTCTTCTTCAAACTCGCCGACAGGGACCCCTACATAAAGAACCTCCCGCCTACGGACACCGTCTTCTACATACCTGCCGCGAAGGTTGACACCACCGGTACGGCCTTGATAATGGTAAACGTACTGAAGCTGGTTAACATAGCCGAAGGGCAGACGCCCTCCTACATGATCATCGTTAAGGGTAAGGCCCTGCCTCCCGTCGTTATAGAGTGAGGGGATGCACAGGTCGGTCTTTGAGGCGATCCTAAGGACGCGAGAGAGGTTGATACGTTTTCTTGAGGAGAAGGAGAGGCCGGATTACGACCCTCAGTGGCTACCGTTGGAACCGTCCGAGGTACCCGATTCTGTAGTAGCGGTAGATGGCTCCAGAAACCAATCTCCTCGTACTTCCCACCTTATAGTAGCTATTACCGGCCTCTCCCTCCTTTTCTCCAAGGAAACGGAGCCGAGAGAGGAGGCTATCTCGCACGTTGATATACTGGAGCGGGGAATTTTTCGTCAGATGTTCTTGGATAACGTCCTAAGCACGTGGATGAAGTTGGCCGAGGTGAAATCCTTTTTAAAGCTCGCCTTGGATAGGGAAACCCTAGTCCTTATGGACGGTTCTTTCCTCGGCGACGTCATAAACCCCAAACCAACGGCCGAATGGATAGGCGCCCCCCTATCAGAGGAGGATAAGGAACTTTTGACAGCTTTGGAAGACGAGCTGGCGAGTATGGGGGCCTACGAGGAGATTAAAGAGAACTTCCTCCGTTATCCCTTCGTATCGCTGTTCATCATTGATAATTACGACCTACCCGGAGGTAAGGAACACAGATACATGGCTCTGTCCATTCTTCTGTATTATGAGCATCTTGAGGCTTTAAAGCGTCTCATATCCGGCGGGTGGAAGGTGCTGTTCGTATCCAAGAGGTCTACGTCCAACGATTTCATAAGGACGTGGGGATACCGGGGTATATATTCGGATCAAGTCCTCTTCTCCCTCTTTACGCGGGGAATCGGTTTCGCATCGCCCTTGAAGGTTCGTCCAAGAGAGAAGGAAGAGGGTAGGACGCCCAAAAAGTACGAGCTTAGGAGGGACTACGAGGATATCCTCAATACCGAGGTGCACGAGACCTTCGTAAGATTTTCCGATTACTCACCTTTAACTTACAAGGTGGAGATTATTGGAGTTTCCGAGGATGGGATCGGGGAGGTACTCTCCCAAGTTGCGGCTCTGTCTCCAAGTGGCTACCCCATCCCCCTTGAGAAGGCCCACAAGGAGGTCGTAATAACCTACAGCGACATGGAACTCATATCGCAGGCCATAACCCCGATAGAGATGAGCGTCAGGGAGGCGTTGAAATGAGGAAGCCCTTCTTCATAGCCGGGCCGTGCGTCATAGAGGACGAGGGGATGGTGATGGACGTCGCCCACGAACTCAAGGGCATCGCGGAGAGGTACGGCGTAAGGCTCTACTTCAAGGCCTCCTACGACAAGGCCAACCGCACGTCCATAGAGAGCTTCAGGGGACCCGGCCTTGAGGAGGGTTTGAGGATACTCAAGAGGGTGAGGGAGGAGGTCGGCCTTCCCGTCCTGACGGACGTACACGACACCCACGACGTTCCGAGGGTGGGGGAGGTGGTGGACGTGGTGCAGATACCGGCCTTCCTCTCCCGCCAGACCGACCTCCTTGTTGCCGCCGGAAGGACGGGCAAGGTGGTGAACATCAAGAAGGCCCAGTTCATGGCACCTTGGGACGTCAAGTACGCCGTTGAGAAGGTGAGGAGTACGGGGAACGGTGAGGTGTGGGTAACGGAGAGGGGTACCCTCTTCGGGTACGGGGACCTTGTGGTGGATATGCGGGGCCTCGTGTGGATGAGGAGGGACGGCCTTACGGTGGTGTACGACGCCACCCACTCCCTTCAGGTGCTTTCGGGCAGGGGGAAGGTATCCGGAGGCCACCGGGACCTGATAACCCACCTCCTCCGGGGTGCCATAGCCGTGGGGATAGACGGGATATTCGCCGAGGTGCATCCGGACCCGCCCCGCGCCCTATCCGACGCCGCGACCCAGTTCCCCCTCAAGGAATTCCCCCGCCTCGTGGAGATGGCCCTGGAGATCTACGAGGTGGCCAGTCGCTGGTACGGGTTTGAGGTGAGATGATAACCTTAATAGCCCTCCTTGACGTTGGGTACTTCCCGGAGGTCAAACTCCTCGCCGCCAAGGGCGTGGAGGTCGGGAAGATAAGGGTACTCCCCTCAAAGACGGGGAGGGTGGAGGTTTCCAAAGAGGGGTTGAGGGTGGTAAAGAGGGGGAGGACCATCTTCCTGTTGGTTGATACCCCTACGGACAGTGTCGTCCTCAAGGTGCCGAGGGGGATAGACTTGGAGATGGCGACCCTGAGGAGCGAGGTTGAGGTCAGGGGGGTGAGCCTGAAGGCCGTAGGTATAAACGACGTCGCCGGCCGTCTAAGGATAAGGGGAGGGGAGTTCGGGGACCTCAACTTAACCCTCGTAGATAGCGAGGTCCTGATGGAGGGGTGTAAGGTGGAGAGGATGGAGTTGGGGGCGATGGGTTCCCGCATAACCGTAAGGAGGAGCCGGATAAACTCCCTCAACCTGAACGCCACCAGGGGGAAGATGATCTTGGAGGCTACCACCGTAGGGGAGTTTCACAAGACCGTAAAGGACTTTCGCGTAGTATGGCGGTGATGGGCATAGACGTAGGGGGGACGGGGAGCCGGTACGTCCTCCTTGACGGCGATGGCAAGGTGGTGGAGATGGGGGAAATGAACTGGAGGTACGGCGAAGAGATAGATGCCCTCGCCTCCGAGATAGGGGAGCTGAAGGGTAGGAC
>WFXS01000019.1 GCA_015490465.1 Caldifarciminota bacterium
GGGCGGGACACACCGAGGCGAGCGTTGACCTCGCCCGTATGGCCGGGCTTTACCCCTCTGCCGTCATATGCGAAATATTGGACGAGGACGGATCTATGGCCAGACTTCCGAAGCTCAAGGAGATAGCGAGGGAGCTCGGCCTGAAGATAATCTCCATAGCCCAGATAATAGAGTACCGCCTGAAGAGGGAGATGCTGGTCAGTCGCATTTGGGAGGGGGAGATGGACACACCCTACGGTCGCTTTAGGGCGATAATCTACCGGGAGGAGCATTCTCCCAACACCCACCTCGCCCTCATAAAGGGGCCTCTCAAGGAGGAGGCGGTGGTAAGGGTACAGGCCCACTGCGTGGCGGGGAACGTCTTCCGGGCGAAGAACTGCTCCTGCGGGGAACACCTTGAGAGGAGTTTGAGGATCATCGCCGAGGAAGGGGGCGTCTTCGTCTATATCCGTAAGACCGACCCGCCGGAGTACCCGTTCTTCCACCTGATGGGCGTAAAGGCGGAGGAGGACGGGACCTTAAGAGAGTACGGGGTAGGGATGCAGATCCTGAAGGACCTCGGCATAAGGAAGGCTATACTCCTGACGGGGGAGGAGAAGCATCTACCGGGATACGAGGGGTTCGGGATAGAGATTGAGTGGAGGAGGTTGTGAGGGGTCTTCTTACGAATAAATGACCTTGTATTTCGTCTTCCCCTTTACAATCCCTGCCCTGTTGGGAAAGGCTGTCGTTTTTGTTATAGACCGGTTTTCCGAGCCTGTGCATATCCAAAGATTGGTAGCAGGTGTTAAGAGACCAAAAAGCATTAAGATGCTGTATTCTCTTCTTGCAGATCTTTCTAATGTTATCCCCGGTACATCGGTATTTTTCTACAAGAGGCGCATAAACGAACCCCAATCTGAAAGGGGATTTGTTGGCGAATTCGTCGCTATATCCGACCCATACGAATGCGTGGAAGATATCTTTACGGATACAGGGATCATCTATGGAAAATGTCCTTATTGCGGAGTACTATACGCTGATAAGTTTGATGACCAGAAAAATATCGTTTGTGATAACTGTAGAGAGCCTCTCAGAGGACACTTGCTGCCGTTAAGAGTATCACTTAATGTTAAAAGGCTATACGAGCGCTATCTTGATGATAACCATGCTTATATAGACATAACAGACAAGGGAAGGTTGAACACCTTGATCTTTAGGAAGATCTACGGTCCAGGAAGGGAGAGAGGTGTTGCTCCTATACTCCCAGAAGAGGCTGAAAAGATAAGAAGGCTACTGCAACGGATGGAATCTTCCAGAGCTAACGACAAGATAAAATACATCCCTCAGCAGAAACCTTTTACATGTAGCAATAGAACCGAATTTCAAGTATTCATAGAACAGATATTTAGTAATATCAATAAGAAGTCTGGGGAAGTTCTGTACGAATTTATGCTGGAGTTTTATATCACTTACCACCTTGGGAGGTTGCACAGGGATTTAAAAACCAACCTTGATGATATTTTTAGACCAATTAGTGATATTGAATGGTTCGGGAATCAGATACTATTTGGAATAGGTGGCGATAAATCGGATCTTCTAATATTGTATAAAGACGGAAAAAGAAGATACAGGGCGGATGTCGTTGAGCTGAAAAAAGGAGCTATATCCGAAGAAGATGTAGGACAAGCCTACAAATACCTTTACTGGATAGGTCAGCTGGTAACTTCTAATATATATCCCAACATAGGAGATGTCTTCCGTATAAGACCGATCGTCGTTGGAAAACAGTTAAAGAGAGGGTTTTCTTTCCATCCTAAAGTCATGAATGTAGATATACCTTATCCAAGAAAAAACATAAGGGTGATTTCCGATCCTCCGGAAGTTTGGTCGTATGTTGTTGATAAGAGCGAAAATACCATCTATTTTGAACGAATTTTCTGAAGTTTTTCAATCAGCCTTTTCCTATATCTTACAGGGCGGTTTTTAACGATGTTTACCTCGCCCTTGGGTTTGTAGAATACCAGAACATAACTATGGACGTTCATAGCCTGATATGGAGGGGAACCAAATGGCCTAAATCCCCCACTTCTGTAATACCTCCATACGTACAGGTCAAATAGTACAAATCCCAGATTTTGCATAAGTAGTATAACATCCGAGTGAATAGGTAATATCATCCTACTCCTTGCTATACGATAATCGGCAACAAATATGACGCAGTATTTATCCCTTTTTAGTACTCTGTGCATTTCCATAAACGCTTTGCCTATCTCTTCCAGAAATTCATCATAATTTTCAATATTTGATAGGTCTAAGGGGTGATCAGAATACTTTATCATATCGGCATACGGTATATCCGTGATTATTAGATCAACGCTCTCATCCTTCATAGGGATGCGCCGAGCGTCGGCAATAAGAAGTATCTGCTTGCTTTCATAACCATTTTTAAACATACTAGCGTTCAATCTTTTAATTTTATCTTTTGCTATGTCTATAGCATGGGTGTTAATATCGGAATTTATTGATATTCTCTTTCGCATGGCACTCTCCACCGCTACAGTTCCACTTCCTGCAAATGGATCTAAAACTATATCTCCTTCTTTACTGAACCGCTCTATAAACTCACCCATGACCTGTGGAAGTATTTTCGTAGGATAGTCCCCAATATCATGGGGGGGATACACCCTCGCTTCCCTTCCGAGATCAATAATAGACTTGTACCCTATCCTCTTACTCAAGGAAAGGATTTTACGCCCGATCAGAAGTAAATTCCCCCTCCTCCCTCCTCCTCTCCGCCTTCCTCAGTGCATACACGTCCCACCAGAGATCCTCTAACTTATCAAAGTACCTCCTCAAAAGCCTCCTGACCTTCCCGTAGGTTTCCTTCCCCGCTTTGAGCCTCCCGCTCCGGACGGCGGAAACCACATTGGCCAGAAAGGTGGTTATGGCCGTTGTCCTCTCTATCTCATCCCGGAAATCCTCGTCCAAACCCCCTGCTATGGCATATCCAAACAGACCGGTCTCCTTTAAGAACCCGTTGAACTTCCAGACCCTACGGAGAAGGTCATCCTCCGGTTCAACCTCCGTCCCTTCCCCTTCGGGGGAAGCGAGGACGTAGGAGTAGGCGGTTTTCAGGGCTACGAGTAGATCTACGTTCCTGTTGAGCCACCTGCCGTTCGGCTCTTTCAAGAAGGATCGGGCGAGTTTGAGAAACGCCCTGTGAAGCCTCCTCTCCTGCCGGCTTATCTCCCCTTCAGTCTCCCACCTCTCAAGCGTCAGCATATCCGCATTCTACGGCCGAAAACCCCTCACACCACCTCCCCCTTCGCCCCGTTAAAATCCCCACCTAATGGAGAGAGAGTACAACCCCCGCAGGATAGAGGAGAAGTGGCGGAGATTCTGGGAGGAGAGGAAGCTCTACAGGACCCCGGAGCCGCCCAAACGCAAGTACTACGTCCTTGAGATGTTCCCCTACCCCTCCGGTAAGGACCTGCACATGGGCCACCTCAAGAACTACACTATTGGCGACGCCGTCGCCCGCACCAAGATGATGGAGGGGTACGACGTCCTCCACCCCATGGGTTGGGACTCCTTCGGCCTGCCGGCCGAGAACGCCGCCATAAAGTACGGTGTCCATCCGAGGGAATGGACGTACAAGAACATAGAGGGCTTCAGGTCCCAGCTCAAGATGATGGGCATATCCTACGACTGGGACAGGGAGTTCGCCACCTCCGACCCCGAATACTACCGCTGGACCCAGAGGCTCTTCCTACTGCTCTACGAGAGGGGGCTGGCCTACAGGAAGGGGGGATGGGTAAACTGGTGTCCCACGTGTAAGACCGTCCTTGCCAACGAGCAGGTGATAGACGGGAAGTGTGAGAGGTGTAAGACGCCCGTCGTAAAGAAGAGGCTGACGCAGTGGTACTTCAAGATAACGGCCTACGCCGACAGGCTCCTTGAGGACCTGAAGAAACTTGAGGGACACTGGCCGGAGAGCGTCATAAAGCAGCAGAGGAACTGGATAGGGAGGAGCGAGGGGACGGAGATTGTCTTTATGGAGGGGGATCTGCCCATAAGGGTATTTACGACGAGGGCCGACACCCTCTTCGGCGTGACCTTCCTTAGCATTGCCCCCGACGGCCCCGTAATTGACGAGATCCTCAAGAGGGTATCCCCGGAGGTCAGGGGGAAGATAGAGGACTACATTCAGAAGGCCCTCCTCACCTCACCGGAGGAGAGGACGAAGAGCAAGACGGGGGTATTCACCGGCCTGTACGCCACCCACCCCTTCACGAAGGAGAGCGTACCCATCTTCGTAGCCGACTACGTCCTCGGTGAGTACGGCACCGGCGCCGTTATGGGGGTACCCGCCCACGACCAGAGGGACTACGAGTTCGCCCGCCAGTTCAACCTTCCCATAAAGGTCGTGATATTCCCGCCCGACAGCGACCCGGAGGCGATGGAGGAGTTCCTGAACGCCACGTGCGAGGAGACGGACAGCGAGGACTTCACCCTTGAGTACAGGGGAAAGAGGTACAGCTGCCGGATGAAGAGGGCGTACGAGGGGAAGGGGATCCTTAAAAACTCCGGGGAATTCACCGGCCTCACCTCCGACGAGGCCATCAGGAGGATAGGGGAGAGGCTTAGGGAGATGGGACTGGGAGGCCCCACCGTCTCCTACCGCCTTAGGGACTGGCTCGTCTCCCGCCAGAGGTACTGGGGGGCGCCCATACCCGTCGTCCACTGTGAGAGGTGCGGGGTGGTACCCGTACCGGAGGACCAGCTACCCGTACTTCTGCCCGACATTGAGGACTTCAAACCGAAGGGGAGGTCTCCCCTCGTCAACGTCCCGGAGTTCATAAACACCACCTGCCCCAGGTGCGGAGGCCCCGCCAGGAGGGACCCGGACACGATGGACACCTTCGTAGACTCCTCCTGGTACTTCCTCCGCTTCACCGACCCCCACAACGACCGGGAGATGTTCTCCCCGGATAAGGCCAACACCTGGATGCCCGTGGATCAGTACATCGGAGGGGCGGAGCATGCCACCAAACACCTCATATACGCCCGCTTCATAACCAAGGTCCTTTACGATGCCGGCCTCCTGAAGTACGACGAGCCTTTCTCCAACCTCTTCACCCAGGGCCTCGTCCTGATGGGGTTCTGGTGGTGTAAGACGTGCAACCGGAAGATAGAGGAGGACGAGGTCTACGATATCTACGAGGAGGGGAACGAGAAGAAGGGATACCACGACACCCCGGAGGGGCCGCACGAGGTGGTCTGGCTCGTTGAGATGATGTCCAAATCCCGCGGGAACGTCGTACCCCTCGGCCCCTTCGTGCGGGAGTACGGGGCGGACGCCGCCCGCATAGCCATACTCTTCGCCGCCCCGCCGGAGCAGGACTTTGAGTGGACCGACGCCATAAAGAGGTCGGCGATCAACTTCCTCAACCGGGTGTGGCGCACCTTCTACGCCCTGAAGGAGGCCGGGATAACCCCGAAGGCGGAGCCGGACACTACGAAGGATAAGGACCTCCTCCTGCTGGCCAACCGCACTATTGCCGGTGTGAGGGAGGATCTGGACCGCTTCAAGTTCAACACCGCCCTGTCCAAGCTGATGGTGATGCTCTCCGAGCTGAAGCCGGAAAAGTACTCCCCCCACAACCTCGGTTGGGCCTTGCAGGTCTTCGTCAGGCTCCTCGCCCCCTTCGCCCCCCACCTCGCCGAGGAGCTTTATCACGAGTTCGGCATAAACTCCCTCTTCGGGAAGGAGAGCGTCTTCAGGGTACCCTTACCGGAGGTGGTCAGCGGGGTTGAGGAGGAGGAGGTGAGTATCGGGGTGCAGTTCAACGGTAAGACCCGCGGTAGCATAAACGTACCTAGGGACGCCGACGAGGAGACCGTCCTCAACCTCCTGCGGGAGCATCCGAAGCTGAAGAGGTACCTTGAAGGGAAGGAGATAAAGCGGGTCATATACGTTCCGGGGAGGTTGATAAACGTCATAGTGGGGTAGTTTGTGAAGTGCTTAGATCCTGAATTACGTTTGTGGTAGTACGTATCCCGGTTAAAATCGCTCCGGTATTCGGTGAATAGGGTGGTAGCTGAAAGATCCGTTTATTTCTGACCTACTTTTCACCGCGGCATTTCTCAGGAGCAATGTTGGAGTATCCTTCAACCCCCGGGATCGGAAGCTTAACGCTCCGTAGATCCCATGAAAGATGAGTTGGCAGATACTATCGTCGCGATACCACCAATCCTCCCGTATAGTACAAAACTACCGTACTGAATAAGCCTATCCCATGGGTTCACTATCCGGGGACGATAAGAGAAACCGCATCCCTGATGATACGGAGGGAGGCATCCGGTTTTCCCAGAGATCTGGCCCTTTTGCCCATCACCTTCAACCGCTGGGGTTTCCTTATAAGTTCCTCAATCACCTTTAGTGCTTTATCCGGCGTACATGCGTTTATCCCGGCTCCCTCCTCCTCTATTATCCGGGCGTTCATCTCCTCCTGACCGGGCATGTTGTTCACGAAGACCATAGGAAGGCCCACGGCGAGAGCCTCCGCGACGGAAACCCCTCCCGCCTTGGTTACGAAGAGGTCGGAGGCCGCCATTATCTTCGGGACGAAGTCTACAAAGGGGTAGACCACACCCTCTACCCCCGATTCCTTATAGAAACGGATGAACCTGTCGTAGGCACTTTTTTTCCTGCCGGCGAGCAGTACCACGAACACCCCCATATCCCGGAGTTTAGCAAGTAGAGGTTCCACCTTCACGGAGGCGTACGATCCCGCCGATATCAGAACCACCGTTCTATTCATGGGATAACCCAGTTCCCTGCGAGCCTCCTCCCTACCCGGCGGGTTCCAGAAGCCCCTCCTCAGGGGTATACCACTTACGACTACGTCTTTTCCCCTCAAAGGCTCTTCCTGTGCCGTCCTCTCAAGGCCCACGTAGTACCTGCGGGTACCCTCCCATACCCACAGGGGGTGGACGGCGAAGTCCGTTATAACCGTGAACGTGGGTTTTCCCGTCCTCTCGGTGTACATGACCCCTATGAGCGAGGTCAGGAAGTGGGTACTTATAACCGCATCCGGATTCCACTCCTCCACCATCCTCACGAAGTTCCTGACCTGAAAACGGTAGAGCCTCCTGAAGGGAGAGGCGGCGAGGGCCTGGGCGTTGTACAGGATCTTCCAAATACCGTGGCCCCTCCTCATAAGTATCTCGTACGCTCTGGACGAGGCCTTTTCGGTTACACCTCCACTCTCAACGATATCCAGAACGCTGAAGTCCACGTCGCTCAGCGCGTACTCAACACCGCTGTACTTTAAGGCGTCAACTATCCCCCGCGCGGCTATCAGGTGGCCGCTACCGTACCTTGCCGTCAGTACCAGTATTCTCACCTTTGCCGAATAGTGTAAGGATGTAAATGGCAACGGCCCGCTTGTCCTCCGGTGAGAGTATATCCCTGAAGGAGTACATAGCCGTTCCGGGTATTCCCTCGTTCAGGATGCGGATCGTCTGCTCAGGTAGAGGGTTGAACTGTCTGAAGTCGGGGGGTGGAGGAACGTCGTCTCCGAAGGTACTTCCGCTCCCATCGTCGCCGTGGCACGGGGCGCAGACGTCGTAATACACCATCTCACCCCTGCGTACGAGATCCGGCGGTGTATCCACCTTAACGTTCCGGTTCATATTGGCCACGAAACGGGCTATGGCGAGCCTCTCCTTCTCCTTAAGGCTGTCAAACCGTGGCATACAGGAACCGGGTACCCCTTCCCGCATGATCTTAAGGGTGTATTCAACCGTGGTGCGGTACATCTCCAGAGGTGGGGCAGGGGGCCTCAGATCGTTATCCGGATAGTGACAGGATACGCAGTGCTTTTCGTAGAGCGCCCTCCCCACATCCACCCTGCTACCTAAACCGAACAGAAGTACGAACATTTCCCTCGCCGTTCACGTTGTCGTACCCCGGAAGACGGTGCGGGGTTATCCTCCGGCAGGAACCCATATCGGCCACAGCCACCACGAAGAAGGGGAAAGTGGAGGAACCGTCCTGTCGTCTCTCGGCCATGTAATAGGTCGGAGACTCGTACTCGTGGTACCCGACCACGGCACCGGGGTACAGGGGCATGCCTATCTCTTCGGGCTTGTACCTGCGGACGAAACTCATACCCCTTCTTCCAGCATTCCCACCCTTCGGGCGTGCCTTCCCCCTTCAAACTCCGTACTTACGAATATCTCCACCCATCTGAGGGCGGTCTTCTCGTCCGTATACAGACTGCCAAAGCACAGGACGTTGGCGTCGTTGTGTCTCCGGGATAGGGAGACCAGCTCGTCGTTACAAACGTGGGCAGCCCTTACCCCTTTAACCTTGTTCGCGGCTATGCTCATACCGATACCCGTGGCGCATATGAGGACACCGTAATCGGCCCGGCCCTCTACGACCTCCCTCCCCACCGCTCTGGCGTATATCGGGTAGTCCGTACGCTCCGGTGAATCCGTACCCACGTCTATTACCTCGTACCCCTTTTCCTTCAGAGCCTCCTTCAGGAACTCCTTCAGAGCGTAACCCCTGTGGTCGCTTCCTATGGCGATCACCATGGCTCCGATTCTACGGTGGAAAGTTCGGTATCACCGCACTCTCCTGTAAAATAGATAGGTGTTTATGGGCTTTTCCTTCTGGTATCTGGGGAGCGGTGTCAACGCCTTCTTCTTTCCCGGAGCCTTAAGCCTCTACCACAGGGAGTACTTCCTCGGACTGCGGCAGGAGGAGATAACCTTCTCCACGGACAGGGTGTGGCTCAGGGTCCGGGGAAGTTACATCAACGACGTGGAACTCGTGGACGATAACGGTACGGTGTACGGATCGTATTCGCCCTACTTCATCGGCACGGTGGCGATGTTCTCCAATCGGGATCTCGGCCGGATGGGGTGGGCGTTCGGCGTGGGTCCGGGTATCATGTACGGCAGGATACATAACTGGCAGTCCTACGCCCTGACCCTTAACGCGTTCGCACGGGGTTACTTCAACGATGCCGAGGTGCTGATAACCCTTCAGAACGTCGGCCTGGCCTACTCGTCGGAGAGCGGGCTGGGGAAGGTCTTTACCCTACCGGAGGTGTACGCCGGTGGCAAGAGGTTTTTCGGCAACTTCGGTCTGGGTCTTTTCTCCAGCGTGTACGCGGACGTGGACGTTGACGTGGGTGTATACGCGGGGTTCCGCCTTCCCTTTGCCGAGATCTACCTCGCACCGTCCTACAAGTACCTTTCCGGAGGTATGAACCTCCAGATGGGTTCCCTCGTATTCGGGTACTCCTACGAGTACGTTACGGCCATGGGGTACGGGACGCATCGGATAGGCTTCTCCTTCCTCTTTGAGAAGCAGAGGGTATTTGAAAGGACGATAGAGAGGCACGGGAGGATACTGGCCGAACACGAAAGGAGACTTAGGGCGGTTGAGAGGAAGATAAAGGAGATGGAGGATCAGGCCCGCACGTACGCCCTTCGTCTCGTGGAGGATGCTCAGAATACGGAGGACCCCGTATCCGCCCTGAGGAAACTTGAAATAGCAGCGGCCCTCCTGAAGGACAGCTCGCTTGATAGCAGAATAGACAGTTTAAAACGCCTCATAACCGAGAACAGAAGGCAGGAGTACCTGAAGCGTATAAGGACTCTGTACAACAGAAAGGCCTATTCGGATGCCCTTGCAGAAGTTTACCTTATGCTGGACGAGTTCCCGGAAGACCCCGACGCCCTTAAATATCGCAGGCTCATCCTGTCCCGACTGAAACGGAAGGCCTCTCAGGAAAAGGCGCAAGAAGAGGCCCGGAAAAAAGTTAAGGAGAGTAAGGTTCAAAAGGCAAGGCGCCTGCTTGACGAGGGCAGGGTCCTCGCCGCCGCCCGGATCCTGAAGGAACTGCCCGACAGCAGGGAGAAGAGGAAACTAAAGGAACGGATAAACAGGTTCGTTGACGACCTTATGGCGAAGGCGAAGCGGGCCATAGCGAGGAAGGAGTACGTTGAGGCCAAGTACTACCTTGAGAAGGTCCTGAAGATGGAGCCGAACACCGAGGCAAGCAACCTCCTGACGTGGGTGATACAGAAGATGAAGGAGGACGCGTCCACGCTCTACGTAAAGGCGCTTTCCCACTACCAGAAGGGGGACGTAATGAAGGCTTACATCTACGTGAAACAGGCTTACGAGCTGGATCCGGAAAACGAGCGCTACAGGAACGTGTACTTCAGGCTTAAGAACGTCGTTGAGAAGTAGGAGGTTAAGGGATGTTCCTGTACGCTCTCATAACCGTAGACCCGGCAATAGACCGGGTAAAACGTTTCTCCAGACCCGGGATAAAACTTGATCTGAAGGTAAATCCGAGCGGTGCGCTTCCCCCTACGGCTGATCTGGGGTTTATCGGAATGAGGCCGGGTTCACTTTTCGTATATCGGGTCAGGGGGAGCGAGTACGGAAGCGGATTCTTCAGGGATAGCGTCATAACCGTTCAGACTCTGGATACAAATCGGTTCGCCTTCTGTACGTTTCCCTCCAATCAGAGGTACACCGTGGCCGTAGTTGAACACTTCAACTTCACCGACAGCACCATCGTTGGAGATAGCCTCACACCCGAACTTCTCGCCTCAATAATATCCACGGACGAGAACCTCCACAAAATTAACTTCGTTTACGTACGGGATACATCCGCAGGCTTTGCCCCTTACACCTACGAGGGTATAAGGTTCTTCAAACGGGGAGCCACCGTAGGGGATACGTGGACGGTGTTAGATACGTGCGTTTTCGCGCCTTTCATGAGGTACGACACCATAGGCGACGTGGATGGGGACGGGACGGCCGACTCATTAAGGCTCGTCCAGGCGTACGCGAGGATGCTTGCCCCTGCCGGTTCCCTTCTCAGGAGCGTAACACCCGTAGTGATAAGGATAAAGCTCACGTCGGGCCTCGTTGACTCTGTTTACAGCCTGGTAGTGGACAGTATAGATATTCAGGATTCCATCAGGTGGTCCGTACTGCCGGATACCGCCATAGTATCCATCAACCACCCTCCTCAGACCTACAGGATCTACTACCATCCCCTCTACGGGGACAGCGTTTACGTATATGATACTACGGACAGCGATGCCCGTCTCCTGTCTGCGGTAGTGCCGAAACCGGACACCTTCCACGTTGTGGGAATATCTCCACCCAACGGTTCAACCGTTCCACCCAACACCCACGTTTTTGCCCGCTTCAACGAGCCGTTAGATCCCCGCACGGTGAACGATACCATGCTATGGGTGAACTCCACTTTCCGGGACTTCTACTTCGTCATAGCCGTGGACACGCTCCGTCCCCTCACGGCGTACCACTTCTACCCCGATCCATCCTTCTCGTCCTCACAGATAGTTAAGTTCAGGGCCCGCTCCTTCCTGCGGGACCTGTGGGGGAACAACCTCAATCCCGAAGATTCCACGGTTTTCAATACGGGTTCCTCGGTTGACCTCATACCTCCAATCGTGAAGGTCCTCGTAGATCCGGACACGAGCGACCTTGATACGCTCGTCCTCTATCAGCCCTATACGGATACATTGCAGGTATTCGTTCAGGATCCGATTCCCTCGGCGGGTATAACGGACGCATGGATAGAAAATGCAGTGGGGGACCGTGTTATGACCCTCAGACCCTGCGATGGATCACCCTCCTACTCAAACCCCGATAC
>WFXS01000020.1 GCA_015490465.1 Caldifarciminota bacterium
AACGGGGACGGTTTTCCGATCCCTGCGGAAGTCTCTGGGCAGAGGGGAATCCTCCTCCACCTTTCCGGTAACGGCAACGTCCAGACCCTTCCCCCGCATGGATAGGAGGAGTAGGGAGTCGCCGTAGGGCTGGGGGTAGAGGACGGAGAGGGGGTTGTTGAGGAGCCTGAGGAACCGCCCCTCCCTGAAGACGTAGGGGGTGAAGTTCTCCGTGAAGTAGACCCCGCTGCCGTCCACATAAGAGAGGAGTGAGGGGTCGCGCGTCCGGGTTACGAAACGTACGGAGTCGTCGCCGTAGGGAACGTAGGCGACGTCCGTCCAGCCGTGGTGGTAGAACGTGAAGTACAGGGTATCGTTGTGGAACCTCAGGTCCGTAAAACCTTCACGTTCACCGCCCTTTAAAACGATTTCTCCGCCGAGCTTTACTATGCTCTGACGTGGACCCTCCCTGCGGACGTACAGGATGCCGTGGGGCGTGGATACGGGCGAGTGCGCCCTCTCACCCTTCGTAAGACGCTTCACTTTCCCCGTAATAACGTTCAAAGCGTAAACGTCCGAAAAAACGTAGAAGTTCCGGAATATCCTGTACTGAGAGAAGAGGACGAGGGTATCTCCGGACCAGGAGACCGGCCCCACGGCGAGGGCCCGGACCTCCCTTATCACCCTGCCGGACTCCATGTCCATCACCTTGAGGGATGGGTAGGCGGAGAAGGTCCGCTCCGTATAGGCCACGTACCTGCCAGAAGGCGAGAGAGAAACGTACCCTTTGGAGTTCCCGGTATTGGTCAGGTACCTGTAGGTTCCGTCCCGCAGGGATACGGCTTCTGCTCTCATCTTCCCGCCCCACTTCGGGAAATCCCTGACGTCCTTCATAAAGAGCGGGCCTATGAGGCAGCCACAGCAGAGGGATCTGTCCATACAGTAGGAGGAGTTAACTATCCGGTTCACCACCTCCCTCTCGCCGTACCTCCGGGCGATGTACTCAAGGTACAGGCCTCCCCACAGGTAGGCCCGACCGTAGGGCCACAGGTCAAAGGATACGCTCATGAGGTCGGGCGTCAAACGGCCACCGTCCCTCACGTAGGCCAGCATCTGATCCCGGAAGTAGCGGTTGTTGAGGCGTCCGAACCCCCCCTTTGACTCGTAGTAGGTGGCTATACCCTCCGCCTGCCAGCCGGGGTCCAGGAGGTTGGGAAAGGCGCACATGGCTGGGTTCCTTCCGAAAAGGTACCTCACCAGCTCCGGATAGGGCATACCGGATACGGGATGGGGTTTGTCCATGTGGAAGATGTGTACCAGTTCGTGTTTCAGAAGGATCTCTATCCACCCTTCCATACTGCCAAAGTAGGGGTCACCGACAGGGGGTTGCAGGTAGAGGTAAACCGTGTTCTCAAATATGGGGGTCGCAAAGCCGTTGGGAAAGTCGTAGGCGTCTACTAAGACTATGTTTATCTTTTCCGGAGACCACCCGAAGGCCCTGCTGTAAACCGTATACAGGCTCTCGGCCAGTGAAACCACCCCCGGAACCCAGTCCTCCGTCCCCTTATGGTAATGGACGAGGAAGTGAGGGGTCTCGTACGTGCGGAACTTCAGGGCCGGAGGGAGCTTCATCTGCGCGGTCAGGAGCAAAAGCACGACTCTATTTTAACCCCGCCGTGTCAGAATGCGGCTCTTACCTCTATCAGTACGTCTCCTAACCGTATATCCCTCTCCTCCACCATCGGATAGACCAGAACAGCCCTTTCCTTCCCGAGAAGGGTGGCGTACGTGAAGGCCTGGTACACGTCCGATCTCGTGGGGTGTACCTTGTACTTGGCATCCATCGGTGTGCCGTCCTTGAGGACGAAGTCCGGGCGTATGTCCCACTCCATGTCTCCAACTCTCCTCCCCCCGAACCTCCTGCCGACGTACTCCTCAAAGAGGTAGGGGGTATTTACGAGGAATCCGACGTTTCCCCAGCCGAACATTCCGGAGTAAATAACGTAGGCCAGCTTCCAGACTTCCTCCTCCGGCTCCTCGTAGAACTTGAGCCTGAAGGCCCCCTCCGGTGGCTCCTCGTAATCGTCCACGTCGTACCCCATAAGATGCAAAAGGTATCTGAGCCACAGGACCTCAACCGGCGTCCCCATCTCGTCCCCCACAGCGGGCAAGTCCGCAGGCTTGAGGGGGTCGTACCTGTGAGGGAGAATACGGCCCCGTCCGTACACGTTGAAGGCCTCCCTGTACCCCACCCTTTCCCTCGCGTACTCCTCCACCAGTTTCAGGAACCTGTTCCTTACCGCGTCCTCTATTCCCTCAACTCCTCCCCTTCCCTCCTCAAGGCCGAAGGCGGACGAGAGCATCCGGTAAAGACTCTCCCATCCCCAACGGGGTTCTATAACCAGATCCCTGTACTTACCCACCCCCCTCACCTGATACAGGGGGCCAACCTTCCTGAAGGCCCATCTGAGGCGTCCCGGTGGCCCGGGAGTAAGGGGGACGAAGTCGTACTCCTTAACCGTCCTCACGCTACTCCCCGGATTTTAACGGTGATATGAAGCGTAAGCGGGGGTAAAATACCCTCTATGTTCTTTGACGAGCTTTACAGGACCGACCCCGACGTGTACGAGGCCATATACAGGGAGGCCGTCCGCCAGCACGAGGGCCTTGAGCTTATAGCCTCCGAGAACTTCGTATCTCTGGCCGTGCTTACCGCCATGGGCAGCGTGATGACGAACAAGTACGCCGAGGGGTACCCCAGAAAGAGGTACTACGGAGGGTGCGAGTTCGTGGACGTGGCCGAGGAGCTGGCGAGGGAGAGGGCAAAGAGGCTCTTCAACGTCAGGCACGCCAACGTCCAGCCCCACAGCGGGACCCAGGCCAACATGGCCGTATACTTCGCCGTCCTGAGACCCTGCGACACCATCCTCGCCATGAGGCTGGACCACGGAGGACACCTATCCCACGGCGCCCCCGTCAACTTCGCCGGCAAACTCTACAAGGTCCAGTACTACGGCGTGAACCCCGAGACCGGCCGCATAGATTACGACCAGGTCAGGACGCTGGCTAAGAAGTATCGTCCCCAGATAATCGTTACGGGGTACTCAGCCTATCCCCGTGAGATAGACTTCAAGGCCTTCAGGGAGATAGCCGACGAGGTAGGGGCCTACCTGATGGCCGATATCGCCCACATAGCCGGACTGGTCGCAGCCGGCGTCCATCCCTCTCCCGTCCCCTACGCCCACTTTGTAACCACGACCACCCACAAGACCCTCCGGGGTCCGAGGGGTGCCATGATAATGACGGACGACCCGGAACTCGGTAAAATGGTGGACAAGAGCGTCTTCCCCGGAATGCAGGGAGGCCCCCTGATGCACGTCATAGCCGCCAAGGCCGTGGCCTTCAAGGAGGCCTTACAGCCCTCCTTCAAAGAGTACGCGGTGCAGATAGTAAAGAACGCAAAGGCTCTGGCCGAGAGCCTTATGGAAAACGGCCTTAATCTCGTCTCCGGCGGAACGGATAACCACCTTATGTTGGTGGACTTGAGAAACCTCGGCATCTCCGGTAAGAAGGCCGAGAGGCTCCTTGGCGAGGTGGGGATAACCGTAAATAAGAACACCATACCGGACGACCCCCTCCCCCCGACTCGGGCCAGCGGCATAAGGATAGGCACCCCCGCCCTTACCACCCGCGGCATGAAGCAGGGGGAGATGAGGGAGATAGGCCGGATAATAGCCGACGTCCTTAAGGCTCCGGAGGACGAGGGAGTGAAGGAGAGGGCGAGGAGAAAGGTTAGGGAACTTACGGAGGCCTTCCCCCTCTACGGGAGGTACCGCAGGGAAATGGAAAGGTACATGGAAACCTGAAAACGGGACTCGGAATATCTTTTGCCCCACTTACGGCAACAGAACACTATGGAGCTTTAAAACGTCCTTAGAATTCGGACTATGTTTCTGGGATTAGTGGGTGCGTTCTGGACGTTCATTTACAGGTACGGGGCAGCAGGTGCGGAGACGCCCTATACGGTGGTAAGGATGTGGAACGGATACGTGATGTTCGGACGTACGAACTCCTTCTCCTCCGGTGGGCTGGGATACGGTGATTTCTTCCTGATAAAGACGGATACCTTCGGAAACGTAGTATGGGAGAAGGTTTACGGCAGGAAACTCAGCAGCGGTACGGCGAGGGAAGATCACGCCACGTGGATGGAGAGGACCTCCGACGGAGGGTTCGTGATGGTGGGTTATACCGGTCTAATGCCGTATCCGGCGGATACCCACCACATATTCGTGATAAAGACGGACGTCTGGGGGAACGTCCAGTGGGCTAAACGGATAGGGGCCAGTCCGATCCACGCGTACGAGACCGATAAGGCGTGGGACGTTATAGAGGACGGTGGGTACGTGATAGTTGGCCAGACGGATGCCACCCGAAGCAACCCTGCCATACCGGGAGATTACGACGCCATAGTTATAAAACTCTCCTCCGATGGCAGCAGTATACTGTGGCAGAAGAGGATAGGCAGGTTCAAGTACGGAACGGACACCGTACTCGCCCACCTTCTGTTTGACGTTGAGAAGGACCCTTCCGGGAACTACATCATCGTGGGAAGGGTTGAGGATAGCCTGCGGAACTACACGGTCGGGGACCCGGAGGACTGGGACATTTACGCCGTGAAGATGACCCCCTCCGGGGATACGGTGTGGACGCGCAGGTACAGGGGGCAGGCCTCCTATTACTTCGTTCCGGGAAACAGAGAGAGCGCCATAGGGGTAACGGTACTGCCCTCCGGTAACTTCATTATCGGGGGGTACTCCAACACGTGGGAATCTCCGGCCAACGACCCCAATTACCGGGACATCCTCGTAATGAAGGTCAGAGGGAGCGACGGCGCCGTCCTATGGGCGAAGAGGGTGGTATCCAACGGGACGATGGACAGGGTAAGGAACCTGTACTACTCCAACGGGTACGTGTACGTGGCCGCCGAGATGGCTGGGGACGCCGTCCTGATAAAGATGGACACCTCTGGAAATCTGATATGGGCGAAGGAGTACGCCACGTCCGGATACGACGTGGGAAGGTACGCCATAACCTCAAGCGTGGATGGGGACAACCACACGGTATTTCTCCTCTCATCCGGTGGGGACGCCTTCCTGTTGCAGCTGGACTCCTCCGGTAATTACCTGAGACCGGCCATCTGTGGAAACGTGAACACCCTATCCCTTACGCTCCAGAGCGTTTCGGTTTACGATCTCCCCACGCGGGACAGCCTGTATAACCTCAGCTTCGCCGTAAGGAACGCCCTGGTGGCCGTAGGCAACGGCATGACGGTGGACACCGTATGCCCCCTCGGTGAGAACGTGGAACTCGTCGTGGGTGAGAGGGAGGTATGCCGGAATGTGGCCGTTATCGGTAGTTATCCGGGTGGTATAAGGTTCAGGGTCTCTCAGACAGGCAGGTACACCGTAAGGGTTTACGACCCCTCCGGCAGGCTCGTTGGCAAGAGGGAAGGGTACTTCAGCACCGGGGAGTACTCCCTCCCGTTGGGCGTTAGCGGTAGCGTTTTCGTTGACGTACGTAAGGACGGGAGACGCGTGGGCGTATTCAAGGTAATCCTGAGGAGGTAACGGTCCCACCTGACGGGGGTAAAATACCCCTATGCGGTTCGTTCTGGGCCTTGCCGTTCTCGCCCTCGGTGGTGGGATGCTCTACCTCTACTACGGCAAGGTCGTGCCACTTGAGAAGGTCGTCCGGGACCTCTACGAGGAGAACACCCGTCTCATAAAGCAGATACCGGTGGGTGGCGAGAAGACCACGGAGATAACGGAGGATAAGACCGTCCTCCGCATGCCCTCCGACAGCATATTCATGCCGGGGAGTACCGAACTCTCTCCGAGGGGAAAGAGGATACTTGACGACCTCGTGAAGGACCTTAAAAAGAGCGGCTTCAACCAGGTACACGTGGCCGTTTATACGGATAAGTCCCCCGTAAAGAGCAACAGGGACAGGTACCCCACCAACTGGGAGCTGGCGGCCGTAAGGGCGACTTCAATCGTCCGCTATCTCATAAGCAGGGGATTGCCCCCTGAGAAGATGGTCGCCGTCTCCTACGGTGATAGCAGGGCGAGGGGAACCTCCGCGGCTGACAGGATAGTGGAGTTCAGGATATTCTGAAGGGAACTTCGGCCGTAAAATAAATTCCTTTGAGCGTACACTACAAGGAAAGGGTGGCCAAGGTGACCTTCCGGTCGCTCAGAGATAGGCCGGGGGTTGCGGCGGACGTCATTCAGACACTTAAAGGGGAGGGTTTTACTATTCTGGCGGCGAGTTTTGACAGTTCCGTCGGCGGGAGGGGAGACTTCTCCGTAATAGTTTACGAGAGCGAGGGCATGGAGATAAGGAGGCGCAGGGAGGAGATAGCCGAGAGGACGGGAGCAAGAGAGGTGGTGGTGGTTCCGGGTCTCGCCTTCATAGAGTTCCTGAACGTCCTGGACCTCCGCGGAGTCCTTGAGACTCTGGCCAACATGGGTATAAACCTTGAGTTCATAGCCCTGACTTCCGGAGTCCTCGGGGTGGCCATAAGGCGATCGCTTCTGGAGAACGTTCTGATGCTGTTAGAGGAGGAGGTACCCCATGTTCTATAAAGTTTTGAAAGCCAAACTCCACTGGGTAAGGGTCTCCTCCAAGGACCTGAACTACGAAGGTAGCATAGTGATAGACGGAGAGATGATGGAGGAGGCCGGCATACTCCCCTACGAAAGCGTCCTTGTGATCAACGTTGAGACGGGTGGGAGGTTTGAGACCTACGCCATACCCGGAGGGAAGGGGGAGATAAAGGTGAACGGCGGCACGGCCCGTCTGGCCGAGGTGGGGGACAGGCTCATAATCATGACCTTTACGTGGGTAACCCCCGAAGAGGCCGAGAAATACAAGCCCAGGGTCCTGATCTTCAACGAGAAGAACGAGGTGATCGCCCGGAAATGAGGAGGACGGGAGTACAGGTCTCCGGTGGGAGGTACCGGGGTACGAAGTTGAAGACTGCCCGCCACGTCAGGCCCACGAGTTCCTTCACGAGGAAACGGATATACGACATCCTGCCGACGGTTGAGGGGTACGACGTCCTTGACCTCTTCAGTGGCAGCGGGGCGCGCGGCATAGAGGCCCTCTCCCGTGGAGCGAGGAGCGGCGTCTTCGTTGACAACAACCCGGCGAGCGTGAGGGCGATAAGGGACAACCTCAAAAAGCTCGGCCTCTCGGAGAACGTAAAGGTGGTGAAGGCCGACGTCCTCTCCTTCCTGAGGACCTTCTCCGGGGACTTTGACCTCGTACTCGCCGACCCCCCCTACGCGTGGGAGAGGAGGAGGGACCTCCTCAAGGCGGTTGAGAGGGTGTTGCGGGAGAGGGGGATACTCGTACTTGAGATGCCCTCCCGTGAGAGACCACCGGAGACGAAGGGGTTGAGGCTCTTCAAGTTCGTAAAGGGAGGGGACACTGCGGTTGCCTTCTACCGGAAGGGTGGAACTTGACATAAGTACGGAGAGGGGACATTATTCTATCCTCACGCTTGTTAACATAAGTTTAAGAAGGAGGTAAGACCATGGCAGTGAAGCTCAGGCCCCTCGCAGACCGCGTTGTCGTAAAGCGCATAGAGGAGGACGAGGTCAAGACGCCGAGCGGCATAATCATACCCGACACGGCGAAGGAGAAGCCCCAGAAGGGTGAGGTCGTGGCCGTAGGACCCGGCCGCTGGGACGAGGAGGGCGAGAAGAGGATCCCCCTTGAGGTGAAGGTGGGGGACAAGGTCCTCTTCTCCAAGTACGCCGGGAGCGAGGTCAAGATAGACGGTGAAGAGTACCTCATCATGCGCGAGGACGACATCCTCGCCGTCATAGAGGAGTCATAAAAAAGGAGGTGAAACATGGCTGCGAAAGACATCAGGTACAACGACGACGCCCGCAAGTCCGTCCTTAAGGGTGTTGAGAAGCTGGCCAAGGCCGTAAAGGTTACCCTCGGCCCTGCCGGGAGGAACGTCATCCTTGAGAAGAAGTTCGGCATCCCCGTCATAACCAAAGACGGGGTGACGGTCGCCCGTGAGATAGAGCTGAAGGACTCCTACGAGAACGTCGGCGCCCAGCTCGTCCGTGAGGTGGCCTCCAAGACCAACGACGTGGCGGGAGACGGTACCACCACGGCCATCGTCCTCGCCGAGGCCATCTACAGGGACGGCCTGAAGATGCTCGCCACGGGCGCCAACCCCACGGAGGTGAAGAGGGGTATAGACGAGGCCGTTGATAAGGTGGTTGAGGAGCTGAAGAAGATCTCCAAGGAAGTCAAGGACAACAAAGAGATAGAACAGGTCGCCACCATCTCCGCCAATAACGACCCCGAGATCGGTAAGAAGATCGCCGAGGCGATGGAGAAGGTGGGCCACGACGGCGTCATCACCATAGAGGAGGGCAGGTCCACCGAGACGTACGTGGAGGTCGTCAACGGCTACCAGTTTGACCGCGGCTACCTCTCCCCCTACTTCGTCACCAACCCCGACAAGATGGAGGCCGTCCTTGAGGAGCCTTACATCCTGATAACCGACAAGAAGGTCTCTTCCATCAGGGAGCTCCTCCCCGTCCTTGAGAGGGTCGTCCAGAGCGGTAAGCCTCTCCTTGTGATAGCCGAGGACGTTGAGGGTGAGGCCCTCGCTACCCTCGTGGTGAACAAGCTCCGCGGCGTCCTTCAGGCTGCCGCCGTGAAGGCCCCCGGTTACGGCGAGAGGCGCAAGGAGATGCTCCGCGACATCGCCATCCTCACCGGCGGTAAGGTAATATCCGAGGAGCTGGGCTTCAAACTTGAGAACACCCGCCTTGAGGACCTCGGCCGTGCTAAGAAGGTCATAATCACCAAGGACGACACCACCATAGTTGAGGGCTACGGGAAGCCGGAGGAGATCAAGGCCCGCATAGAGCAGATCAAGAAGCAGATTGAGGAGACCAAGAGCGACTACGACAGGGAGAAGCTCCAGGAGAGGCTGGCCAAGCTCTCCGGCGGTGTGGCCATAATCTACGTAGGGGCGGCCACCGAGGCCGAGATGAAGGAGAAGAAGATGAGGATAGAGGACGCCGTCAACGCCACGAAGGCGGCCGTTGAGGAGGGTATCGTTCCCGGTGGCGGTGTCGCCCTGCTCCGGACCATACCCGCCCTTGAGGAGCTGGAGAAGAAGGAGGAGAACGAGGACAGGAAGCTCGGTATCCGCATCGTCAAGGAGGCCATCCACGAGCCGGCCCGTATGATAGCCAACAACGCCGGGTACGAGGGCAACCTCATCGTTGAGAAGATCAAGGAGAAGCACAAGGAGAACCCCAACGTCGGCTTCAACGCCCTCACCGGCGAGTTCGTGGACATGTTTGAGGCCGGCATCATAGACCCCACCAAGGTGGTCCGCTCCGCCATCCAGAACGCCGCCTCCGTCTCCGGTCTCCTTCTGACCACCGAGGCCGTGGTCGTTGAGATAAAGGAGCAGAAGAAAGAGGGCGGCGCGCCTTCCGACCTTGACTTCTAAGCGGGGGAAGGCTCGCCATTAAAGAGGGGGGCGTACGCCCCCCTCTTTTTTTACCAGTAGCCGCAGGTGTTCTCCTCACGGAAACGCTCAACCCCGACGTCTCTCAGATAGTTCAGGAAGGACGAGAGGGCGAGGATGTCCCATGCGGCCATCTCAACTGCGCGAGCGGTGTCCTTTGCTGCGAGTCTGAGGTAGGTCCCGAGTTTCAGACTGTCCCTCACCATAGAGGAGAAGAGAACGGCCGCCGAGTCTATGACCCTGTCGTCGGATCTTTGCGCTAGCTCCGGAAAGGCGAGGTATATCTCCTCCCACAGGGATAGACCGCAGCGAAAACCGGCCTCGTCGCTCATCTTTATCCATCTCCAGATGCCACCCCCTGCCCCCTCAAGGCGCCTCTGGGCGTAGGAGAACAGACGGGGGATCCTGTCGTAGGGAACCTCACCCTTTACGATGCGCAACACGTGCTTCTTCACGACAGCGTGAGCGCTCTGGACGGTGGAGTCGGCCATGAAGCCGCCCTCACTCAGACAGAACCAGTCCGCAAAGTACTGGGAGAGCAAAACGACCAGCATACTCACCTCCCCCCTTTAAGGGGGTTATACCCCCTCTCAGTGTAGAGGCCGATGGACTCGTAGAAGAGGACCACCACGCCGAGGTTGTTGAATGTGGAAGGAGAAACCTTCTCCCTGTCCAGACGCTTGAGGAACTCCTTCACGTCTCTAAATAGGATTCGCCTCAGGTGATCGGCCCTCTGCTTCTCACACGCCATCCTGTAGTTCATCATGTCGCACCGGAAGGTCAGGAGTTCGGGGTACCTCTCCTTGAGGTAGGATAGGACCATCTCGCCGCAGGAGGAGAGCTCGTCCTTCGGATAGACCTCCGTCCACTCGTAGTACCTTCTACCCATATAGGAGTAAGGTTCCAGGATCTGCCGCGCCTCGCAGAAGGCCTGTCTGACGCTCAGGTCTACGCGGGAGGTGTCGTATACGTCAAGGAGTCCGGCTATACCCCTGCTCACGTCTCCACCGGTTATGCCCCAGCGCACCGAGAGGGAGTCGGAGAGGGACCACCCGTTGAAGCAGGCTCCGAGGACGGTCGCCGTGTCCGACGTGGCGTCCGGGCCGAATATATCCTTCTCAAAGGCCACGGCCACTATCCAGATCATCTCCTCCCTCCGTCGTGCCGTACTCCTCTATCCGTTTTACTATGTCCGGGCGATTCTGCACTATGTTCCAATATACCATCCCAAGACCTCCGGAAGGCTTAACTTCGCCGAAGGCTTCGGCCATAGCGTGGAAGCAGGAGTAGGCCATGGCCGCCCTCTCCGCCTTTAAGGGGGCGAGGGAGTCTCCAGAGGAGAGGACGTGGGCGACGTATCTGGCCAGTCCCTTCTGCATGTACTCTATGGCCTCGTACTTGTTCTTCTGTAAAAGGGAATCCACCTTCCTGTTCAGCTCGTCCTTGAGGGTCCACGAGCAGGAGACGAGTGCTATGTCCATATCTCCGTCCTCCACGAGGTAAGGGTCGTCGGAGAAGACGTGAGCGATAGGGAGGTATATCTTCTTGTTGAGGAGCTGGTTGAGGTCGTTTCCCTTTTCAAGAAGGCCGATCGCTATGTCCTTGGGGGACTTTCCCTGTTTCAGGTCGTAGGCTATGCGGTGGTGGAGGTCCGTCCAGCGGAAGGAGGGGTTAGCGGAGGCAAAGATACCCACGATCTCGGCCATGTCTCCTACCAACCTACCCTCCTCTCCGAGTTCTATCTTCCCCTCACCTCCGCCGCATCCCATGAGCGACAGAGCCGCAATCAGAAAGATCACCCTTTTCATACCCACCTCCTACTCTATGACCATGAAGATGTGGTACGGGTCCTCCGTGCCGCGACGGGCTGGGCATATCCCTTTTGCCGGGTTGTTTCTCTTAGTGCCGCAGTACCTACAGGCGTACCGCTTCCCCGCCCTTATCCACTCGTGGGGCAGGCTCGTGCCGGGACACTTCCCGGCCACCGGGTTGTTCCTCTTCATGCCACAGCGTGCGCATACGTATTTTGTCATGATCGTACCTCCTTAAGTTTTCATAATACGCACGTGTCTGTTAGACACTGTGTGGCTGAAAGTGGCGTAAATCCAGAGAGTTGCTACCCCCTTACAATATTCACGTGGAAGTGGACGTTCACGTTGAAAGGGTGGGTTATAAACTCAAGTACGACCGTAAAGCTCAGGGGATTTTCTTTACACCCCGGTGGGTGGTAGACTTCATGGTAAACCTGATAGAGGAGGAGAGGTTAAACGCGGAGGATCTGAAGATCCTCGAACCCGCATGCGGCATATGTCAGTTCCTGCACGGGATGAGGAGGAACAAAAGGCATATATTTGCCCGTGCTTCCAGAAGGGTGGGTGTAGAGATAAACGGGGAAATCGTAAAGTACGTTTATGAACACGGGTTAAACGGTGATATAGAAGTTGTACTTCAGGACTATCTACTGTGGGAGACACACGAACGTTTTGACCTGATAATAGGCAATCCCCCTTACGGCATTCCAAGTCTGACGAAGCATTACGCGATAAAGGTGGACAACAGAACTAAGCAGAGGTACAGGGCGATATACGAAACATGGTACGGAAAATACAACGTATACGGAGCCTTTATTGAAAGATCTGTGAAACTCCTGAAGGAAGGGGGCCAGATGATCCTGATAGTCCCGGCGACCTTTATGCTCCTTGACGAGTTTAAAAAACTACGGAAATTCCTATCCAGAAACGGACGGACGGAAATAATATACATGGGTTCCGACGTTTTCAAACCCGAGGCCAACATAACAACGGTAGCTCTGAAATTCATAAAGTCATCCGAGGAAAAGGGGTATTTGCTACTTTACGATTACGAAAACGGAGGGACAAAGTTACTCCTTAAAAGTACAGGATGGAATGGGGAAATCGTTCTGTTCTTCACGGAGTTTAGCAAAACGGTTGACAAGATCTGCCGTTTCCGCCTCGGTGATGTGTACGATATAAGGATTTCCCCTCGCACACCGGAAATCAAAAACCATCCCAACGTGGTAAAGTGTGAAGGTTGTGCGGGGAGCGAAAGCCTGCTCCCCATACTGAACAGCAGAAACCTGAAAGCGGGAGAAGTCGTATACGAGCCGAAGACCGGGTACTGGATCGAAGGCGGTAAGAAGACGAGATTGAGGAAGTTTTTTGATAGACCCCATATAGTTGTAGGTCTGGGTTTTAAGGGAGACGGCCGGCTTGCCGCCGCATACGACCACAAAGCCTATCCGTGGATGGGAGACGTGTACCATCTGTTAAGAAAACGGACCCTCGTTAACATGGGGTTTGGCCTCAGAGATGAAGAGGTCGTGGATTTTCTGAACTCCGAAATCGTCGGTAGGTACGTAAAGGACGTCTTCAGGGATATAACCTACCATTTCAACATAACCCAGTTGAAGCTCCTCCCTCTTCTTACCGAATCGGAGGTTGCGAAGTTAAAAGAGACGCAGTTATGAACAGAAACTGGGAGGAGGATTTAAAGGCGTTTGAGAACTTCCTGCGTGGTGTAAACCTGCAGAAATACGCCTATCTGAGGGGTATAAAAACCGTAGAGCAGGATCTACCAAAGGATCTACTTCCACTTGGGATATTTTACAGGCACTACTGGGATACGACCGACTTCAAAGATTACGAGGAGGTTTTCGCTATCTACTGGAGGGAAAAACTCAGCCCACACGTATACGATTTCATAAAGAAGTACTTCTACGGTTGCTCCTTACAGTTCGTGGAAGAGGGGTTTAAAGCGAGATTGTACAGAATATGGATGTCTATCCTGACTCAGTTTCACTTCCAATACCTCTGGAACGCTTTGTTCCCGGAAAAGCTGGTATCAAGCGCCGAATTGGACACGATGGGAATAGATGCCATAGTGGAGTTAGACGGTGTAAAGGTTGCCTTTCAGGTTAAGAAGGTGTCGTACAGAAGGGAGGCGTCGGAGAGGAGATTTTCTAAAAAACAACAACGTTATGCGGATATCGTTGTGGAGGTACCATATCTGGTAGTGGACGTTGCGGAGTTAGAGGGTAAGATTGCCAACCCCCGTGTCAGGAGAAGTACGAAGGTCAAATATCGGAACGTTCTGAAGGTCTTTGACCGTAACTTTGCAAGACTCGATAATGGGTTTGTCATTTTCAAGAGAGAATATCTACAGCACATCCATGAAACGGTGCTTAGAAAACTAGGAACAATTGAAAAAGGCAGAAGATAACCTACGAGGAGATCCTGAACTGGTAGAATTACGCCCCCTTACAATCCCCCCATGTTTCACTTCGGGTACCTGACCCCCGACCCCGAAAAGGGTAAGCATAGGAGCGAAGGGATACTTAGGTGCAGGCTCTGTGGGAGTTTCCTCGTCAAAAAACACGGCGACCTTTCTCCGAGGTTCCAGTGTCTGGTGTGCGGAAACACCTTCTCCGTAAACGACCCCCTCCCCTTCCACGAAGGCCAGAGCAGGAGGATAGACACGACCACGCAGGCCCAGATCGCGGCGGATCGCCTTCTGGCCGAAAGATATTCCGGGGGTAAATCCGTAGACGAGCTTGCGGAGAGATACGCCATCGCAAAACGAACCGTAAGGAGGATAGTCAGCAGGTTCAGGAAGAAGCGGATGGTCTACGTCTGGCGGAACCCCACCTATACTTTTGCCAAATACGTAGTTGGGGACGACGGAGGGGAAGAGGAGTTTCCGATAGACGTAAGGAGGGAGGGCAGGCTCTACCACGATTACGGTTGGGAAGACCTCCGCAAAGGCCCTTACGCCTTCGTTGAGGCTGGCCTAAGGCGAGTAGAGGATGGAGACGACTTTACGGAGAGGGACCTCCTCCACCTATACGACTACCTCAAGATAATGCTGGTCATGAAGCGGGGGGATTACGTTGTGGTTCCCAACTACCGGGACCTGTTCTCAATCCTGATAGCAGAGCTGAAGGGTGGGTACGGCTTTGACCCGAAGTGGGGGCATTACGTTGAGGTTGAGCGGGCGGAGGTCTTTGAGCCGAGGGCCGAAGATTACAACTACGACGTCCAGAGACTGGCCCAGATATTCATGCCCGTAAGTCCGCAGTGCGGTTTTGAGTCCCTATTCCGGATGTTTCCTGTTGTGGCGGTGGGGAGCGAGAGCAGGACCTTTACGGGGATCGTCAGGAGGTTGATGGAGTGAGGGCGGGATCTTGAGACCCCGCGGAATATACCGTTATGCCGGCTTACCTCCCTTTATGATTTCCCCCCTCTCGTCTATGGCCACGAAGACGTGGTAGGGGTCCGATAGACCGTACCGGACCATACATTTAGCGAGAAAGGGATGATCCCATACGAGACCGCAGTCCAGACACTTATACCGCCTCCCCTTCCTTATGAACCTGTGGGGGAGGTCGGTGTACGGGCAGTTGCTCTTAAGAGGCTCGTTCGCCTCCATGCCGCACCTTGAGCATACGTACCTCATATCGCCCCCTTTCAGGTTCTATCCGTCTTTTCAGGCTCTGAAGAGCAGTTTATTCTGTTTCCCGTGATTAATGCCACAAAGTTCTACGATTGAACCACTTATGAATACCCTCAATATGTGTTTATGCGTTTTTATGGATATGTTGCACTTCAAGGTGGATTTAGTATAGGCGTGAAACTACTGTCCCCGAAAATATGTTGCTACAAGAAGGTCGTGCTTACCTCTGTATCGCCCATTATGCATGGTTTCGTCTTTTCCTCGCATATCTGAAGGGTTTTGACTTCCAGCTTTCGGGGGTGTTTCCGATACCTGCGCTAACGTGGTGTATATATGAGAGGTCGGTTATACCGTAGACGGCGAGGAGGTCGTCGTTAAAGCATCCTATGGCGTTACCGTTCAACGAGAAGACCTCGGCGAGGAGATAGAAAAGCTGACCGAGAGACCCGGCCCTGTAGTGAATCGTCCTGTAAAGCTTCGGCACCTCGTAGGCGAGGTCAAGGTTGGAGACGATGACGAAGTTAAGGTTAGCGTCCCCGCAGTGCTTCTGGTTGCACGTCAGTTTAACCAGAAAGTCCCTTATCCTGCCCAGTTTAAGCGGGTTCAGGTAAGGGTCGTAGGCGCCGTCCTTCGTATCCAGAACCCTCTGGGCGAAGACCTTGAAGGTTACACCTTCCTCCCTCAGCGCGTGGGCCACCTCAACCATATTTTCAAGGACGTCCCGGGATACGAAGTTGTCATCCCTGTATATGAAGGGGGATCTTCTCCTCCTTATGACCTCCACGGCGTCGCACCCCTCCGGGAACATCCCTTTGAACCGGTCTATGTGGGGAACGGCGGGGGAACGGAGCGTATCCATCTCCTCCACGTACCCTTTACGGGTTTCTCTCTCAAGGGCCAGTACGTCCTCAAATACTACGGCGTCGGGGCTTAAACGGTTCGGTTCCCCGTAGAACTCCGCTCCTTCGGACAGATCCACGGGCAGGATGGAGGGGTAGGTTGAGAGCGGTGGGACGACGGCCATGACCAGCTGGGGGTACTCTCCCTCTCCATTCGGGAACCTGACCTTATCAAACCCAAGGATACGCTCAAGGGTGTAGGGCGAGGCGTTCCAGAGGGGCATAACCCTCCATCCCATGAGATGGCCGGCAGCCTTAAATGAACCGTACAGGTGGCCGATATCCAGAAGGGCGTACCGGAAACCCCTGACACCGTACTTCCAGAGGGTCCGCCAGTATATAGCCGTAGTTATCACGAAGAACCCCCCGTCGGGCAGGAGGCTCTCCAGAGATCTGAGTTTCCCCCTCAAGGAGAGGGCGTGATCCTTGACGTTGTAATGGTGGAGGGAGCCGTCAGACAGGAGAAGGTAAGTCTCCTCCGGGTGGAGGTTGCCAGCAGAGGGGTTGGCCCTTACCGTGCGGTATACGTCTCCGTAGATACCGGTTATACCCGCGCTGAGTTCAAGGAACTTAGATATGCTCTCCAGAGTGAAGGGGGAGGGGTCGGGTA
>WFXS01000021.1 GCA_015490465.1 Caldifarciminota bacterium
CCCTCCGGTACCGGAAGGCCTTGAAGGGGATCCTCATCTCAACGATGTAGCCGTTCTCCGTTATCTTGCCGGCCGCCTCCCACTCCGTGTCCCACTGGGAGTTAAATATACCGGAGTTTATCTCAACGTCCGATCTGTTTCCGAAGGGATCGGCCATAAAGGCGTAGTACCTCTTGCCCGTGGCGTCGTAGGGGTCAAGGGTGAAGGAGACCATGTCGGGGGATAGGGAACCGCGCTTACCCCTCTGGAGGACGGGTTTTCTGCCCTCGCATACGAAGGCGACGTATATGGCTTTGTCCGTGTAGAAGACTTTAGCGGTCGTGGGATAGGGTACGTCCCCGTCAAGGGTGGGGTACTGCTGCCGGAAGTCTTTGAAGGTTAAGGCGGAGTCCCAGATCCCTTCCAGATGCCCGTCTATCTCCACGTCCCTCAACTTAGGAAGGGTAAATACGCTATCCGTTGAACTTATTAGTATACCCAGAATTACCATACTTACCTCCCTGAGTAAAAATGATAAGCCCGTAGGACGGCCGAGCCGTCGGAGGGTCCGGCCTCGTAGAATACAATCCTCCCGTCCTTTACGACTAACTTCAGGGGTGGCTGTTTGACGCCGAAGATTTTAAATAGCTTCAGAAATACCTTTTCCGTGTCCAGTATAACTTTCCCTTCGTACCGCATGCTTTTCACCCACTTTTTACTTTCCTCAACGTCCCCGTGAGGAAGGACGAGGACCGTGGCCGGGTGGGAGGTGAGCCTCTGCCACTCTTCGGGTGCCACTATACAGGCTGTGGGAGGTTGAACGTAGACGATGTGGGTCCCCCTGCCTGCGGAGGAGAGGACGATGGGGGCGGGTACCCTGTGGAGGATGTCCATGGCGAAGGACTCGTACTCCTTGAGAACGCTGACCCTCCACAAAAGGAAAGCGGAGAAGAGGAAGAGGAGGACGCTAACGAAGGGGAAGTTCTTTAACCTTTTTACCATTAGACACCTTTACGTACATCCTCCCCGCCCTCTCGTACAGGGCGACTATTGAGGGCAGGGTGTCCGGATACTCCGGCCACTGAGGAAGGCTGTCCTTACCGTACTTCTTGTAGGTGATACGGCCGGGTTTGGGCATGGGGAAGAGGCCGCAGGACTTACCCACCACCTTGAAGGTCCTCGCGTCTAACTTGAACACGCATGGGTAGAAGTGGAAGGCGTAATAGACGGTGTCCCCCTTGAGGTACATGAAGGTGTAGGTGTCGTTGTAGCCGAGCCTGTCCACCTCCCTGGGCATAGGGAAGGCGGAGGTGTCGTAGACCCCGTTCAGATCGTATATCTGGATGTAGTAGCCGTAGTTGAGGGTTCTGGCTCCTCTGAGACGTCCCGGAGAGGAGGCGTTCATTATTATCCTGTCGCCGTACCTGAAGGTCTGAAGGGGCTGGGTGTGGTCGGCCCTTATGAGGAACTTCACCTTGAGTTTTCCGTCCGGGGTGTAGTACCGCACCCTCCTCCTGTACCACTCCACTACGAAGAAACCGCCGTTGCACCCGACTAAGAAGTTGTACTTACCGGAGGGAGGGGGAGGGGAGAGCCTTACGGTGTCCCCTCCCGAAACGATACTTCCCCCCCCACGAGGGCGTAGGTCTAACATCCATCCCTTTGTGAGGGCATTGCCTACCTAACTACCACTCTTTTCGTAAACTTTCCGTCCGGAGACCTGACCACATACACACCTCTGGGCAGGTGCGGGAGATTCCCACTCCACTGACCATGCCATACTACTCGTCCTCCGACATCGTACACCACAACCGGGCCCCTGTACGTTTCGGTTCTATTTTCTTTATTTTTCTCGGAATTGAGGGATTGTCCAGGTGAATTGGAAGAGCAAGCGTTAGGCTCATCTGGATCTATAGGTTCGCATTTTGTACATCCATACACGCAAACGATTATGCACGTTCCGGGCCAGCAATCCATGTAGGCGTAGCTAAATTTGCAGACGTTTCCGCTACCACAGCCTTCAGGACATGGGCCGCATCCATCGCAGGCGCCAGGTGGTATATCATCACCGGGATCTCTAAAAAGTCCTTTAAGAGAGAAAGGAGGGTTATCAACCTTGAGCCGTACGTATCTCATACCCGGTAGGTCTACCCTCTCCAGAACTTTATAGGGTGTTTCCTTCGCCTCCACCCTCTTGGGGTAGAGAGCGAACGCTGCCCCGAAAAGCACGTAGGCCGTTGCTAAGATGAGAGCAACCTTTCTCATACCTCTACCTCCTTTTGGAAAAGTAGAATAGAGCTGTCATCCCCCCGATGTCAAACAGCATTAAAGTCTAATACAATTAATTTTTTTTTGAACATCAGTAATTTAATCACTTAAGGTGAGGTATGGGGCAAAAATCTATCTCTGCAGATGTGGTGAAGTAGTAGTACCAGTACTTTTGTGGCCTGGGCGTTGAAGATTTAGAATTGATGGGTTTACGCTGATTAAGCCACCTTAAGGATTGAAAAGGTCCCTACCCGGCGATACTCTACCCTGAAAACGGGAACTTGACAAAAGAAATTCTAACCGCCCTGATGAGGGCAGGAAGGGGTCGTGTAGAGGCGACTTCAGAGTTTCTTTGGCATAAGAAACAGATGGCAGAGGTACGTTTATCTCTCCACAAACTTCGGCGGCGATTACACTGGCTCGTTAGAGTCGCCCTTCAGCCCCAACGTAACCCACTCGTCCCTATATAAGCGCGAAACTACTGGTTCTATTCCCCGGGTCGGGTTTAGAATGAGGAGATGTTTTTCAAAATTAAGGTGCGGCATTTCCGTAGTCTCAAATGGATATACGCCTATTTAAAGAATTTTAACATTCTTATAGGCCCGAATGCTTCAGGAAAAAGTAATTTTCTTGATGTTTTTAATTTTATAAAGGACCTTCTGCACGAGGATGTTGAGCGGGCTATAAAGCGCAGAACGAACAATTTCAAAGACCTGGTATGGATGGGTAGGGACGTTGAAGAGGGATTTGAGTTTTCCTTGAGCTGCCTCTTACCCAAAGAGTATCACGTTACCC
>WFXS01000022.1 GCA_015490465.1 Caldifarciminota bacterium
GTTTGGGGTAGAGGCTTAGGACGAAGAGGTTGGTGAATCGCAGGGAGGCGAGGTAGAGTAGGAGTACGGCGATGACGAAGGGTAGGCTCAAGACGGGCAGGCGGAGGTAGTACCAGGAGAAGTTGGAGAGGGAGTAGGTCAGGAGGAAGGTCAGGACCCCGGCGAGGATGAAGAAGGGGAAGCTCAAGGGTCCGATCCGGAAGAGGTACCCCAGGGCCAGACCTACGAGGAGGGGGTTGTAGATGTAGTAGTCCAGGCGGAGGAACCGCTCCCTGAAGCCCACCACCCTGGCGAAGGCGTAGGCCGAGAGTACGGACACCAGGCCGGCGATCCCCATGTTGGGGTTCAGGAAGGTCAGGAGGAGGAGGATGCCCCCGAAGCGTACGGAGGGGTTGAAGAAGATCCCGGAGTAGGCCCGGAGTATGGCGGTATATACGTCCCTCAACTCTTGGGTTTGAGCCTCTCCGGTACCCTCTCGCGCGAGACGATGTCGCTGATGTCCTCCGCCTCCCTGATGAGGTCCACCTCCCCGTTCTCACCTATGAGGACGACGGCCGGCCGGTAGCGGATGAACTGCATCCACTGGGTGACGTTGTAGGCCCCGACGGGGGAGAGGATCAGACGGGTCCCACGGGGTAAGGGTGGTAGGTGCGCCCTGTCCTCCACGACGTCTATGTTCATGCACAGGGGACCGTACAGGACGCACGGCTCGGCCGCACCCGAAACCTCCCTGTCCACCTCAACGTTGAAGTGATACCAGAAGGCCGTAAAGAGTACGTTCACCCCCGCGTCAAGGACGTACCCCCTGCGGCCGTCGGGGAGCCTCTTGGTTGCGTGGACGGTGGTTATGAGGAAGCCGGCCTCGTCCACTATCGCCCTCCCGCTCTCCAAGATGAGCAGGGGATAGTCCCCCGGTCGCAGGTTGTTGAGGAGGGCCGTCGTTATCCTCTCGGCGTACTCCTCTATGGGCGGTACGGCCACTTCGGGGGGAAGGTATATGCCCTTGAGCCTGTTCCGGGATGGGAAGCCCCCTCCGACGTCTATGTACTCTATCTTGAAGCCGAACTCGTCCTCTATGCGGTAGGCGAGTTCAACCAACTTCCGGGTCTCTATCTCGTAGGCCTCCGGCTTGAGGATGAAGGTCCCCATGTGGCAGTGCAACCCGATGAGGTCCAACTTCCCGCCGAGGGCTATCCGCTTTACGGCGTCCCACGCCTGACCGCTCTCGTAGTTGAAACCGAACCTGCTCCAACGGGGGTATATGCCCGTGTCCATGTTTACCCTTATGGCGACCTTGGGGCGCTTCCCCACCTCGTCGGCCACCCTCTCCAAGTCGGCTATCTCCTCAAAGGTGTCTATGTTTATGCGGGCGCCCTCCGAGACGGCCACCCTAAGGGAGTCTATGGGCTTGTAGGGACCGTTGTATATGATCTTGGGGCCGGGTATCCCCATCCTCCGGGCCTTCTCGTACTCAAACTCCGATACGACCTCGGCCGTGGCCCCTTCGCTGTGGAGGATGGCGACTATGGCGTCCAGATAGTTCGTCTTGTAGGACCAGGAAAACTCAACGTGGGGGTAGCGGAGGGTGAAGGCGTTCTTCACCTCCCTGAACTTCTGCCTTAGCCTCCTCTCCGAGAAGACGAAGAGGGGGGAACCGAACCGACTCACCAGCTCCTCTATGGGGACACCGTCTATGCTCTTTCTGACCTTCGCCCCGTAGGGGGACGCAAAGCCGAACTTGTTGGTGTGTCCCATATGGAGGCGGTGTATTACGGGTTTCTCGTACCTGCGAGCCATCTCATACCTCCCCTTTCAGGACTATGCTCTGAAACATGGCCATATCGGCGACCAGGTCGTCGGTATAGCGCACATAGAGCTTACCCGCCTCGTAATCCCAGTCCCTCTCCACGTCAAGGCCGAGGGCGGCCTTCAGGAGGCGGGCCGGTAGGTTCACCCCCACCCCTGCCGAGAAGTACACCCAGGCGGGGAAGCGGGGGTTGATCTCTATGAGGTATATGTCCTCTCCGGACACTATGCACTCAAACTCAAATCCTCCCCTCCACTTGAACTCGCCTACGAACCTCTCCGTGGCCTTCAGGAGGTTCTCGTTGTGGACGGTGACGCCCGTCCATATCTTTCCGAGGCTGGTTATCCACAGTTTCTTTATGGCTACGAGGCCGTAGTGACCGCCCTCGCCGTCGCCGAGGCCTACGACGTTCATCTCCTCACCCTGTACGACCTTCTGCACTATCACCGGATAACCCCACTCGCTAACTATCTCGTTGAAGTGGGCGGTCGCCTCCCCTACGTTGTAGGCCTTCTTGGCCTTGTAGAATATCCCCTTGACCATCACGGGGAAGCCGAGGTCGTTGGTGGCCTTCACCAACTCCTCGTAGGAGGAGACCACCCTCGTCTCCGGTACCTTCACCCCTATCCTCTCGGCGACCTCTGGTAGGCGGTCTTTGGCCCTCAACTTGAACTGCTCGTAGGTGGGAAGGAAGGTCCTGATGCCGTAGGTCTGGAGGCGGTCCGCCGCCTTTATCAGGAGGGGCAGCTCCGCGTCCAAGGCGGAGACGAGGACGTCAAGGCCGTAGTTGTGCTTTATGTACAGGAGCCTCTGGAGGAAGACCTCCTCCCCCTCGGAGGGGTAGGGCATGATGAAACTGCGGGAGAAGAGCCACTTCATGTATATGCCCGGATCCATGGAGTCGTACGCGAGGCCGTATATCTCAACCTCAAGGCCGCTCTCCCTTATGCCCTTGGCTATACCGACCCCCGGTCCGGGGTTATCTACGGCGTTTATGCCGGATACGGCTACCCTTATCATACTCCCTCCACCAAACCGTAAGCCCTAAGCTGCTCAAGGAAGTCGTACAGGTCCCGTCGGGCCTCCTCCTCTTCGGCCCCGAACTCCTCCGTAAGGGCCTTGACTATCTCCTCCTCACCCTTCCCCTCCTTGAGCATCCGCAGGATCAGGAGGCCTGTGGGGTTGGTGGTGTAGGAGTTCCCCGTTTCGGGGTCAAAGATGAACCCCTCGTCGCTGATGGCGAGTTTCATCAACTTGCCGCCCGTTTTCATCGTCCATAAATTATATGGAAGGGGACGCGGTAGCACTGAAGGTCAAACCGAAACGGGTGGAGCTCCTTCTCAGTACGGGATCCCACATCCTGTCGTAGGTCAAATGGATTCCCGGACGGATCCCGGACACATCCGCGGTGAGACCGGCGAAGGCCCCGCCTCTGTATACGTGAGGGTAAGCGTACGCGACCAGGCCGTACCACTTCACGGTCAGGAACTGCTCCCCCAACCAAACCCCCACGTAAGGAGTAAGGTGACCGAGGAGGAGTTTAAAACTTACCCCTACCGAGGGAAAGATAGGTCGGGATAGGTGAAAGGTGGAGGTATCGGATACCTGCGACAGAAAGGCGAAGACGTCAAGCCACCCTCTGGGATTTATGAGCCGGCCCGCACTAACCGAGACCTGAAGCACACCGTAGGACAGGTCCCCGCCGTACATGGAGTAGGAGGCCCCGGCCTCAAAGGAGGATAGGTAGGAGTAATCTCCGAAGCCACCGAAGAGTATCAGGGTGTTGTTTGAGAAGGGGTAATCGCTGAGGATGTAGTGTCCCCCGATGGAGTACACCACCCCTCCCTGAAAGCCGAACCTGTAGGAGAAGGTAAAGTCCATCTCCTTAAAGGGTATGGAAGGCGACCTGTAGGATAGAACGGAGAACCCCAGAAGGGGACGCTTTAGATCCAGAACGGCCCCAACGGCCGTTCCCCTTCCCCATCGGTCGGAGAAGTTGGATAGGGATAAGCCCGTAAGTCCCCCCACCTCCAATCCGCCTATAGCGAAGAGCAGGATCATTTCAGGAACCTCCTCGCTGTGGGGTTGTCCGGATCCAGTATGAGTACGTCCGCGAATATCGCCATGGCATCCTTCTTCTTTCCTTGATAGTACAGGGCGAGGGCCAGCTCGTTGAGGAAGGCCACGTCCGTTGGATACAGGGCGAGCATCTTCCGGGCCACCTTCTCGGCATGGGAGTACTTCCGCAGGTGCCTTAGGGCGTAGCACAGCCGGAGGTTGCCGTAGTAGTTGTAGTAGTCCTTCTCCAGGACCTTGTTCATCAGGCTCTCTACGTCCTTCCACCTCTCCTGGGCCATGTAAGGGAGGGAGAGGCCGAGGAGCGGCTCAACGGCGTAGGGGGCGGCCTTTATGGCCTTCTTGTAGTGATACTCCGAGTTGGCGTACTTGCGGGCGAGGTAGTAGAGCCATCCGAGGCGGAGGTTGGGGGTGTACGCGTTGGGGTAGGCCTCGTATACGGGCATGAAGGCCTTTATGGCGTCGGCGTAGCGGCCCTTGGCCTCGTACATGTAGGACTTCTCGTAGGCCTTTTTCAGATCTTGATAATCCAGAGCAGCGATCAGTAAAAACATCGCCCTTCAATTCTAAGCATGATGTAAGTTTGCGTCCTACATTATCGCCCCCTTCAGGGCCTCCCCACACTCCGGAGGCAGGTCCTCGGGCAGTCTCTTCGCTATCTCGTAGATCAGGTCAATTATTTTCTGCTTCCTGCTTGAGGAGACCTGAAGGACCTCCTCCGTCGTCAGCTTCGTGGGGGATATGCCGGCTGCCATGTTGGTGACTACGGTTATGAGAGTATAACACATCTCCAGCTCCCTCGCAAGGAAGGCCTCCGGTACGGCCGTCATACCCACTAAGTCAGCCCCCAATATGCGGAGCGCCCTTATCTCCGCCGCCGTCTCCAACCTCGGCCCTTCCATCGCTGCGTACGTACCCTTGGGTACGACTTTAAGGTCGGCCTTTGAAAGAACCTGAAAGGCCACTTCCCTACCCTGAGGGTCAAAGGGATAAGTGACGTCTATATGTACCACCTTCTTTTCCTTTAAGGCGTGGTACACCCTGTCCTTACCCTTGCCCGGATGCTCAAACTCCCCGTCGGGGGTGAACTTTCCCTCGTAGTAGGTTATCTGGCCACGGGTGCGGGTCATGTCAAGGAGCTGGTCCGGTATGACGACGTCCCCCACCTCAAGATCCGGGTTGACGGCCCCGACGGCGGATATGGCGAATATGCGGTCCACCTCAAGGAGCCTGAAGCCCCACATGTTGGCCCTGTAGGGTATGCGGTGAGGGGGTATATCGTGGTTCTTGCCATGGCGGGCGAGGAAGACGAACTCAAGGCCGTCCTTGCCGGCGATTATGTAGTCGGCGGAAGGCTCACCCCACGGCGTTTTAAGGATATGCCTCCTGTCAAGGATGTCGTAACCATCCAGATTGTAAATTCCTGAGCCTCCTATGATACCTATGCGCATAGGTGGGATTCTACCCCCGTTTTGCGTTTATATCCGAAGATCTGTCCGTATGGAAAAACGAACACTTCCCTTCTATAATCCCCGTCATGGTTCTGAACTTTTTGCTCTCTGCGGCTGACGGGCATGGGGCGATACCGCTGCCTCTGTGGACGGTGATACCGTTTGTAGGGCTACTGCTCACGATCGGGGTGATGTCCTTCATAGCCGCCAACTATCCCCACAACAGGCTGGCGCACATATGGGAGAACAACAACTACAAGTTAGCGATAGCGACGCTGTGGGCGATACCGGTGCTGATCCTGTTTGCGTACCTTGGGGAGTGGAAACCGATTCTGCACAGCCTTGAGGAGTACTTCGCCTTCATAGTACTGATCTTCGCCCTCTTTGCCA
>WFXS01000023.1 GCA_015490465.1 Caldifarciminota bacterium
TGGCAAAGAGGGCGAAGATCAGTACTATGAAGGCGAAGTACTCCTCAAGGCTGTGCAGAATCGGTTTCCACTCCCCAAGGTACGCAAACAGGATCAGCACCGGTATCGCCCACAGCGTCGCTATCGCTAACTTGTAGTTGTTGTTCTCCCACATGTGCGCCAGTCGGTTGTGGGGATAGTTGGCGGCTATGAAGGACATCACCCCGATCGTGAGCAGTAGCCCTACAAACGGTATCACCGTCCATATCGGTAGATCTAAGGCCTTATGGGTTCCTTCGGAGCTTACAATAAGGAAGTGGTAGAGCATAGCGGTTATTATACTGGGGAAGCCGCCGAAATCGGCCACCGGGAAGTGAGATACAAAGAGGGAAGTTGCGGGGAGAAGGAAAACCGATGAGATACCTTCACTTCCCTTTTAAACGCGACCGCAGAATTCCATTATGTCCCCTTATATCAAGGAAGGGAACCGCACATCGGCCAAAGTGGAAGTTGGCGGAGGATGAAAGTGAAGTACGGGCGGTTGGGAGAGATTGAGCCTCCGGATGAGCCAGAGGATAGGTGCGTGCCGGGGTGGGGCGTGATGGGGGATGCCGTATACCGTCTGCAGGGAGATGGGTACGACCCGGAGGGCCGGATAGGCTTTATAGACGAACTCCGGTTAGATCTCCTTGCCTTAACTGGCGTTGTGAACGAAGGCCACGACATAACGAAGTACGAGATCTGCCCCGTCTTTGAATACGTGATGCACGGGTGGGCGGAGCTGGTAAAGTCTGGAAGGTGCAGATGGATAGATCTGGAGTGGGCGCGGGCTAGCTATTCTCCGGCCCATAACGGGGAACTTATGGAAACAGGCTTCCTGCCCGACCGCGTAAAACACCGGTGGTGGTACGTGCCTGAAAACTGACGAACCTCTTAACGCTGGATTTACAAAGTCGTGGGGATAATCGGGATCTTCGTCGTTGGTCTGAAACGTCTCTCCCGGGATATTCGCTGTTTTCGGGAAATTACTCCTTCCGCTTATTGATCGGCCTTCTATCAAACGTCCCCGTAATCGCCCATGTAAAAAGTGCGGTCTACGCTCCACGCAAAAACGAGATGGTTTATAGCCGAATTTCAACTTGTCGGTTTATGCAGGATATATCTGAAGCCTCTATCAACCGGAGAAAACGGTTGGAAATTTACTTAAATTGTCCGCCTTACAATCGCCGCCTATGGCTTCCTCCGAGTACGAAGTACGTTTAAAGAAGCTGGAGCTTCTGAGGTCCCTTGGGGTGGACTACCCTTACCGCTACGACCCCACCCATACCGTGGACGAGTTAAAAGAGAACTTCCGGGAGGGTCTGAGGGTCAGGATAGCCGGAAGGGTGATGACGAAGCGGCCTTTCGGGAAGCTCATATTCTCCCACCTACGGGGAGATTTCACCGATATCCAGATAATGATCCAGAGGGGGAAGACCCCCGAGGACTTCTTCGTTGGTTTGGACCTTGAGAGGTACGAGGGAAGCAAGAATCCCGCCAAGATTTACGAAAAGCTCGTAGACATAGGGGACGTTATAGGAGTTGAGGGGGAGACGATCAGGACGAAGACGGGGGAGCCTACCGTATTAGTGGAGAGGTTAACTCTCCTCGTCAAGTCCCTCCATCCTTTGCCGGAGAAGTGGCACGGCATACAGGATCCGGAGTTGAAGTACAGGCAGAGGTACCTTTACCTCATATCAAACCTTGAGGCCCGCAAGCACTTCTACCGTCGCTACCTCTTTCTGAAAGAGACCCGACGATTTTTTGAGGACAGGGGGTTCGTTGAACTGGAGACACCTATACTGCAACCCATATACGGAGGGGCTACGGCCAGACCCTTTAAAACCTACTCCAACGCCCTTGAAACTGACCTCTACCTCCGCATAGCCACGGAGTTATCCCTGAAGAAACTTTTAGTGGGGGGGTTCTCCCGCATATACGAGATAGGTAAGAACTTCCGGAACGAGGGTATAGACGCCACCCATTACCCGGAGTTTACCGCCCTTGAGGCCTACGCCGCCTACTGGGATTACAACGACGTCATGGACCTTACCGAGGAGTACTTCAACACCATGGTGAAGCTCCTGACGGGTGGCGAGGAGGAGTTTGAGTACAGGGGGAAAAAGATAAACGCCAGAAGACCCTTTAAGAGGGTGAGTTTCGTTGATGTCCTGAACGAGAAACTCGGCTTTGACGTACTGAAGGCTCCCTACGAGAAGTTGATGGAAGTTGCCCGGAGGGAGGGCATAAAGGTAAAGAATCCCACGAGGGCCAAACTCTACGACAAACTATTTGATCACTTCGTCGGGGACCACCTCACGGATCCCACCTTCGTGATGGACCACCCCCTTGAACTCTCTCCCTTTGCCCGGAAACACAGGGAAAAAGAGGGCGTGGTTGAGAGGTTTGAGCTGTTCGTCGCGGGTATGGAGGTGGCGAACGCCTTCTCCGAGCTGAACGACCCCCTTGACCAGAAGCGAAGGCTACTTGAGGAGGTGGAGCTGCGCAAGTTTGCCAAAGACGAGGAACTTCCGGAGGACGTGGACTGGGACTTCATAACCGCCCTTGAGTACGGTATGCCCCCCACGGGAGGCCTCGGCCTTGGTCTGGACCGTATCTTCATGCTCATAACCGGTTCGGAGAATATCCGGGACGTGATACCCCTGCCCACCCTCAGGCCAAAGGAGGAGTAGTTCCCGTTCACCGTTCGGATTTAAAATTTACACTTTCGGTATGGGGGTGATGAAGGATATCGTACTCGTGGTGGTAGGGCTTGCGGTTCTCATAAAGGGAGCGGATTACCTGTTGGAGGGTGCCGTTTACCTTTCCCGGAGGCTCCGTATACCGGAGATAGTGGTCGGCCTTACGGTCGTGGCTTTCGGTACCTCTCTGCCGGAGCTGGTCATAAACGTTCTGGCCAGCGTAAGGGGGGAGTCCGGTATCACGGTGGGGAACATAGTGGGTTCCAACATAGCCAATATCCTTCTGATACTGGGGATAACCGCCCTCATATCGCCCATAAAGAGGCACGCCCTCATCCTGAGGAGGGAGATACCGGCTAACCTCCTGCTCGTCGTACTTTTAGTGGCCCTGATGTTTCTGCCTTCCGGTGAGAGGGCGTTCCTGTCAAGGTTGGAGGGTTTGATCCTTCTGCTCTTCTTCGCCGTTTATATGTACGTCACCCTTTTCCGTTCCCACGGGGGTGAACTGGTGGATGGAGATGTCAGGGGTACCCTCCCCTCCTCTCTGGTTAAGGTGGTGGCCGGAAGTGTGGCCCTTGCCGCCGGCTCCACGTGGGCGCTTAACGGGGCCGTGGGCATAGCCGATACCCTCGGTCTCAGTAAAGTTTTCGTGGGACTTTTCGTACTCGCCGTGGGAACGTCTCTGCCGGAGCTCGCCACCTCTACGGTTGCGGCTATACGGGGGAACCCTTACATCGCGATAGGGAACGTCTCCGGATCCAACATCTTTAACGTCGCCATGATCCTCGGTTTGAGTGCGGTAATACGTCCTATAGACCTGCCCGGGAGGGCGGTATTTGACGCCATCTTCCTGCTTTTAACCACGACGATGTTCCTGTTCTTTACGATGGTCAGCCGGGGGAATCTGCTCGGCAGGAGGCGGGGACTTCTGTTCCTTGCGGTTTACGTCCTCTATCTGTTCCTTTCCCTGCGTATTGAAAATTTACCTTCCGACACCTTATTCCTTGCCTTCAGGGAGATTCTATCCAACCTGATATAACGGTCCCGTTAAACCGGGCTTCCGTCGGTACAATTTACGAAGGGGGGCGGATTTCACCCATGGCCTTTTAGAAGGCGGGATGGTTGAAAAGTACTTAGAAAGACTGGATCGCCCCTTTCCTGTTCTCCCCTGACCCCACGAGGTGCGGACGCGGTGGTGATATTTAGGGATATGAAGAATTGATAAGGCGTTTATATTTTTCATTTCGTAATATCAGAAGTCTAATTTCTTCCACACTGAACCCTAATAT
>WFXS01000024.1 GCA_015490465.1 Caldifarciminota bacterium
ACCATAAGGGCGGTGATGATTTTTTTCATCATGCCCCTATTCTCAGGGTGTAAGGCCCTGAGGTAGGGGCATTTTTCAATCCTTGAGTTGTCTTGATCAGTGTAAATCCATCAATTCTAATCCTTCATTGCCCGGACCGCGAAAGTACTGTGTTCAATCCTGCTTTCATATCAACAAAGGTGGAAGGCGAAACTCATAAATTTTACAAAAATCTACCCTCTTACTTGATATTTTTAAAAAATCGGCCATTATTCCGTTGCATGGGGAGGGGGACCCGTGAGGGTTTAACCCCTTTACCTCGCGAGACCAAGGACAAAGGGGACGTAAGGAGGTGGATATGTTGCTGATAGTTGTGGGTGCAAGCGATATATCCGCCATAGCAGAGCGGATACGCCAGGCGAGGGTGGAAGTGGAGAGGATGGGAGTATGCCCTCTGTCTCCGAACTTCTATGAAGGTCTGGGAGAGATATACGAGGATCTGTACGTTCACATATCGGAGATAGAGGAGGAGATAAACCGGGGTAACTACTCGGTTTTGCTAAGCGTAAAGGAAGATCTGGATAAGGTTAAATCTGTAGGTGTACCGGAGACGGTGGATGCTGGTCCATACTCGGAAACGATAACTGCAAAGGCAAAAGTAAGGAGGGAGGATACGCCCCTTTAGATAACGAAGAGATGGGTGATACCCGCCCGTCTAACGGTATAGTTGCGGTCTACGACGTCAGCGGCAGGATCGTTGGCAACTCAACGGTCACTCTGGAGCCGGGTATTTACTTCGTAAGGTACGGGAACGGTTCTTTCAGGAGGGTGATGATCAGGTAAAGGACCCCTTTCCCCCTCCCCGCCCTTTTTCCCTGTTATGTTGGGTGATCCCGGACACGGTCAGAAGTACAAGAACGGCCTCAAACTGGAACCTGAACCTCATGTTCTCCCTCCTCTCAAAGGCGGTGTGTACGCCTATCAGGTAGAGCAGGAACAGGCTCAGAACCCCTGTCTCCGGCCGTTTCAGAAGACGGGGAAGAAGTAAAAGAAAGGCCATAATGAGGAGGAGGACGGTTATACCCGGAAACTTTTTCCCCGGCCATCCGTAGAGGAGGTCGTAAACCCGCAGAAAGGGGTTAAGACTGTGAAATATTCGCAGGTTGTTCTCATCAAAGAGAAGGTAAAACCTTCCCATATACACGTAGGCGTAGGGGGGATACGTGAAGTTCTTAAAGGCGGATGCCACGGCCCGGATGTAAACGTACGGATAACGCCGTGCGAGGTTGATGTTGTCCCTGAGAAGCACCCCGGAGACCACGGGATAGACGGCGTGGTTGTAGTTGGGACCCCCCGTAGTCGGCTCGTAAAAGGAGTCCAGGACCTTCACACCTGTGCGCTCTTTGAAACTCAGAAGCCGAACGTACACATCGGGAGGAGAGAAGGGGTAGGTAGTCATAAGGGAAGATACGATCCCCTGCCTGTGGAGTTCCCTGAACCTCCCCTCTCCCCAGCCGGGCATGTTCCATACGAGACGGGTGAGATTCATACCCGTCCAGCTGGTGGGGGAGAAGGTGCCGAACATAACGTAATTCCGGAAGTACCATAGGAAGGTAGGGAGAGAGGTTATTGCAACCGCGAGGATAACTGTTCTCCACTTTTCCCTGAGAAACCACACCAGAGCCAGCCCCACGATAATGAACGTTATCAGGTGATAGCTGGACCGGGTGAGGGTGATCACCGTTAAGACGGATAGGGCTGAAGTCAGCCGCCAGAACGTAGGGTTACGAATGGCTCTGATGAGGAGGAGAGAGAAAAGAGCCGTGAGAAATAGGACGGGGTAGGTGTAGAAGTACCAGGTCTCGTAAAGGAAAGATGAGGGGTTGAGGACGAATACCACGGCCACGGCTATGGCCGAAAGGGGACGGGAAAGTCCGAGTTGTAGGGCCAGCCTGTAGAGGATAACCGTAATGAGGAATCCGAACGTCAGGAAAAGGGCGTCAAGTAGGACGGAGGGGAAGGGTGTCCTGAGGGCGAAGGCGGTGAGGAGGTTGAAGAGGGGAGGTTGCATGTGCATGTACCATATTGAGGTCAGGGGATCGGACTTCAACCATGCGGGGTCAAGGAGTTGCCATGCCCACGTGAGGGAGGACATATCAAACCTTACTCCGAGTACAATACGGAGAAATATCCGGGAGAAGACGAATACGGCCAGAAGGATCGGGAGGTAGGGGTCGGAAAGAGATCGTCTAACGAGGTTCCTCATGGCAGGACGACCGTGCCGGCATCCCCCCTTTCGGTCTCCGGGAGGTAATCCGGAGAGGTTATTACCACCCTTTTCCCTCCGTTTTTAAGGAAATCTACGGCGGCTTCCACCTTCGGAAGCATGCTGCCGGGGGCGAAGTGTCCCTCCTCCATGTACCTCTCCAGATCCTTCACCCGCACCTTCCGTAAAGGTTTCTGAGTGGGCTTTCCGTAGTTCACGTACACGAAGGGAACCTGAGTGAGGATATAAAGGGCATCTGCCCCCACCTCTCTGGCCAGAAGGGAGCTGGCCCTGTCCTTGTCTATTACAGCCGACACACCGGAAAGTTTACCCGTCACGGGGATGCCGCCTCCCCCCACGCCTATCACGACAACCCCCACCTCGGCGAGGGCGCCTATTATCCGGGAGTTTATGACCCTCAAGGGACGGGGAGAACCCACGACCAGCCTCCACCCCCTGTTGGCATCCTCCTTAACCGGGAGTCCGGTAAGTATGGATAACTCCATTGCCCTCTCCCGGCTCATGAACTCCCCTATGGGCTTTTCCGGGTTTTTGAGGGCGGGGTCGTCCGGCGATACCTCAACTAAGGTCACCACCGTCGCCACCTCGCGGGATATTCCCCACTCCATAAGTACCTTCCTGAGGGCCTGCTCCAGGATGTAACCTATCCACCCCTGAGTGGAGGCCGTGAGAGCGTGAAGGGGGTACATCGGATACCGGTCCCTCGTCAGGAAGTGCCGCATGAACTCCATGCCCACCTGAGGACCGTTGCCGTGGGTTACGATCACCTTCCTTTCGGGGGAGAAGAAACCGCTCTCGGCAAGTTTTCTGAAGGTCAGCAGGGCGTTTTCGTAATGGGTCTCGTAATCAAAACCCTCACCTTTCTTCCGGAGGGCGTTCCCTCCGAGGGCCACAACGACCTTCATCTGTTGTACGCTATACCTACCACGTGCCTGTCCCCGAAGAGACCCAGAGGGTTGTAAGCGTAAGAGAAGGTGAAGTTACGGTAGTTCAGTCCTATGAGGAAGTAGGAGCCGGCTATCCTGTCCCTTCCGTATCCACCGTAGAGGGAAGCGTAATGGGAATCGTACCCTACCCTGAACTGTAAGAGGTCGTACTCTAACCCTACGGATCCGGATATGGCCGGGCCACCTACGGAGTAGTACCCCCCCTGAATTCGTCCCACCAGATGGGAGTACCTTACCTTACCGCCGGCGTACGCCCTGAAGGACGTGGGAGTCCGTTTCAGGCCGACCGGAAGGGCCTCGTATCCCACGCCGTCCACTGAGGCGTAAACGTTGAAGTATCCCCAGTCTTTGGTGAAGTCCCGGTAGGCGTACAGTACGACCGCGACGGCTATACCCCTGATCTTCGGCGATAGGGATGCGTACCTCAGAGAGGGACCTGCCTTCACCTTTACGTCCCTGAAGGAAAAGGCGTAAAGACCGTCAAGGGCGACGAAGTTGGAGGAGAAAACCCCTATGGAGTCCCCGTTCTCGTCCGTCATGGTCATGCTTCCGGACGTAAAGAACTTTAACCTTGCCCCGTATTCCCTGTAGTTTCCTCCCAGTACCCCACCGTACGTGCCGGCGGCGTAGTTGAAGACGGAGGAGTAAAAGGTGTAATCGGGCTGGGCTATCCCTTCCATCTCCCACGGAGAGTAGCCCATGTTAAAGATGTCGTAGGCGTATCCTAATATCAGGAGCATGGACGTATTCTAACGGGGAAATCGCCCCCGGTTGCTTTACCTGGTACTACGGCCGACCATGATACGGGTAATACCGCCATCTTTATCGGCCACTGCCGTCACGGACAGACCGTCCTCCCATACCATGGATATACTGTTCTCCTGCATGGCCTTCATGGCAGGTTTTCCGAACTTCTTAACGTAGAACGCCGCCACCTCCTCCGGTGATTTGTCCGTGGACATGGCCATAGCCTTCCCATCCTCCGCCTCGTACGTGGCCTCCACCCTGGCGCCCGGATATACGATATCCTTCATATCTCCGGTTATATTCACCGAACCGGATCCCACGTTAAGGTCTACCTTACCACCACCCTGTGACCCCACGGCCTTTTCGGCCACCTTCTCGGCGATCTTCTGCTGGCATCCACCCGGCATGCACGAAAGCGCGGGCAGTATCAGTAAAAGCGTTAATCTTTTCATAAATACGATTGTACGGCAGATCGCCCAGTATTGTATGTGCTTTCCGTCAGTTTAACCTCGTCCTAAGGTCCACGACCGCCCGGTAGAGGGCGTTCAGGATCTCCTCCCTGTCTTCCTCTCCGGTGAACTTCAGAGGCTCGCCTATGGCCACACTCACGAAGAGGGGAACGGGTACCGGATGGCCTTTGGGCAGCACGTTCCAGGTGTTCTCTATGAAGACGGGTATAACGGTCACGTCCGGACGCCTCTTTATGAGGTGGGCGACACCGCTCTTAAACGGGCCAACGCTCTCGCCGTACCCACGGGTCCCTTCCGGGTACACGATCAGAGAGTACCCCTCATCAAGTGCCTTCTCCATGATCCTGAGGGGGTTGTTCCTTACGGACGGCCTCCTCGGTATGGGCAGGATGTTAAAGAGGAAGGAGACAATGGCGTACACCAGTTTATTCTTCGTCCAGTAGTCGGCTGCGGCGACCGGCCTTACTTCCTTGAGCCTTCTGAGTGGTAGAATGGAAAGGAGGACGAGGGTGTCAACGTGGCTGGCGTGGTTGGAAACGATAATAAACCGACCTTCGGGTAACTTTAACTCCCCCACCTTCCTTACACCTATGAAGAACATTACGAAGGGTCTGACGATAAGGGCGAATATCAGTTCCCTTACCATGGCATGAGGTACCAGAATAGGAGGTAAAAAATCGTCCATCCGGCGGCAAGAAGGGGGATGTGAAGGCGTTTCGGGACGATCCTCGCCATAGCGCTTATAAGGAGGGCAACTAAGACGAACCTCAGGAGCCTCGCCGGAAAGCTCAGGAGGAGAAAAAGCAGGAAGTTAAAACGGACCGCTCCGAAGATGGAGGCGTATACCTTGTAGGGGACACCGGAGAACGCCCCCTTAAACATGGCCCACGCTCCCATATGCTGAACCTGACTCCGTACCCCCTCCACCATGGCCGTTGATACGGCCGGGACCTTCTCAACTACAGCAAGGACGGTATCGGGCCATACCGCAGCGAGGGAGTACATTAGCACCCCACCAAGAACGGCTCCAAAAGTTACCCATACTGCTCCGGTTAAAGCCCGTTTTACCCCTCCGGTGGCCAGAAAACTTACGGGGACATCCGGAACTACAAAGAACAGAGTGGCCTCGGCAAACCCCCACAGAAAGAGCAATCCCCTCATCAACTCTTAGTCCCCGTTATCAGAAGGTAATGGCCGTGGAAGTAGGCGATGTAGTGGAAGTAGACGGGGGCGGCCCAGCAGAGGGAGTCTATACGGTCTATTATGCCACCGTGACCGGGGAGGACGTACCCGAAGTCCTTTTTGCCCAGGTCCCTCTTTACGGCGGACATCACACCGCCACCGATGAAGCCGAGGGAGGTTATGAGGAAGGACACGAGGACGCTCTCAAGGGGGGAGAAGGGGGTTAAGAACCGGAATAGGTACCCCAGAAGGACGGCCGTTGCTATCCCACCGATAAGACCCTCCCACGTCTTTCCGGGGCTTATAGAGGGCCACACCTTACGCCTGCCGAAGAGTTTGCCAAAGACGTACTGGAAGACGTCGCTCATCTCAACCACGAAGATGAGGAACATCATCAGGGTGAGGCCGTTGTAAGGGGCGTTGAGGTCGTAGAGGTGGCGGAGGTTAACCAGATAGGCTATATGGCCTATACCGTAGACGAAGGCCATGAGTCCCCAGTGTATCCTGCCCGCCGACACCGTAAACCCCCTGGGGTTCTTCCCCATGAGGAGGAAGAAGGGTATACTGAGGAAACCGTACACCGGTACGAATATCAGGAACATGACGTACCACTCCGTCCATATCCATAGGTAGTTGAGGGGGAGGATAACGAAGAAGGCCACGAAGAGGGCGAGCCTCTCCTCCGGCCTTATCCGTATAGCGGTAAAGTACTCCTTCAAAGCCCAGAAGCTGACGAAGGCGAACAGGAGGATACTGCCCTTCGGATGTATGCTGACCACCACGACCTGAACGAGTACCATGAGCCACCACGCCCTTATACGGTTCTTCAGGTCCGTGTACAGGTCTTTCGGCAGGACGTTCCTGAGGAGATAGGTCAGAACACTCGCCAAGATCAGGGCTACAAATATAAAGGCCAGAAGGAGTCTGGCCGACTGGGGTACCCTCAGGATAGTTCCCGCAAGATCCACCATGTCCTTTGCAAAACGGTTATAAAACTACCCAAAGCCACGATCACGAGGGTGTACTTAGCCACGGGCAGAGCGGGCAGGAGGAGAACGAGCGGCACGGAGAAGATGAGGGTGTACATCCGCACGGGTTTTGACATTATACCCCCGTAGTACATCTTTGCTCCCGCCACCTTGCCGGCCAGCCTTACTGCGGCCGTTAACAAGGCACCTATGCACGCCACGAAGCCCCAGAAAGGAGAGGAGCCGTAGGCGTAGCCGTAGCCCACGAGCATGGAGACGTCCGCCACCCTGTCCGTGAAGTCGTTCAGGAAGGCACCCGACGACGTCAATCTCCCCGTCCTATGGGCGATCATCCCATCAAATATGTTAAAGGCCGACCTGAGAAAAACTGCCAGCGCCCCGGCGACGTAGAAGAGAGGGTGGAAGTTCGTGAGGTAAAAGAGAACGCCCGAAAGTATACCGAAGAGCATACCTATTACGGAGGCCCCGTTGGCCGACACCCCCATCTTTACGAGGGTATCAACAGCCCAGAGGCTTATACTCCATTCCCTTCCGGGAACCTTCCGTCTCTCCATTTAGGAGATTTTACGGGTGGGTATTTCGTAGATAGAATGAGAGAAGGGACGGCAGAAGTAAGGAAGAACCGCAACGTAGGGATGCACGTGTTTGCGACTGAGTTTTGGAACGGAAACCCGAACGCGTCTTCACAGGGAGTTTACCTTATAATCCTCTTTACCCAATCCTTGACCTTTTCCCACGGACTCCTGTGCTTCTTCCTGTACCTCTCTATGGCCTCAACGGCCTGAACGTAACCTGCGGATATTAGCTCCCTCGTCTTTGAGAAGTCAAACATGGAGACGTTGTAGGGAGGATCAAGGGGAACGTAGAGGGTCTCAACGTGATGGCTCTCGGCGAACCTCTCCTGTTCCCTTATCTTGGCCTCAAGAAGCATGCCGATGGATCGGGAGAGTACGCCGTACATGTTGTAGACCTCGTCGTCAAAGGACCTACCACCGCGGATATGCAGGGCGACTATGCTCTTTGCTCCCCTCTCAACTGCTATGCTGTAGGGTATGTTGCTGAAGAAACCGCCGTCCACAAGGACCATACCCTTGTACTCCCACGGGGGGAAGTACGGGGGAAGTGCCGTAGAGGCCATTATGGCGTCTATGACAGGGTCAAGGGGGTCGTCTCCGAAGACGTAAACCTTACCCGTACGTATGTCCACAGCCGGAACGTAGGCGGGTATCTGCAGCTCTCCGAACTTCTTAACGGGAACCGTCCTGACGATGAAACGGTAAAACGCCTCGTTTGAAAAGAGACTGCTGCGGTTCCTCACGAGGCGGAAGAGGGCCTTTATCCGCCCTTCCGGTACTATATCCTCCTTCTTCATCCGCAGCCATATCCGTTCTAGCTCCTTTACCCCCTCTAAGGTCGGCTTGTAGGCGAAGTAAATACCGTTTATTGACCCTATGGACACACCCACCACCATATCAAACGTGAACCCCCTCTCCAAGAGGGCCTTTAACGCCCCAACCTGCATACTCCCCCGCGTTGATCCTCCGCTTAAAATTAAGGCCCGCATCAGGTACTATTCTAAGGAATGAGAACGTCCCAGAACGAGCCTCTTAAATTCCTCCATCATCTCCCCTTCACTGCCGTAATCTTCCGGGTAGAGTACACCCACCTTCTCCATGTAGAAGTCTCTCATAACGAACCACCTGACCCACTTCAGAGGAGGCTTCCCATCGTTGTTGTGTATCCTGAATACTACCACCGGCACACCTAACCTGCGGGACATGCGGAAGGTACCCGGTTTAACCTCCGGAAGCTTGTTCCTGCCGCCTTCGGGGAAGATGGCGACGTCGTATCCCTCCCTAAGGAGAGCGTAGGCCCTCCGGTACGCCCCCGGAAGGGGAAGGGCGTGGAAAAACTTCAAAAAGGCTCCGAATACCGGGTTGACGAACAGACCCCCGTGGGCTACGAAGTAGATCTCCCTGGGCCAGAGGGCCATTATGAGGGGAGGATCCATGTAGGAGGAATGGTTCGCCGCCACTATGACGGGAGGGGGAGGAACGTCTTCAATCCCCACCGCCCTCACACCCCACAAAAACCTCATAAGAAGCCACGAAAGGAACTTTCCGAGCCTCCATCTCAGGCTTCCTTTTCTCCTCACCCGACCTATTCTAAGGTGGGCCACCCCCCGTAAAATACTCGCCATGCTTATCTTTGCCCTCGTAAGTTCCCAGCCCGACACCGCCCTACCGAAGGGGAGCGAGAACTTCTGGTACTACTCCTCCTGTTGTGCCGTCGCCAGTATGGAGACGCTCGGTTTCTACGCCGCCTCCGGTCTGGGAGGTTTCCTGCCCGTACTCGTGGCCGTCGGAACGGGCGGAATCGGTTGCCTCGCTTACGGGACCGTCGCCCAGCAAATGACCCCCATACCGGAGCTCAAACCGAAGGCCTACAGGAAGGCCCTTAACGGTGGTATCCTTGGGGCGTTCGTGGGGGGGCTGATTATCGTGGTTTCGGCTTACGCTACCGGAAGATAATGGCGGTAATTCGCTTTTTCTACGAGGACGGTCTGAGGGAGAGGTTCCTCCCCTTTACCCATCTGAAGGGGGTTGAGGACCTCAGGAGTGGAATTTACACCTTCGCCAGAAGGATAGATTTGCTCACGGAAGGCAGGGAAGGGACCCTCTTTGTGAGGCCGAACGTTATACTCCACGAGATGCCGGATTCGGACGTGGTGGGAGTGGACGGCGAGATCGTGGCCGTATGGACGGACAGCGAGGAGAGGGCGCGCGACGTATTTGAGAGGGGAGCGTACGACGGCCCCGAAGTCAGGGGCCGTATCGTCAGGAACTTCTGGGAACTGCCCCATATCGTCCCCGATGCCGTTGTCGGAGATACGGAGATGGAGGTATCCCGGCGGAGGGAGGAGTTCGTAAGGTACGGCGAGGCCTACCTGCACAGGACGGTTCCAACGCGGCGGGTTGAGATCCTGGGTCCCGGACTGGTGGACGAGGGGGCCGTAATTGAGCCTTTCACTGTCCTGAAGGGGCCTTTTTACATCGGCAGAAGATCCCTCGTAAAGCCGTTCTCCTATGTGATCTCGTCCGTAATAGGCCCCGTATGTAAGGTTTCCGGAGAGATATCCCACACGGTATTTTCGTCCTATGCCAACAAGCAACATTCCGGATTCATAGGCCACTCCTACGTCGGAGAGTGGGTAAACGTAGGGGCGGGAACCGAGGTCAGTAACCTGAAGAACACCTACGGCACGGTGAAGGTGTACTCATACGCCGCGGGGGGCGTTGTGGATACGGGTCTGCAGTTCGCCGGCACCTTCATAGGGGATCACGCCAAGGTAGGCATAAACACGACCATATCTACAGGCACGGTCATTGGCATATTCGCCAACGTAACGGCCGCCGACTCTCCCACCCCCAAGTTCGTCCCCGACTTCTACTGGACGGGGGGCAAACGGATGCGCCTTGATAAGGCCCTGGAGGTCGCCCGCAGGGTAATGGCTCGCAGGAACGTGGTGCCTTCGGAGGATTATCTGAGGAAAATTGAGGAGGTTTACACCTCGGTTGCAAAAGGTCCAGTTTCCCCCTTATAATAACCTGCAGTGATCTGGTTAACCGCCCTCGTGATAAACGAAGTCGCCTACCTTCAGGAGGATTCGGGGTGGGTAGAGGTTTATAACGAGAGCGGGAACGTGGTGGATCTCAGTCGGTACAGCATAAGCACCAGTCTCGGAACCTTCAATTTAACCGGGGTGTTAGCAGGTGGGGAGTACAGGGTTTTTTACGTGAGGTTCAGGAACTCTTCCGACAGCGTAGCCCTCACCGTGGACGGAAACCCCGTTGATTCCTACTCCTGGTCCTCACTGCCATCCAGAGGGAGCATGGGCAGGTACCCCAACGGTACGGGGGACTTCCGCGTGTTCGTCCTATCCACTCCCGGCCGTCCTAACGACGTACCGGCCTCCCTTGACGAGCAGTCCTGGGGAAGGATAAAGGCCCTGTTCGGACCCGGGAAGAGGCGTTGAGCCTTGCCGTTCTGCAAGTTCTTCGGTCAGTGTCCCGTTTGTAAGTTTCAGGATAGATCCTACGAGGAGACCCTCAGGGAGAAGGCCCGGAGGGTGGAAGAGGTGTTGGGTGTACCCGTTGAGGTGGTAGCCTCTCCGAAGGACAGGGGGTACAGGGGGAGGGTGGTGTTCCACGTAAGGAAGCCGGAGCCGGGGAACCTGATAATAGGGTACACGCTTGAGCGGGGGTTCGTCTTCGGCGTGGACGAATGTCCGATACTTGAGCCGGCCCTAAGTTCCCTCATACGGAAGATAAACGGCGTTATGGCCCCCGCCCCCCTGAGCGTCTGGGACGCCGAAAAGGGCAGGGGTAAGCTGGTGAGCCTCACCCTCGTGGGAAACGATAGCGGGGTCGTCCTGAGCCTCAACCTGCGCAAACCCGTGTTCGTAAAACGCCTTACCTTCCAGATAATGGACAGGATACCGGAGATAGTGGGCGTGTGGTGGTCCATAGGTACCTTCGGTGAGTATATAGCAGGGGGAAGAGGGGAGATGTTCAGGGTGTTCAGGGCGGGGAGAGAGACGTTCAAAGTTACACCCTATGGGGAGTATCCGGACAACCTGAACGTACTGCCGGCGATATGGAGGGCCCTCCGTCGGACCCTCGGCGGGAAAGTCGTTGCCTTTATGACGGGACTGTACGTCCCCCCTACCCGCATAACGACCTACGTTGACAGGAGGGGTATGCCCGTGAAGGAGTTCATGGAGACGTCTGAGGCCCTGAGCGTACATCCGGATATCCGGGCGATGGATCCGGGAGCCTTCGTTATGGTGAACCGGGAGATGTACGACTTCGTGGTCGTACACGTGGACAGGGTAAAGGACAGGGAGGTGCTTGAAGTGGGGAGGAGAGCCGTTCTTATAGGTACGGATGCGAGGAAATTGCAGGGGTTCAACCCCGCAAAACCACATAAGGTTTACATGTTTGACGTGCTACCCTATACGGGGGAAAGCCTGATAATGGCAGTTTATTGATCCCGCTTGTAAAGATACGTTTACTTCTGTATAATTCCCTCGTATGCCAATGGGTTTTATTTTCTGGAATCTCGGCACCGGGGCTGAGAGATTTTACACGATACCCCGCAGCCTTACGGTTCTGCACCGGGAACACTTCGCGGGGTACAGACAGGAGGAAACCTACGTCCAGTTTGACAGGCTGTCCGTCTCATCAAAGGTAGGTTATCTGAGCAACATGGAGTTAAGGGACGAATCGGGCAAGAACATAGGAAACTATTCCGCGTCCTTCGTGGGCATGGAGGGAATGTACACTACGGCCACGCCGGGAAGTGCGGGCTGGGTATTCGGTGTTGGACCGGGGTTCATGTTCTCCAGAATCCACTCCTACGCGGATTGGGCGATAACGGCGAACGTGATGGCCTACGGATCGTTCAGCGCCGGGAGGGCCATACTCAGGGTGAGCAACCTCGGAATAGGTAGCGTCGTACCCGTATCGGAGACCTTTGCCGGTGGGTACCTGTACATGCCTGAGGGGTTCCGGATGGGCGGTTTCCTGAGGTTCTTCGGGGATATGGATTTAGATGCCGGCCTGTACCTCGGAAAGAGGGTATCGGTACTTGACCTTGAACTGGTTCCGGCCTACAGGTACATCTCCCTCGCCCTCTCCCTCGGTGTGGGGCCACTGAAGTTCAGGTACCAGTACACCCACGCCTACTACGGACTAAGCTCACACCTCGTGGGTATGACCTTCTTCTGGGGGGAGCAGCGGGGAATAGAGGAGAGGATAGGAACCCTTGAGGTGAAGGTCGCCCGCCACGAGAGGGAACTTAAGGACATAAAGCAGCAGATAGCGAAGATGGAGATGGAGGCCGAGCTCAAGGCTCAGGATCTTATAAAGCGGGCCAGGAAGGAAAGGGACCCTGAGAGAGCCTTAAAGCTGGTTGAAATGGCCGCCGTCTTCCACTCATCCCCGGAGGCAGAGGTACTTCTTGACAGTCTGAAACGGGAGGTGATCAAAAAGAAAAAGGAAAGGTACATAAAGCGCATAAACGCCTTCCTGAGAAACAAGATGTACGCCGACGCCTACGCCGAGGCTCTGGAGTTCGTCAGGGAGTTTCCGGACGATCCGAGGGCCATAAAGCTGTTTAAGGAAATTGAGGCCCGCATCAACAGGAGGTTAAAGCAGCGAAGGAAGGTTAAACAGGTGAAGACGAAGGCCCTTGACATATATGCCGATCGCAGTATACGTAAGGCCGATAGTCTTATAGACGCCGGGAGGTACATGGAAGCCTACGAGCTGGTCAAAACCCTCCCCGAATCCCCTCAGAAGATAGCCCTGCTTATGAGGATAAAGAAGAAATCCCGTGTCTATCTGGACTCGGCCATGGTGAACATGAAACGAAGGGAGTGGGCAAAGGCCAGAGCCTATCTGGAGATGTACCTTGATCTGACTCAGGATCCTAAAGGGGTCAGCCTCCTCCAGAAGGTAAACGAGAATCTGGTCAAACAGGCTGAGTACCACTACATGAAGGCCCTTGAGATGTTCCAGAGGGGCGATATCCTCGGAGCGTACGCCCACGCGGAGGTGGCGTACGAGCTCATGCCGAACAACGAGAAGTACCGCAGGGTGTACGAGAAACTGTCCGCCCTCTACAGGAGGTACGGCAAATGAGAAAGTTAGGTTTGATCTTATTCTCTGGAATATTAGCGGGGAATCTGAACGCCCACGTTAAGGTGTACGAGGTGTATCCCTCTACCGGGGGGAGCTTTACTGCAGCGGATGTGGGTGTACTCTCGTCGGCCAGCGTACTGATTGGGGCGTACGATAGCGCCAGCGTGTCCGTTAAGTTCGTCAAGATGGATCCCGTGGGTAACCTGATAAGTGCGTGCAGTGTCCCCTCTTCGTTATCTCTGCAGTTCCAGAGCCTGAAGGTAAGGGAGGGCAAGGTAATAGCCCTTGACCCGGAAGGTGTTTTACTATCCGATACCTCCCTATCCGGTGTGTTGGCAGTGAGCCTCGGTGCGAGATCCGACGCCGACCTCCTGTCCGGGGACACCGTCGTAATTGTGTGGGGGGATAGCCTGCGCGTGGGTGCAGGTGTAGCGTCCCTTTCGGGTTTCACTCTTCTAAATACTCTGAGGTTCCCGACCTACTACCCCGGTAATATCAGGTACGCCGTACGTACGCTCTCAAGGGGTAACGTAGTTGTAGCCCATACTTCCAACCCTCCGAATACGATTTTCCTGACTTTCCTCTCGTTCTCCGGCGGGTCCATCACTTACGACAGTACCGTATCCCTATTACTCCCCTCCGGGTGGTACGTACACGATCCCTCCATCCTGAAATTAGTTAACCTACCTTCGGGAGGTCTGGCAGTGGGTCTTACGGTGAATACGGGTACCCGCCCCTATCCTGCTTTTATCATCTATGACGGTACGCCTTCGGCTTTTTACATGGACTCCTCCGGTACCCTTACGGATATCGGCGTGTCGTCGGAAGGGATACTTATCACATCTGCCGACATGACTTCCTCTCCCTTTGCGCAGGTCGTACCTCTATCCTTATCTTCGGGAGATACCTCACTCAAGGGATTCATCCCATCCGACGGTAGCGGATACGTGGGAGGTGGTGCCGAATTCTCTCCCGGACACTACGCGGTGGTCGGAAGGACGGTCTCCTCCGGTTATCTGAGGTTCGTATACACGGACTTTGACCTTACGGATACCACCTTCGTACGACGTAGTGTACGGACCTGGAACTCCTTCTCCCTGACGAGGGATACACCAGTTCTTACGCCATTCCTGTCCTCACCGCTCATATCGGATGCCATTCATCTATGTTCATACGAGTCCTTTACGGTTACTCCCCTCTATGCGGACGATATGATCGCCCCCACCCTCATCTCTCATACTTCTGATACCGTTATACAGGCGTACGACACCCTCGTATTCGTCTTCTCCGAGCCTATGGATCCCGTAACTTTCCAGTACGGTACGGAGGTCATCGGGTACGGTTCGGTCAGGAGGCCCGTTCCCACCTCCTCCTTCTGTACGGGTTCTACGTGCTACCTGATAGTTAACGCCTCCGGGAACGACTCCATAGAGGTAAGTCTTACGGGCTTCATAACGGATACGGCCGGTGTCCCTCTCGCTCCCGCTTCCCGCATCTCCCTGAGTTTCAGGTTACTCCCCGATCGCCCCCGTGTGATATTCACCCAGCCGGACAGCGGCGAGATAAACGTCCCCCTCAACGCTAACATAGGGGTATGGTTCTCCACGGCCATAGATCCCACGACCGTGAACACCTATACGGTGGACATAACGGACGGCACGGTGAACTACCCCTTCACGGTCTCCTGTCCCTTCCCCAACATGTGCGTCCTTGATCCCCTCGGGGACTTCCCTCCGGCAACCAACATAACGGTAAGCCTCACGGCCGGTATTCAGGACACCTTCAGCCAGCCCCTCTCTCCGAAGGTGGTCACTTTCAGAACGATAGAGGAGGATACGCTCTCTCCCCGCGTTGACATGACCGTACCCGATAGCGGAGATATAGGAGTCCCGAGGAACTTCGCCATGAGCGTTCTCTTCACCAAACCCATGGACACGACCACCGTAGCCGGGGGGGTGAGCCTGCTCGGATCCTCCTCTGGATCCCACTCCTTCAGCGTATTCTGTCCTACCCTGAAGAACTGTGTGATAAGACCTATAAGCGCCTTCCTTCCTTCAGAGGTAGTGACGGTACGGTTCAACTCCTCCATAAGGGACACCTTCAACCGTTCCCTTATACCGAAAACCGTGGTCTTTCAGGTAGGATCCACGTACGACAACATACCGCCCAACGTGGACATAGTGGCCCCTCCCAACGATACCCTCGTACTTTACCATCCCATCACGTCACCCCTGAAGGCGGCTGTCTGGGATAACTCCGGTATACTCATGGCCTCGTGGATAGTGGGTAGCGAGACCTACCACGCCCCTCTGTCCTGCAGGAGCCTCCCTTACGTCGCCTCGGATACCACGTGCGTGGACGTGTCCGAACTGCCTTCCGACACCTTCGTAGTAAAGGCCATAGCCTACGACCTCGCCAACACGCAGAACGTGGACTCCATTATTCTGATCGTACACGACACCGTCCGTCCCAGGGTCTCCTTCACGGAACCGGCCAACGGGGACATGGCCGTATCCCCTTACACGGACGTTAAGATAACCTTCACGGAACCTATGGACACCGCAGTCTTTCCCTCCTCCGCCGTGAGTGTGGTGGTCGGCACCTCTCCCGTTTCCTTCTCCCGTAGCTGGAACACCCCTTACACCCTGAGACTGTCCTTCTCAGATCCCCTGCCGTGGGATTCCACGGTTACGGTAAGTGTAAACCTCCTTCAGGACCTCTCCGGGAACACCCTCGTACCCCATACCTTCACCTTCCAGATAGTGGGAGAAACGAACGTGAACGTGAGATGGGTTGAGATGAAGCCGGAGACGGTGTTCGTCGGCAACATGGACAGCGTAAAGGTCGTAGCCGTGGCGACGTCCGACCATCCCATAACCCACGCCGTACTCCTGATCGGGGACAGGGACAGCGCCGAAATGAGGGCGGTTGACGGCGTATACGACGAACCGGTAGAGACGGTCAGCGTGTGGCTCAGGACGGACGCTCTTGAGGCAGGAAAGTACAGCGTGAGGGTTAAGGCGTACAACCGGTACGTGTTTGGGGTATCTCAGCCCAAAGACCTGTACGTACTTGACGTTCCCCTCCTCTCACCGGAGAACGTGTACGTATATCCCAGCCCGGTTAAGGATTACGGCAAGATCCGGATAGTGGTGGGAGAACCCACGACGGTTACCGTAGAGGTATTTGACCTCAAGTACAGGCGGGTACTCCACGAGAGCAGGACCTTTAACGGTGCTACCGTTTACGAGAGGACCCTTCCTACCCTCCCGGTGGGTGTGTACCTCCTGAGGGTCAGAGCCGGGGATATAACCGTAAACAAGTGGTTTGCCGTAGTGGGAAGGAGGTGAACTCTCCGTAGTTGCCCGGAAGAAAACCCGTTAAAGTACTCGTACCATGATCCCTCTGATACTCGCCGGGTGTAACTACACCTCCACCTACGCCGACGGCTTCGCCCCCGTTGAGAGCGATTATCAACCGCAGACCCTCTTCTCCTGTAACGGGAGGCTCTACCTTCTATACCACGGGGGTTGTCCAGAGAGGAAGTTGTACCTCTGGGATATAACGGACGCCGCTCTCTTCGTAGCAGGGGACAACCACGGCTCCGAAAGCAGCATAACCTGCCGCGGCGATACCCTTTACGCGGGGTACTACCACTTCGGAGATTCGGCCATTACGGTGACGGCCTCCTACGACAGAGGAAGGACGTGGAATACCGTTCTGGTCGTGGACTCTAACGGGTTCGGGGAGGACGAACCTTCCCTGTTGCTTCTGGGGGATACCCTCTACCTGACCTTCGTCTATGAGATATCGGGGCCGGAGATACGGATATACAGGGTACCTATCGGCGGACCGGATACCCTCAAGGGAACAGTTCCCACGCCTTACGTAGCCCATAACTCACCCATCTTCTTATCTCCGGACAACGAAATGTACATCCTCGCGTCCTCGTGGAACCTTGAGAGCGGCGGTTACGCCCTCAGATACGACGGCTCACTCTGGCACTACGGCGAGGTCATTCCTTCGGGGATGCTGTACGATATGGACTTTATAGGAGACAGGATAGTGGTGGCCGGAGTATCGGGACCGAGGAACAACCGGGATGTAGTTGTTTGTACATCCGATACATCCCTTCTTTTCTCATGCAACAAGTTAGCTGAGGGTGTGGGTAAGGTCACCAACGTTGATCTGGTCGCTGGAACGCCCACGTACGTGGTGTGGTCGGACAACTCTCGGGGAACCTTCAGGCTCAGGATGATGTACACGGAGGATCTTCGCTCCTGGAACACCTTTCCCATAGACGACCACCTCCCTTCTATCGGAAACACCTACTATCCGGTAGCGAACCTGCACAATGGGGCGCTCTACATAGCGTACACTACGGACGCATCCGGAAGGCCATCCATAGGATTGATAAAGGTCGGTACGGACGGTACGGTTGAAAGTCTGGATACTCATAAGAGTCTCTGCGGATACTACGACAAGGCCGGCAGGAAGGTTCGGCCCAGAAAAGGAAGGGTAGTGCTTGGGTGCGGTACGGGGTATATAAAGAGGTGATTTCTCCTGCCCATTCACAGTGTACTTGCTCCTCAAATCTCCATTAGAATACGGGGAGTATGCTTGTAATAGCAGCACTGCCATATTTCAGTGTTAAGGGACAGACGGCCTACGAGATAAGGCCTCTGGACATAATAACCGACCCCTACGGCTACGTGGCCGTTACGTCCGACGACACCTCCTCTCTGGCTCCCGCGTACGTGTGGGTGGACAAGTCTTCGGATCCCTCAACCGTACACGTTACCATGTCCGACGACGATATTAAGGGGCCCTTCAACATAGGTTTCACCTTCCCCTTCTACTGGTACGAGGTGGATCAGTTCTACATCCACTCCAACGGTGCGATAGGTTTCCGGAGCGGGAACTTCTGGGTTCCACACGACAACAACGTTCCCAACCCCAACCAGCCCAACGACCTCGTGGTGGGTCTCGGGGCGGATCTGAACCCCGAATGTACCGGTGGTGATATCTACTACTGGACCAACAACACGGACTCCCTCGTGGTGACGTTTGAGAACGTAGCCACCTGGTGGAACAACTCCTCCGGATGCAACGGCTCCCACACCTTCCAGATAATCCTGACGGCCGACGGTAACATCACCATAAACTACGGCCCCCAGACGGGCGGTTACGACTACGGTATAGGTCAGACGGCCATATCCATCGGTATGGAGTCCGTACTCGGAAACCCCGGTATGAGCATATACGAGGACGGTACACCCGCATCCCGCGAGCCGAGGGACAGCTTCGCCATAAAGATCTACAGGCCGGATTCCTCCTCCTTCACGGCTATAGATGCCGCCGCCGGTCCTATATTCCCC
>WFXS01000025.1 GCA_015490465.1 Caldifarciminota bacterium
ACCATAAGGGCGGTGATGATTTTTTTCATCATGCCCCTATTCTCAGGGTGTAAGGCCCTGAGGTAGGGGCATTTTTCAATCCTTGAGTTGTCTTGATCAGTGTAAATCCATCAATTCTAATCCTTCATTGCCCGGACCGCGAAAGTACTGTCATCCTTCATTCACGCGCTAATTCCGGCAAAAGCATCCGTATAATAACACCCTTGTTCTCTGAGGGAAGGAAGTTTCTGTTGGCCGTGGGGTTTCTTGCACCGGCACTGACGGTTTTGACGTTGTTTAAGTTCGTCCCCTCTTTTATGGTCTTTATCAACTCCTTTCAGAAGTGGGGACTCGTTGGCTTTCAGAAGTGGGTTGGACTGCGGAACTTTCAGATGCTACTGCACGACCCCTTCTTCTATCAGGCTCTGGTAAACACCTTCTGGTACTCCTTCCTGAGCATCTCCATAGGCATAACCCTGGCCATGCTCGCCGCCCTCCTCATCAGCAGCGTAAAGGGTCCCCTTTCCGGTCTCCTCAAGTTCGCCGTGTTCACACCCGTCGTGATCTCCCTCGTACCCGCTTCGGTGGTGTGGAAGTGGCTCTACAACCCCTCCGCCGGTTTCTTCAACTTCGTTCTGAGCCTCCTGCACCTGCCACCCCTGAGATGGTTGGAAGAGCCTTCCGGTATCTTCTTCGGACACGGCCCATCCCTCGCCCTGCTCTCCGTGGTTATCATGGCCGTCTGGAAGAGCTTCGGGTACAACACCATCATACTCTATGCCGGGCTTAAGTCAATAAACAGAAGCGTTTACGATGCGGCGGCCATAGACGGGGCCGGGCCCTGGACGGTGTTCTGGAGAATAACCCTGCCCCTCCTTGCCCCGTCCCTCTTTTACGTGTACCTAACGAGTTTCATCGTGTCCTTTCAGGTCTTCGCGCCCATCTGGATCATGACCGGTCCTCCTCCCGGAGGTCCCATGGGTACGACCAACGTTCTGGTATACTACCTTTACCAGAAGGGTGTTGAGGACTTCAACATAGGCTACGCTTCCGCCGTGGCCATCGCCCTCCTCGCAGTGGTCGGTATTCTCACGATCCTTCAGAAGGTCTTCATAGAGCGAAGGATATACTACGAGGTATAATGTTGCTCCTTTTACTCTCCCAGTGGCTTACCACGTCCGAGATCAAAAGGCTGACCGGTGCCAGAGTTTACGAAAATAAGGTCGTGTACCGGGGGAAGGTCGCCCGGTACGTACACGATAACGCCGTAAAGTACGGAGGAAACATCTTCCCCCTTGAAAAGCGGTGGAAAGGTAAGAAGCTCTACGTGAGGGCGGATCAGCTCGCCCCCATACTCCTGCACATGGGCGGGAAATGGTTCTGGGATTCGGAGAAAAAGCGCTTCTTCAAAGGTAAGCCGAACATCCGCTTCGTTATGGGGAGGACATCGGACGGGGATAAGTACGTCGTAACCGTAAAGGCTGCCTCCCCGAACTTTAAGGTGAAGGAGGATCCGGACAGCATCGTAATAGACGTAAAGGGACTTTACGGTAAGTTCTGGAGGATAGTGGGGGACGGAAACTTCGTCTCCATAGTGAAGGTAATTCAAAAACGGAAGAGTACCCGCTTCGTCGTCCACCTCGGTCCGGGGGCCAACGGATATAAAGTTTCACGTGACGGGAATACTCTCCGTGTGGTTATAAGCAAACTGACCCCGAAAAAGGCGTCTAGGGTTACGGTCGTTATAGATCCGGGACACGGGGGCAGGGATGCCGGAGCCGTAGGTAACGGTTATAAGGAGAAGGATATAAACCTCGCCGTGGCCCTTAAGGTGGCACGGATACTGAGGTCCAAAGGGTACAGGGTGATCCTCACCCGGACAAAGGACGAGTACGTCTCCCTCTACGCGAGGGCAAGGATGGCCAACCGGAGCGGCGCCCACCTGTTCGTGAGCATCCACTGCAACGCGAGCAGGGACCGGAACGCGAGCGGAATGGAGACCTACTTCCTCTCGGAGTCCCGTACGTCTCAGGAGAGGGCGGTGGCCATACTTGAGAACTCGGCCATAAAGTACGACATAGGGTACGTGCAACCGGACGAACCCGTAGGTGCTATAATCGGGGATCTGCTCCAGAATCTCCTGCTTGAGCAGTCCTACAACCTCGCCCTGAGCATACACAGGGCCGCCCTGAAGATGGCCCTTACGAGGGACAGGGGGGTAAGGCAGGCGGGCTTTTACGTTCTCAAGTGGGTTATGATGCCCTCCGTCCTCGTGGAACTCGGTTTTATAACCAACAGGAAGGAGGCAAAGAAACTGGCGAGTCCCTCCTACCAGAGGCGTCTCGCCAGAGCGATAGCTTCGGGAATAGAGAGGTACATAAAGCAACAAGGAGGTAAATAGCGTGGGAAGAAGGAAGAAGAAGCACAACAACAACAGGAACAGGCTACCCAGAGTAAGGGTGAACGAGCAGATAAGGGTGCCGAGGGTCCTGGTAATAGGGCCCGACGGGAACAACCTCGGAGTTATGAGCGTAAGGGAGGCCATGGCCATAGCCGAAGAACACGGATTGGACGTCGTGGAGGTATCCCCCAACGCCAACCCTCCGGTCGTCAAGATCATGGACTACGGCAAGTACATGTACGAGCTGAAGAAGAAGCAGAAGAAGAAGGATAAGACGCCCGAGATGAAGGAGATAGAGCTGACGCCCACCATAGGGGAACACGACCTGCAGGTGAAACTCAAGAAGGCCCGCGAGTTCCTTGAGAAGGGACACAAGGTGAAGATAGAGATCAGGATGCGGGGCCGCCAGATGCTCCACGTGGACATAACCGAACAGTTAGCCGAAAAGGTGATAGCCCTCTTAGACGACGTGGCAGCCGTTGACGTTGCGCCCAGGCAGGAAGGTCGCTTCGTCCACTTCATACTAAAACCGAGGAAGAGGTAATGGCCGTAGTACTCGTACAGCGGGTAAAGGGCGCCAGCGTAATCCTTGAAAGCGGTGAGGAACGGAGTACGGGGAAGGGTCTTCTGGTGTACGTGGGTTTTGAGAGGGAAGACACTCCCGAAGTTATACCAAAGATAGCGCGTAAGGTGGTGAACCTGCGCGTATTTGAGGACGCCGTGGGTAAGATGAACCTGTCGGTCAAAGACGTCGGTGGGGAGATACTGTTAATACCGAACTTCACCCTCGCGGGAGATGCGAAGAAGGGGAACCGTCCCAGTTTTGGAAGAGCGAAGCATCCCGAAGAGGCCTCCGGGATGTTCCTCGCACTCTTTGAGGAGTTGAAGGGTGAGGTGAACGTTCAAAGGGGAGAGTTCGGGACGTATATGCGGATAATCTCGGAGAACGATGGACCGGTCAATATCATCGTGAACTTCAGATAACGTCCCTATCCCGGAGGATACGGGGATTTTCGTACTACTCAAGAACGTGGAGAGATAGAGCGTGCAACAATTTGAGGCATGTTTCCCACACGTTCGCCTTTTCCCCCTTAAAATATACCCTCATGAGGAAGATATTACCTTTCGTAATCGCAGGCGTATTCGTGGCATTTGCGGGATGTAATCAGGGTCAACTCCAGGGCAAGCTGGAGGATATTGAGAGCAAGGTCGCCGTGGTAGAGGAGCTCCAGAGCAAGGTGGAGTCCCTTGAGAACCGCCTGAGCGAGCTTGAGGCCAAGATAAACGAGCTTCAGGAGATGAAGGCCGAAGAGAGCGAGAGCAAAGGCGGGAAGAAGGCTACGGGCGGCACCTACAAGCCAAAGCCCAAGGTCGCTCCCAAGCCCGGAAAGGTTAAGTAAAAGGAGGTAGACAGTCATGAGGAAGTTTTTGATACTTTTACCCATCTTCGCGGTAGGTGTCGTTGCCACCGGATGTGAAAATACTCCCGTAGGTGGCAACGTGGATATAACGGCAGAGGCCGTTAACGACGGCGCAGACCTCAAGCTGACCTGGACGTCCGTTGAGGGCGTTTCCGAGTACAAGATCCTTGACGAGAACCAGAACGAGATAGCCACGGTGAACGACACCACCTACACCCTCGCCGGGGCAGACGGTGTGTACGCGAGGATTTACATAGACGCCGGTGGAACGAAGACCGAGCTTGACCTCACTCCCTTCAACGGTACGGTCAGCGACATAGTCTCCCACGACCTCACCGGTACCTCCTGGGTGAAGATCGTATTCGGTAACTCACCCACGGTGAGCGCCATACAGCAGAGCGACGTGGACGTCACCGCTGCCAACACCGGTTACTTTATCCTCTACAACAACTCCGGTACGCCCGAGCTCAGGGACGCCAGCGCCACGAGTGAGGGTCAGGCCAAGATGGAGCTGGCCTTTTCGGACAACAGCAGCGGCACCCTCGCCCCCGGAACCGGGAACTACAACACCGCACGTGGCATAGCCGAAAACGGTTTCTACTTCTTCTGGGCGGATAACACCAGCGCCGGCTACGGTTCTATGGACGCCAACGACTACTTCGGTGCCGTTAAGGTCACGAGCCTCAGCTCCTCCGGTGGGGGCTACACGGCCAGCTTCATAATCTACATCCAGCACAACGTGGCCGGTCTCCGCTGGCTGAAGATGTAAACGCCGAACGCGACAGAGGTTGAGGGGGCTTCGGCCCCCTCTTTTTATTTCGGGCTTAGAATGGGGGCATGAGACGTATTCTGGTTCTGCCCCTTTTACTCTTTACCGGGTGCGCCACCGTACCCGCCTCTTACGTCAAACGTGTGGAGAAACTTGAGAGGGAGGTCCAGAGCCTCAGGGAGGAGACGAGGAGGTTGAAGGAGGAGGCAAAGAGGCTCAGGGAGTCCCTCAGGCAGACGGAGAAGTACGAGGCGGAGATACGGGAGGCCGTGAACGAGGAGTACCGAGAGAAGGGGTCCATGATCAGACCTCCGAAGGCCAAATAGACGTTTGCCTTACAATAGACGGTATGCGATACGAGAAGGCAACGCTTGGAGGTGGTTGTTTCTGGTGCCTTGAGGCGATATACAGGCGGGTTAAAGGGGTGGTAAAAGTTGTTCCCGGATACGCCGGTGGCCACGTTCCCAACCCCACGTACGAGATGGTGAAGACCGGCACCACCGGCCACGCAGAGGTCGTGCAGATAACCTACGACCCCTCCGTCATCTCCTACGGGGAACTTCTGAAAATCTTCTGGCACGTCCACGATCCCACCACGCCCAACCGTCAGGGAAACGACGTTGGTCCCCAGTACAGGTCAATAATCCTCTACCACGACGAGGAACAGAGGAGAATAGCCGAGGAGTCAAAGAGAAAGCACGAGGCCCTGGGTATATGGCCGGGTAAGTTCGTCACCGAGATCGTCCCCCTCGGTGAGTTCTACGAGGCGGAGGAGTACCACCACAACTACTTTGAGAGGCATCCGGAGAACCCCTACTGTCAGTTCGTCATAGCCCCGAAGGTTGAAAAGTTTCTGAAGAAGTTTCAGGTAAAGGTTCGGGTACTCCCCTGAAGCGGGACGTACTTCCTTAGAATATGCTGTTTAAATGAAAGTTCTCGGTATACACGATGGGCATACTGCCACCGCGTGCGTTATGGTGGACGGGAAGCTCCTCGCCATGGTCTCCGAGGAGAGACTGTGGCACGAGAAGGAGAAGGGAGGGTTCCCGAAGAGGGCGGTTGAGGAGGTCCTATCGCTGGCCGGTCTCAGACCCGAAGATATAGACCTCGTGGCCGTCGCCACGCTCACCCCTCCCCTGATGCCGGAGGAGTTTGATAAGCCGAAGTTCCCCCGCAACGTATATCAGACCCTTTACCGGCTCCTTCCGAAGGGGTTCCTTCAGGGGGACTCGTACGTGGATCTGGCTGTTAAGACAGTTCACCGCCTATCGGGAAGGCGAGGGAAAGTTGAGAGCGAGTTGAGAGAGATGGGCGTAAACGCCCCCGTTGAGTTCGTTGAGCATCACCTCGGACACGCCGCCTCCGCCTTCTTCGGATCGGGATTTGAAAGGGCGCTGATCGTTACCCTTGACGGCGCGGGGGACGGTCTGAGCGGCTCCTACTACGTCGGCGATGGCCTCACCCTATCCAGAAAGGGGAGGATATCCGCTTACAACTCCCTCGGGGAGTTCTACACGAGGGTGACGGAGTACCTCGGTATGAAGCCCCTATCCCACGAGTACAAGGTCATGGGCCTGGCCCCCTACGTCAACCCGGATAACGAGAGGGTGAAGAAGACCTACGAACGGGTGAGAAAACTCTTCTCCGTGAAGGGGGACAGGATAATAAACGAGAGCGGCGTTTACAAGGCCGATTACTTGCGGCTCTTTCAGAAGATATTCTTCAAGGTCAGGTTTGACGTGGTGGCCTACTCTGCCCAGAGGCTGTTAGAGGAGGTCGTACTCCAGTGGATAGACAACCTGAAAGGAGGCCACGGGAACCTCGCGGTGGCGGGTGGGGTCTTCATGAACGTCAAGATGAACTACCACCTCCTGAGCAGGTTTAAGAACGTCTTCGTCATGCCCTCCGCCGGGGACGAGAGCCTCGCCTACGGCGTTGCCGCCTACGTGACCGCCCAGAAGGGTGTAAGACCCCAGCCTATAGGTACGCTCTATCTGGGAAGGGAGTTCGGGAGCGGGGATATAGAGAAAGCCCTTGATAAATTGGACGAGAAGAGGTTCAGGGTTGAGAAGGTGGGACCCGACGTCCACGAGTACGTCGCGGAGATGCTCGCCGAAGGTAAGGTGGTGGCGCGGTTCTACGGCAGGTCAGAGTGGGGAGCGAGGGCGCTCGGAAACCGTTCCATACTCGCAGACCCGCGGAGGTTAGAGGTCGTCCAGAGAATAAACCGGATGATAAAGAAGAGGGACTTCTGGATGCCCTTCGCCCCTTCGGTTCTCGCTGAGGACTTTGAGACCTACTTCGTTTCCCCCTCCAGATCAAAGAGTGAACGTTACATGATCCTCGCGTATCCGACTAAAGAAATAGCATCGTCCCACATACCCGCCGCTCTCCATCAGAACGACCGTACGGGAAGGCCGCAGGTGGTTTACAGGGAGGACAACCCCGAATACTACAGGCTCATAAGCCGTTTCAAGGAGAAGACGGGCGTGGGGGCCGTCCTGAACACCTCCTTTAATCTCCACGGTTATCCCATAGTCTACAATCCGGAGCAGGCCGTTTTTACGCTCCTGAACTCGGATCTTGACGCCCTGGCCATAGGGGAGTACGTGGTCATCCGGAAGCGTTAAGCCTGCAAGCGCCTCCTATAATCCGGGGTTTCAGGTCTAAAATTCTGGTATGGGAAATCTGAGAGCAGTTTTTTTGATCCTGTTATCTGCAATTTTCCTACCGTTGTGCGTGAGTACACCGATAAACTACGACACGGCCGGGATACCCGACGATAGCACGAGGGTAAGGGTGGGTGGCGGTGTGCAGGGCTTTAAGGGTAAGTACACCATGAGCATATGCGGATATTCATCCACAACGGAGTACTCCGCTGGAGCCGTCAGGGGTGATGTTCAGATTAGCCACGGTATCGGTAGGGTCGTGGAGATGGGGGTGCAGGGCGGAGCCTCTGCCGGAGGGATCGTGGAGTCCGATTCCGGGACCGGTCAGACGGGGAAAACCGACCCCTTCCTTCAGGCCGATCTATCCCCTTACTTCAAGGTCGGATTACCCTCAGAGAGCTTCCGGTTCAGTTTCAAGTTGGCCCCGCAGGTTCTCCTTTATTACCGTTCACCTAACGGCGCCCTCGTACCTTCGGCGTACGCCGACCTCCTCTTCGGCTACGGAAGTCCGGAGTGGATTACAACGGGTTTCCGGTTCTCCATGATCCACGGCGTTGGGGGGATGTTGAGCCTGCACAGGGGCAGGACGACCTTCTCCTTTATGGCCCTCTTCTGGCCCGGGGATGAGGACAGTTATCTATCCGTATCTGCCGGTATCGGATTCTCTATAAGATGATCTCCACGACGGCGAAAACCTCAACCCTGTCGGGGTAGAGGCCGTTTCCGGATTTGGCCTTCAGGGATACGTTCCCCTCCGGCACGGAGAACAGACGGGACAGGTTGGCCACTATCTCATTACGGAACCCGCCGAGGCGGGGCCTCTCAAGGACAACGGTTATGTCAAGGCGGGATACGGATATCCCCTTTTCCCTCGCCCTCCTCATGGTCTCAAGGGCGAAGACTTCGCTTCTGGCCCCCTTCCACCTGTCGTCCGAATCCGGGAAGACGGTTCCGATATCCCCGTACCCCATGTAGGACAGGAGGGCGTCCACTACGGCGTGAAGTACGGCGTCCCCATCCGAGTGTCCCACGGCACCGAAGTCTTCGCTGACCTTCACCCCGCCTACATAGAGGGGACGCCCAGGGGCAAGGCGATGGACGTCGTATCCGAACAGTACTCTCCTTTCCAACTTCAACCTCCTGAAAACTTCCAGATCCTCCGGGTAGGTTACCTTGAAGTTCCACCGTTCTCCCTCAACGATGACCGGCTTTATCCCCATCTCACCGAGTATAAGGCTTCCCTCGTCCGTGTACAGCTTTCCCGAAGCCTTGGCCTTCCTGTATGCCTCAAGGTATAGGGATCTCCTGACCTTCTGAGGCGTCTGTACGAGCAGAACGTCGTCCCTGTTCACGTACTCCCCGTCGTAGAGTACCGAATCCGGAGGCCTTATGGCAGGCACCACCACGTCTCCCGGTGTCTCCAGTATCCGTTTTACAAGATCCAGAGATAGGTTGGCCCGGGCGCTATCGTGGACGAGAACGAATTCACCTTTCGCTGCCTCAACTCCGTTGTATACCGAATCCATCCTCTCGGCTCCCCCTTCAACGGTCCTGACTCCGGGGACGTTCAAGGTATCACCGGGGGGAAGTACGAGAACTATATCCTCAATTCCTGCTCGCTGTAGGACCTTAAGGCCGAATTCAAACAGATAACGGCTCCCTATACGTACGAACTGTTTGCGTACACCCGTACGTTTTCCCTTTCCGGCGGCCAGAAGGACGGCGCTTACCATTCCACCTTTGAGAACAGGTACCTGAGGGCCTGGGAGTAGAAGTCCTCCATGGCCCGCTTAACGGCCTGCTCCTCGCTCTCCCTGTCCGGGGACCACAGGGTCGTTCCGGTTATCCGGGCAGGAGGGACGAAATCCTCCCACGTCTCCCTGTCCACGAACTCCACCCTTCCGGATAGGTTCAACCGGTAGGTGATCACCTTGCCGGAGTTGTCGTAGCGGTCGGGTACCTTACTGTAGGAGGTGAACTCCGTCCTGAGTATGAGACTGGCTCTGGAGCTGTCCGTAAGGTTAAGTCTGCCGTCGGCACGCAGGATCTGAAAGCCGTAGGAGATACCTACGTCCTGTATCAGGGGATAACCGGTGGAGTTTTGGGGTATAGCAAAAAAAACCCTGTCCTTACCCTTTGGAAGACCCGCCCCGAAGGTGTATATGCAGCCGCTAAAGGCCCATAGAGCGGAGAGTACGGATAAACTCTTTCGTATCACGGAGGGCAGTTTCGTAGTCCACCTCGTACTCCGCCACCAGATCGCTGGCTATCTGCTCAACGCTACGACCGGACACGTACCCACGGTATATCCTCATACCGGTTTCGTTGAAAACCGGCCTCTCCCCGTTGGAGGCGAAGAGACGCCCAAATCCCATTAGAACGATCAGACTAAACGCACCTTTAAGGAAATTCCTTCTCGTCATACGGTGTATATTATAGGCCAGAAACACGGATGGGAGGGACAGGCTCCATAATCGCACTTCCGGATTAGAATTCCGCCCATGAAGTACGACCTCGTAGTCATAGGCGCTGGACCCGGAGGGTACGTAGCCGCCATACGGGCCGGCCAGCTCGGACTCAAGACCCTCGTCGTGGAGAGGTGGAAGGTCGGAGGCGTGTGCCTCAACGTCGGGTGTATACCCACGAAGGCCCTGCTCCACGCAGCCCATACGGTAGACTCCGTCCGGGACGCCGGTAAGTTCGGTGTGGAGGCCGACGTAAAGGTTGACCTTCGGAAACTCAACGCATGGAAGGAGAGGGTGGTAAACAGGTTGGTTAAGGGAGTGGAGTTCCTCTTTAAGAAGAACGGTGTGGACCTGTTGAGGGGGGAGGGAAAACTGTTGGGTCCGGGGAAGGTTGAGGTGAAAACGGAGGAAGGGACCGTTACGGTTGAGGGTAAAAACGTCATACTGGCCACGGGTTCAAGACCCCGTTATGTAAAGGGCCTGGAGAGGGACGGAGAGAGGATATGGGACAGTAACGACGCTGTGGCCTTGAGGGAGGTACCCCGGAGCCTCCTCATCGTGGGGGCGGGGGCCGTCGGCCTGGAGTTCGCCTACGTTTACAAAAAGCTCGGTACAGAGAGGGTGGTCGTGGTGGACATAATGGATCAGGTCCTTCCGGGAACGGACAGGGAGATGGCCCACCTTTACGCCCGCATCCTCAGGAAGGAGGGGATAGAGATAAGGCTCTCAACCACGGTTAAAGAGGTACGGGAGGACGGTGCGGTCGTTCTCGCTTCCGGGAAGGGGGAGGTGAAGGAGGAGTACGACAGGGTACTCGTAGCCGTGGGCAGGGTGCCAAATACGGAATTCCTGAGGGGTACGGGTATAGAGATGAACGGTAGGGGCTTCGTTCGGGTGAACGACAGGATGGAGACGAACCTGCCCGGCATCTTCGCCATAGGGGATATAACGCCCGGACCCATGCTCGCCCACCGCGCTCAGAAGGAGGGTATCCTCGCCGCCGAAGTGGCCGCCGGCCTGAACGTAAGGAAAAACTGGAAGTACGTCCCCGCGGTCGTATACACCTACCCCGAATACGCCACCGTGGGCCTTACGGAGGAGGGTGCCAGAGAGGAGGGATACGACGTGGTGGTGGGTAAGTTCCCCCTATCCGCCCTCGGAAGGGCCCATACCATGGGGGGGGTAGAGGGGGCGGTCAAGGTGGTGGCGGAGAAGGGGACCGGGAAACTGTTAGGCGTTCACATCGTATCCCCGGAGGCCTCGGCCATCGTTTCGGAGGCCGCCCTTGCCCTTGAAAAGGGTCTGACCGTTGAGGAGATAGAGAGGGTGATACATCCGCATCCGACGACGTCTGAGGCCCTCATGGAGGCAGCCGCAAACGTACTTAAGAAAGCCGTACACATAGTGAATTGAAGAGGTTCACCCTATCCCTCCTGCCGACGGGCCTCGGCGCCCTCCTGTTCATGATCGGTGGGAACGAGAGCCGTAGGGAGGTATCCGTCGTCGCCCTTGAGTTCATGCTCCTCGTCCTGTTCGCCGTCCTCACCGTCTCGTGGGTCAGGCGTCTGGTAAAGCACCCCTTCGTGAGCCTCGCCCTTAAGGCCATGGGGATAGTTAACGTCGCCCTCGGTCTCTACACCTACTACAGGCTTCGGGACCCCGTCCTATCCTTTCCCTTCTTTCTGATGGCCTCGTACTCTCTTTTCAGGGCTTAGACATAAGTACGGTTTCGTCCGTATAATAATCCACGATATGATGACCACCCTGCTGATAGCAGCACTTTACACAGTGGGAAGGTTATCCTTCGGTAATACGGTGGTGGAAATATCCGGTAGCAGGCTCTACGCCTCCTCAGGAAACGCAGTTGAAATATACGACGTATCCGCTCCTGCGGCACCTGTAATGCTCTCACGGGTACCCTACACGGGGAGAGGGGTGATACTGACGATGGAGGTGTCCGGAGATACCCTCTTTGTCGGCACGGATAAGGGGAGCGTGGTGGCTTTAGACGTATCTGATCCCTCCAATCCTGCGGAGATAGGGTCGGTTGAACTGGCGGACGCCGTACTTTCAATAAAGGTTAAGGACAGTCTCCTGTTGGTCGCTAACGGGTACTTCGGACTTTTTATTTTGAGACGCAGCGATCTGTCTGCGGTTTCGTCTCTGTCGGTATCCTCTTACTCCACTGGCCTTGACTACAGAGGGAACACGGTCTTCCTCACGTCAACTACCGTGCCGCTGAGCGTGATAGATATTTCTGACCCCACGTCACCGACCCTTACACTCTCCCACTCCTCCCTTCCATGGTGTTCTGGGGGGCTGTACGTACGGCTGCTATCGGACAACTACGCTGCCATAAGGTGCGGGGATACCCTTAAGGTTTACGATCTCACATCCCTATCGTACCCCACGTACGTTTCAACCGTGGGGCAGGTAAACGTCTCCCCGTACCTCGTAGACACCTTCATAACTCTGGCGGAGAACAATACGGTGAGGGTGTTCTCCATTTCGGATCCCACGTCTCCCACCCTCCTGGGGGATACCTCTCTGGCGGCTCTTGAGTTCGTCTCCCACGCCGCTGCCTACGGGGACGTACTTTACGTGTTTACGAAGCACCCCTTCAGGAAGTTTTTGACCGTTCACTATCCCACGGACACCGTTACGTACGAAGCCCTCCTGCCCGGTACCTCCTCCTCCGTACAGAAGTTCGGTGATTACCTCTACGTTTACAATCAGGGGCTTTCGGTAGTGGACGTTACTTCCGCCTCCAATCCGCAACTTCTTACGTTTATCCCCACGGACTTCGGCCTGTACTCCTCTTCCTCGGCCTTTATGGACTTATCGTATCCTTACCTTTTCGTGGCGGGACGGGGGCAGACCCGTATTTACGTTTACGACGTATCCGTACCTCACTCGCCCGTTTTAGATACGTCCTATTCCCTGCCGATGGGGATACACAACTGCCTCAAGGTGGTTGACCTGTCCCACGTTCTGGTGTGTGGAGTCAGCAGCATGAACTTAGTGGATCTCTCATCCATGACCTTCGGTACCGTATCCCTTTCCGTCAGGGGTGTTGACCTGACGTCCGACGGCAGCTACGCCGTGGTCGTAGAGGGAGGCAACCTGTACACTATTGATATGAGTACGTTTTCTGTCGCCGGGAGCGTATCCCTCCCCTCCGGTACGTCGGCCCTCGCGGTGGTGGTGGAAGGGGATAGGGCGTACGCCATGTACGTAGCCTGTACGGACTCCATGCGCGTGGCCGTCGTGGATATCGGTTCTCCATCTTCCCCTTCCGTACTCGGTAGCACGACCGTCGGCCGTGTGAACACGTCTTACCTGTACTACCTGCCCGTTGGCCTTGAGAAGGTCGGGGATTACCTGTTCGGGAGTATGGCGGAGATGGGGCCCTTCGTGGTTGACGTTTCCGACCCCACTTCCCCGTCCGTTGTTGAGGTCCTTCAGGCCGACGGATACGCCACGGATCTGGTGGTAAGCGACGGGTACGTTTATCAGCTGGACAACCTCACGGGGCTGACCGTCTTCCGCGCCCCGCTACCCACGGCCATAGAGGAGAGGGAGCCTTCCCCTATCCCCGTACCCTTTATCCTCAAGGGCAGGACCCTGACGTCCGACCACGAGATGAGGGTTTATACGTCTTCGGGACGACTGCTCCACTCGGGTAGGTCCTACAGGTTCAGGCGTCCCGGGGTTTTCTTCGTGGTCGTGAAAGGCGGGGGGTACAGGGTGGTGGTGAGGTAGCAGGTCTTACAGCACCGTAAGAACATTAGCGTTCAAAATCCCCGGCAAAAGGCATTTTACACCCGTATAATTCAGGTACTATGTTGATCTTTATTGCTGTACTTCCCTCATCACCACTGGCAACTTCAAATTTTCACGTTGAGCGTAGGGCGACTTTGCCGCCCGATAGTACGGTTTACCTTGATGTTCTTACCTTTACCCGAACGTACGTTTGCGCTCCAAGGAACACTTACGTCTGGATGGTGACGGACAGGTACGACGTAATACACGATATTGACGACAACGGCCTTGTGGACATACCCTTTACGGCAGCCAATGAAGAAAGCGATGGATGGAGCAGTAGCTGGCCCGGATACGCCTACGTTGCCTTTCAAACGTCACCGGGGAACTTCTCCTGCCAGGCCGTGTCCAACCAGCACAATACCCCCTACGGTATATCTGTAGGTGACTTCACGGGGGACGGCCGTCTGGACCTGGTGTTCTCCAGCGCCAGAGATAACGCGGCGTATACCCTGCGGAACAACGGGGGGTGGTCCTTCACCGAACAGAGGATAGGTTCGGGTGGTGGCTTCCCAAACCACATGGCCGTTCGTAACGTTGATGCCGGCCCCGGTGCCGAGGTCCTGTACACGGACGAGAACGGGTACCTCTACCAGTATTCGTACTCTACAAACTCCCGCACTACGGTCAACACCTCCTGCGTAGAGGGCCTCGCCGTTGAGGATATAAACGGGGACAGTCAGCAGGATGCCATATGCGGTACAACGAACTTCCTCGGGACCGGGCGGATCGTATATCAGATAAGGTTGGGTAGCTCCTGGTCCAGCATCTACAACGTCACATCGGCCGCCAGATCCTACCACGGTGTGAAGGCCGCAGATATAAACGACGACGGTAGGGTTGACGTGGTCTCCTGCGTGGGTTCAACGGTGTACGTCTGGTACAACAACGGTGGCACTTACCCCACGTTTACGGAGAGGTCCTATAGCACAGGCTCATCGGCCGGAACAGGAGAATGTGAAGTTTCCATAGCCGATATTGACTGCGACGGGGACGGAGACATAGTGTGGGCGAAGGGGTACGCCAGCGGATCCCCTTCAATAGTAATACTCGTCAACGACGGATCCACCCCCTACCCCAACTTCGCCCCTCAGACTCTGGAGGCCGGTTCCTACAGCGTCTACGGCGTTGCCGTTGGCCTGGTTAACGGCGACAGGAAGGCCGACATCATAGCCGGTCTGAACAACGGCCTGTACGTTTACTACAACACCTCCCCCATAGACGACTCCCTCTGCAATCCCCTCGGCACGGGTGGCGATAACGAGCTGGCCGTTGGGGAGAGGGACGTTAAACCCATACCCTCCGTTGCGAACTTCAGAGTTGAAGGGAGGAACGTCGTACTTGAGTTAACCGCGCCGTCCGACGCCATAGATTACGCCCTCTACGAAGTGAGCGGCAGGCTCGTAAGCGAAGGGAGAGTGAGAGGAAAGACCCTGCGCCTCAGGGTACCGAAGGCCGGGACGTACTTCCTTAAAGCGAGGTACGACAGAGGTCGCCTTGACTTCTTCTCAAGGGTGTTCGTGGTAAGGTAGCGTATACCCAACGGCCTTATAATATACGCCTCTGTGGGCCGTTAGCTCAGTTGGTAGAGCACCGGATTTTTAATCCGGGGGTCGCAGGTTCGATCCCTGCACGGCCCACTTTGTCCTTCATAGCAGTCCGTGGTGGGAGATCTCTCAAAGGTAAGGTTCAGATAAGCGGCGCCAAGAACGCCGCTCTTGCCATCCTCCCCGCCACGATAGTCGTAAGGGGTGAAGTCTCCATATCCAACGTTCCGCGGGTGGCCGACGTGGAGACCATGTTGAGCCTCCTGAAGAGGATGGGTGCAGATGTCCAGAGAGATGGGGACGTCGTACGACTTTCGTCCGACAGCATAGACACCTACGAGGCCCCCTACGAGTACGTGAGCCGTATGAGGGCGTCCATTTACGTTCTGGGGCCACTTCTGGCCCGTTTCGGAAAGGCACGGGTAGCCCTTCCGGGAGGGTGCGCCTTCGGTCCGAGGCCCATAAACTTCCACATATACGCCCTCCGTCTCATGGGGGCGAACGTTCGGGTGGAACACGGCTACGTCGTCGCCGAGGCCCCCGATGGCCTCAGGGGTACCACCGTGACCTTTGAGAGGAAGTCGGTTGGGGCCACGATCCACACCATGACCACGGCCGTACTGGCCGACGGTGAAACCGTGATTGAGAACGCCGCCATAGAGCCGGAGGTGGTGGACGTCGCCCGTTTCCTCAAGAGGTGCGGTGCGGAGATAGACGGAGAAGGGACAGACAGGATAACCGTGAGGGGGAACGGGAGGGACGGCTTCCTGAGCTCGTGCGGCTCCTACAGGGTAATACCGGACAGGATTGAGGCCGCCACCTTCGTCATAGCCGGTCTGATAACGGATGGAGAGGTGGAGATAACGGGGGTCGTACCGGAGCATCTTACCGCCGTTCTTAACAAACTCCGGGAGGCGGGGGCCCGCCTTGAGATCCGGGAAGACAGGATAGCCGTACTCCCTTCGGGAAGGTTGAACGGCAGGGACGTGGAAACTGCCCCCTACCCCGGGTTTCCCACCGACGTCCAGCCCATGTATATGGCTCTCATGACCGTGGCCAGAGGGGTGAGCGTGATCAGGGAGGGGATATATCCCGACCGCTTTAAGCACGCCTACGAGCTCATGCGCCTCGGCGCCAGCATAGACGTGGGGGACGGGTACGCCGTCGTTAAGGGGGTGGAGAAGTTGACGGGCGCTCCCGTTATGGGATCGGACCTGAGAGGAGCGGCCGCCCTCGTTCTGGCCGGTCTCGTGGCCGAAGGAGAGACCACCGTCGGTGGCTACTACCACCTGTCCCGCGGGTACGAGAACTTCATCCAGAAGATGCGGGGCCTCGGAGCCGATATGGACCTGAGGGATACGGTCTAACTCAGCTCCATCTCCTTTATCACCTTCCCTTCCCTGTCCCTTATCTCCATCCTGCCGCCCGCTATCTTGAGGTAGGTGAAGTTCTCCATCCAGTCTCCCGGACACACGAATACCCTGCCCTTTACCTCTCTAATAATGGGCAGGTGCAGATGTCCCGACACGAGAACGTCCACCCCCTTCCCGGAGACCACCCGATCTATCCGGCTGAAATCAAACTCCTCCTCCCTCTTCCTGCTCTCCTTTGAAAGCCGACTCGCTATAAGGATCCCCAGATCGGGGTGTAGCAGTGAAAACAGGAAGTTTGCCCACCTGCTGTGGAATATGGCTCTGACCAGGCCCGATCTTCCGCTCCCGAAGATGTAGTC
>WFXS01000026.1 GCA_015490465.1 Caldifarciminota bacterium
ACCATAAGGGCGGTGATGATTTTTTTCATCATGCCCCTATTCTCAGGGTGTAAGGCCCTGAGGTAGGGGCATTTTTCAATCCTTGAGTTGTCTTGATCAGTGTAAATCCATCAATTCTAATCCTTCATTGCCCGGACCGCGAAAGTACTGTATCAAGTGTAGCGACCACGAAGGGCAGAATCCTGAATTTGAGGTCTGCCCCCAGAAGCGAAAGGGCGCATCCGTAGGTAAAAGCGTATACCACGGCGTAAGGGGTGTCCACCAACAAATGGCCCACGACGAACGCCCTCCTTCCCCTTTCCCCCATAATGGACAGCGTCCGTATTACGTCGTCTACGGTGAAGTGGAACATCACGTCAAGCGGGAGGCTCCCTGACTCTCCGGAAATACCCGAAAATCGCGGGAATATGACGAAGTTAACCAGAAGGATCAGTACGATCCCCACTATAACCACGTACCTGCACCGCATCAAACCACCTCACCGATGACCTTCAGGGTTTCCACGGCCGCCCTGTCCCACGTGAAACCTTCGGCGAACTTCCGGGCGTTCTCCGACAGTCTCTTTCTCAAATTCTTATCCTTCAGTATCCGCAGGACCCTCTCCGCCGCCCCCTTAACGTCCCCGTACTCCACCAGGAAGCCGGTGTACCCGTCCTTAACGGAGTCCTTCATGCCGTGTACCCTGAAACCCACGACCGGTGTCCCGCTGGCGAAGGCTTCCATGTTGACCAGTCCCCACCCCTCCCTTGAGGAGGTGTTCAGCACCACCCACGACTTCGCCATTACCTCGGCTTTGACATCCTCCGGTACGAAGCCCAGAAAGTCCACGTCCACACCGAGCCGGGCCGCCATCCGCTTTACGGCTTCAAGGTAGGGCCCTTTACCCGCCATCAGGAACCTCGCCTGCGGCATGGACCTCTTAACCTCCGCGAAGATACGGACGGCGAGATCCGGCCTCTTGTACCTCCTGAAGCGGTTGAGGTAGAGTACGGTGGGCTGGACGTACCTGGGCATCGGTCTGAAGAAGTCAACGTCTATCCCGTTGTAAACTATCCTGACGTTCTCATCCGGTATTCCTCCCCTTACCAGATCCTCCTTTGTACTCTCCGAGACCACTATGAACGGCCAGTCCCTGTAGAGCCTCGGTATGAGTTTCTCCTGAAGGTAAACGTACGTGGCAGCGATCGGATTGGTCTCCTCGTAGATGGTTCTGTCAAACAGATGGTGAAGGATGGCGAGTTTTTTTGGAGTGCGACTGTAGAACATGGTGTAAAACGGCAGCTTGTTCAGGTCCTCAATCAGAAGGTCAAAGGAGAACTTTTTCTCCAGTTCCCGCACCTTTCCCGGCACGAAGAAGTTGAATACCGGTCTGCTTCCCGTCCTGTGGATGTGGACACCCTCCAGAACCTCGTACTCCCTGGCCCCCTTGAATGAGGAGGAGAGGACGTGTACCTCCACACCCCTCGCGGCAATACGACTGAAAACTTCCTTTAAATGCACCTCCGCCCCTCCCGCCATGGGATGTTTCCAGTCCTGCCAGTTTATTACGAGTATCCGCAAGTACGGATTGTACGGATGCGTTGAGTCTGTGCCTTCCCAACGGAAATAGGGAAGGGGATCACTCCATTCTGGAAGAATTTACTTCGGCAGTTTTTTGTACTTCCGTCCCCCGTTTCCCCAGTATAATAGCCGTCCATGGCAACGGCTGGAGTAAAGACGAACACTTTCGTACTGAATATGGGACCACAACACCCCGCCACCCACGGGGTCTTAAGGGTTGAGCTGGAGTTGGATGGGGAGACGGTGGTACAGGCCAGATGCCGTATCGGATACCTCCATCGCGGTACGGAGAAGACGGCCGAGCATAAGAGTTACCTTCAGATAATCCCCTATACCGATCGTCTTGACTACCTCGCCCCCCTCTACTACAACTGGGCCTACGTTCTGGCCGTGGAACGTCTCCTCGGCATAGATAAGGAGATACCCGAGAGGGCGGAGTACCTGAGGGTGATCCTCGGAGAGCTCTCCCGTATAGCCAGCCACCTCGTATGGTTCGGTACCCACGTGATGGACGTGGGGGCGTGGACCCCCTTCCTGTACGCCTTCCGGGAGAGGGAGAAGATATACGACCTCCTTGAGGAGATCAGTGGCCAGAGGATGAACAACTCCTTCTTCCGCATAGGTGGACTCGCCGCAGACGCTCCCGAAGGGTGGCTTGATAAGGTCTCCGCCTTCCTTGACGAGTTTGAGAAGGCCTTCGTTGAGATGGACAGGCTCATAACCAAAAATCCCATCCTTATCGCCCGTCTCAGGGACGTGGGTGTACTCTCTCCCGAAGACGCCCTTAACCTCGGGGCCACCGGTCCCATGCTCAGAGGATCCGGAATAAAGAGGGACATCCGTAAGGACGAACCTTACTCCATATACGAGAGGTTTGAGTTTGAGGTCCCCATCGGTGAGAAGGGGGATTCCTACGACAGGTACCTCGTCCGTATGGAGGAGATAAGGCAGTCGGTGAGGATACTCCGTCAGGCTCTGAGGGACATACCGGAGGGGGACGTCCTCCACAACGATTACAAGTTCGTTCCCCCGCCCAAAGCCCGTATATACGGCTCCATAGAGGAGATGATCCACCACTTCAAGCTGGTGACCGAAGGGGTAAAGGTGCCTCCGGGTGAGGTTTACTACCCGGTTGAGGCTCCGAAGGGGGAGCTGGGCTTCTATATCGTATCCGATGGCACCGCCCGCCCATGGCGTATGGGTGTGAGGGCGCCCTCCTTTACCAACCTTCAGACCCTTGAGCATATGGCTCCCGGCCTTCTGGTGGCCGACATAATCGTTCTCATAGGAACCATAGACATAGTTCTGGGGGACGTGGACAGGTAAAGGTTGCCGCTTGGGAGCCGACGTTGTTCCCCTACCCGCTGTAGAATACCTTTGATGTTGGGTATTCTGCTTGCTCAGTTTGCACCGCTTGATTACGCCGTGGGGACGTGGTTCATGAGGAACGGAGCCCTATCACACTCCGGAGTGCAGGCTCTGAGTGGTGCAGTTACCGGTCCCGATCTGAAATGCTCCTACAGCGGACTGACCGGTGAAGGGGATCCTCTGATCGCCGACGTGAACGGCGATGGTTTAAATGAAATCGTATTCTCCTCTTACAGCCCCTATACCGTATGGGTATTCAGGGGTTCCGACTGCACCCTCCTGTGGAGCCGTTCCATATCGTCCACCTCGTGGGGGACGGCGGCCGTCGGGAATATGGACCCCGGAGTTCCGGGTCTGGAGATCGTAGCAACCGATTGGAACGCCAATATCTACGCCTTAAGGGGGACTGACGGCACCCTCCTGTGGAGCCGCACGGTTGGGTCCTCGTACCTCCAGAGTTCCGTCGCCATATACGACGTCAACGGGGACGGCTACGGTGAGGTCTTCGTACACGCCACGGACGGGATCTACGCCCTCAGGGCGACAGACGGTTCCACCATATGGTACTACTCCACGGGTGGAAGGTACAACTCCCCCGCAGTTTACGACGTTGACATGGACTCGGAGTACGAGGTCGTGTCGGCATCTTCGTCGGGGACATTACTCGTTCTGAACGCCAGTACCGGTTCCCTTGAGTACTCCGTACCTCTGGGTGGCTCCACCGAGGGAAGCCCTTCCATATCGGATATAGACGGAGACGGTGACCCGGACATAGTGATAGGTACGGCCGGAGGGCGGGTCGTGGCCGTAGACGGCCCCACAGGTACCGTCATCTGGAACGTGAGCGTGGGGGACAACAACAGGGGTACACCCTCAATATACGACATAAACGCCGACGGCATAAAGGAGGTCGTAATAGGTGCGACGGACGGAAGCAGGATCTACGCCCTGAGGGGAACTGACGGGTCCACAGTGTGGTCGTACAGTCAGACGTACAGTTACGAACAGGCCATGGCCAGAAAGATCGGGGACGTTGACGGGGATACCGCCCTGGAACTGGTCATAACGAGTTACGGAAGCAGGGTGGGTTCCGGACCCATGTTTCTGGTGTTAGACGCAGCCACCGCTACGGTGGAGTGGACGTTTAACGTCTCCGGAAACGGTACAGAGGGGGCCTCTATCGGGGATGTGGACAACGACGAGTGTATGGAAATAGTGGTCGTTCCGGACTGGACCTCCGGCGGTGGGTTGAGGGTGTTTGACTCCCCCACCCCTGTCAGCGGGTGTAACGTGATCGGATACGACGACCCCACCGGATCCCGGGAGAACGTATTCGCCCAACCTGTACATTTGACGGTAACGCGTGCCGGTAGGCATCTGACGGTTGAGACGGGCAGGGACGTTACGGTATCCGTTTACTCCGCTTCGGGAAGGCTGGTGAAGAGGCTCCGCACGTCCGGGGGTACGGCCGGGGTGACCCTACCCAGAGGGGTGTACATCCTCAAGGTTGACGGGTTCAACCTTGTCAGGACGGTTATTTTGAAGTAGGGGCTTTAAGGATAACGCCCCTGCGGGTCGTTTTAAAGAACTCGTAGAGGTGGTTTATGTGGGGATCGTTCGGGTACCTTTGAAGGAGGAGGTTAAGGGCGTCCTCCACGGGCATGCCCGATCGGTAAATGATCTCGTAGGCATCCTTGAGGGCGGCTATCTCCTCCTTACTGAATCCGGCACGCCTCAGGCCCACGAGGTTGAGACCAACCACCACGGGGTCGTAACCCACAGTCATGAAGTAGGGAGGGGCATCCCTGCTGAGACGGGTCATACCTCCCACCATGGCGAACTCACCCACCCTCGCCCACTGATGTATGCCGAGTACACCGGAAACGAACGCCCTTTTCTCAACTATAACGTGGCCGGCGAGCTGGGCCGTGTTGGCGATTATCACGCCGTCCCCAACGGCGCAGTTGTGGGCGATATGAACGTAGGCCATGAGGAAAGTCCCGTTCCCTATGATCGTTTTCTTTCCTTTCCCCGTGGCCCTGTGGATGGTGACGAACTCTCTTATTACGTTGTTGTCTCCTATAATAACTTCGGTCTCCTCACCGGAATATCCGATATCCTGCGGGGGTTGGCCTATGGAGACCGAATGGTGAATACGGTTGTTTTTCCCTATACGTACCCGGCCGTCAATCCGTACGTAGGCGTCTATTTCGGTCCCGTCCCCTATAACCACGTCGCCGGTTATGTACGAGTACGGCCCTATCTTCACGTTCTCACCGAGGGTTACGTTCCCCTCAAGGATGGCGGTGGGATGAACCTCCGTACTCACAGGTACCTCCCGGCTATTGTTTCATAAGGGAAGGCCGTTGCCCTCAGGTTTTTGAGTTGAGCTTCAATATAGGCGAACGTCCTTATAAGGTTAGTGTACAGGGTGGGATCCTCCTCCTTTATCTGAGACAGGGGTTTGCCGTCCAGTTCGTACTCCATGAGACGGTTGTAAAAACGGGCTATCTCCACGTAACTGCTCGGCTTCGGGACCTCCTCGGGGCGGAATATGGGACCGGGTTCGTATTCCTCCTCTCTGTACTCATCGGGGGGATAGAAAACGTAGGCGTTGCGGGAGGACGGATGTAAGAAACGGCTGAGGAACTCGTGTAGGGCCTGCAGTCTGCCCCACGAATAGGCGAGGGCGTATATGAACAGGGTCCCCTTTACGGTCATGAAGTTCAGAAAGGCCAGGGTAGAGTTATACCGGAAGTAAGGGGAGGGCAGTGTCCGGGGAAGGTTCCTGTAATCGGCGGAGGAAATCGGAACCCTGTAACTCCTCATTATACCCACCTCCCTCGCTTTAGGGCCGAGATCTATCTCGTGGGCGTACCTGGTCAGGAGGGTGTCAAGGTTTTTAAAGGCAACGACGGGGATAAAGAGCTCGTACACCTCGTTGCGGTATCCCTCTATGTGTACGTCGGAGATCTCAAGTTCCTGAAGTTTTCGCAAGTACTCGTCGGGGTCCGTAACCCCCTCAACTGCCATACGCTCGTCAAGGGAAAGGGCGGCCGCCGGATGAAAGAGGGCGAAGTTTATACCTTCGTATTCAAAGGTGTACGCAAGCCTTCTCTCAAACGGAATTACCTCCACCATAGTGTAATAAACCGTCCCCTCCCCATCAACGAACCCAAGGTCCACGAGACCGTGGACGTCAAGCAGTTTATACTTACCCTCCTTTAGGGCGCGATACAGGCCGGCGTGGAAGGTCGGATATTTGTCGGGATCTATGTTATCCAGAACGCTCAGGTTATCCGTGTAACCCCGAATACCGAAGTCCAGAAGTGCTTTACCTATCTTAATGGCCACATCGGTTTTGGACATGTCGCCTATTCTACGGTGGGAAGGAGAGGAGAGATTTTAGATCGTACACGGGCTTCCTCTCATCTTACGACAACTTTAAACACCCTACCCCCGACCTTCACGAAGTACACACCGGCAGGCAGAGAGACCCTGCCTTTGCCCCTGAAAACGAGCCTGCCGCTGACGGAATAAACCTCACTCTCAACCTTCAGGTCAACACCTCCCCTGAAGACGGTGAACACCCCCTTACCCCCAATTCTCCTCTCCCTGACCCCTATCATACCCTTGGTGGTGGCACTGAAGTACACCATACGCCTCGGCTCCCGCCTGTCCCCTCCCCATACGCCTAAGAGACGGTCGCTGTCGTACTCAAAACCCATATACTCCCCCATTACATCTGTTAGATAACCTCTGAGGGGGGCTCCAAGTACTCCCCCCATCGCTA
>WFXS01000027.1 GCA_015490465.1 Caldifarciminota bacterium
CGTTGAACCTGAAGCCCTACCTCTTCGGGGCGGCCGTGGCCGTCGTGCCTTTCGTGGACGTCCTGAACACCATGCTGGATCCCAACCTCCCTCTGACGGTGCCGGAGTACGACGAGTGGGGGAACCCGGAAAATCCGGAATTCTACGAGTACATAAAGTCCTACTCCCCCTACGATAATGTAAAGCCCGACAGCTTCCCCCCCGTTCTGGCCACGGCGGGCCTCCACGACCCCCGCGTGGGCTACTGGGAGCCGGCTAAGTGGGTCCTGAAACTGCGCGAGAACAACCTCGCCAACACCCCGGTACTCCTCTGGACGGACCTTGAGGCGGGCCACCTCGGAAGGGCGGGACGCTACCAGTACATGAAGGAGGTGGCCATGCGGTACGCCTTCATCCTCAAGGTCCTGAAGGGAAGGAGGTAGGGTCATACCTTTCTGCCCACTATAACCATACGCCTGCTCCGGCGACTGAAGGGTGAGAGGTCGTAATCCCCATAGACGGAGACCTTTTCTACACCCACCTGCCCCATCAAAAAGATCATCTCCGCCGGAGTGTATATGCGGACGCTTCGCCTTCTGTTTATAACTTCGCATTTACCGTCCACAAAACGTATTCTAACTTCCACCCGCATCGTCTCAGGGTTCAGGTTAAGCTCCTCAAGGTATACGGATCCGTCTTCCAACACAAGCCACGAACGACTCTCAAGATTGTCCAGAACCCTGAAGGGATTGTTCGTATCAAGCATCAGCCTGTCGTCCCTCCTGATGGCTTTTGATACATTCCCGAGGACCCGGAAGTTCTCCTCATCGCTGAAAAACCCGAAGGTTGTGTAAAACAGAAATGCGGCATCAAACTCCTCCCGGAAATCCATAATTCTCATGTCTCCGTAGATCAGGTGTACGCTCACACCTTTATCGGACGCCCTCTTCTCAGCCAGATCCAGAAGGTACCGGGAGTAATCCAGTCCCACAACCTCGTACCCCCTCAGGGCAAGTTCAACCGTATGTCTTCCCTGACCGCACCCCACATCCAGAACCTTCATGCCCTCTTTTAAACCGAGGGCCTTTTCTATAAAGTCCACCTCCCTCTTGATCCTTCCCTCATTTTCCAGACCGATGTGTTTGCAAATTCGTGCATAAATCTCATCAAAATAGTCCTTCCACCACCCCATATTTCGGTGCTATTGTACAGGCGAATTTACGCCAGACCCCGTCCGAACGCCCTTATAAACTCCCTCGCCTCGTAAATATCCCTCTCTATCTGCCGTTTCAGATCGTCCACCGATGGGAACTTTTTCGGTCCCCTCAGCCTTCTGGCGAATTCAACCGTAAGTCTTGAAGGTACGTCTCCCGAAAAGTCCAGTACGTGAACCTCCATGCTCCTCCCCAGCCCCAGCGTCGGCCTCGGACCCACGTGCATCACACCCCAGCGGAGCAACTCCCTGACGAACACAACGTAGACCCCATCCGCCGGCACGAGTTTCTCCGGAGGAGTCCTGAGGTTGGCCGTGGGGAAACCGAGCTTCGCACCCATACCCGCCCCCTTTACCACCTCTCCCCTTACGGAGTAGTACCTTCCGAGGAAACGGGAGGCCTCCTCCACCCTGCCCTCTTTCAGGAGCCTCCTTATCAGGGAAGAGCTTACGACCTCTCCGTCCATCACCGTGGGGGGAAATAGGAGGAGCTCCACGGGATAGTCCTCAAAGTGCCGAACTATCCATGCCGGTGAACCTTCCCTACCCCGGCCGAAGTGGTGGTTGAACCCCATCAGTATCCGCCTGACGTGGAAGTGGGTGATGAGCATGTCTAAGAACTGGCCGGCCGTAAGGGATTTATGCTCCCTCTCCAACAGCAGAACGGCGTCTACACCCGCATCCCTGAGGGCGTTCATCTTCTCCTCCGGCGTAAAGAGGAGGTCCGAATCCCGGACGGGGTGGGTGCGAAAGGTGACGACCATACTCCGGTACGGTGAGGATATGCAGGAGGATATTATCTTCCTGTGGGCTAAGTGGAGTCCGTCAAAGGAGCCGACGGCCGCGCACGTGGGTTCCGGGCTGTAATCTTCCGGTCTAAATACTTCCACCGTCTACCTCGTAGGTGGAGTAATAGGCCTTCTCAAGGTTCTCCTTCAGGAGGAATATGCTCCGTCCGGCGTAGTAGTTCACGTTCAGGACGGGATCCTCAACGGTGCGCCCTATCTTCTCGTAGGGAATGTTCCGCCTTGACAGGTAAACTTCCAGTTCCCTCGGCATGGAGGTGGTAACCACGACCCTGGGAACGGTTTCGGAGAAGAGTTCCCCCAGGCCCTCAACGGTGACGTCAAGTCCCCCTTCGCCGAGTATAACCATCTCCGAGAGGGCTGCGAAAAGTCCTCCCTCTGAGACGTCGTGGGCGTTTATAATCAGGCCGATCCTTATCATCTCCGATAAGGCTGCTACGAGGTCCCTCAGGTAGTGGAGGTCGTAGTTGTAGGGTTCGGGTTTCCGGTAATAGCGGTACAGTACGTTCTCATCCACGTCCTCAACCGGGAACTCCTCAAGCAGGGTGGCGAGGAACTCGCTCCCTCCGAGGTCAAAGGATGTGGCCGGAAAGCCCACCGTGTAGACGTACAGACCCTCCCGGTTTATCCCCACGGAGGGGACGGAAAAGACGTCCTTCACGACGCCCACGGCACCGACCATAAGGGTCGGGAAGATCCTCTTACCTTCCGTCTCGTTGTAGAGGCTCACGTTACCCGAAACCACGGGTATACCGAAGAAACGGGCGAAGTCTCCCAGGCCCTTCAGGGCCATCTGTAAGTTGTAGTAAGTGTCCGGATTTTCGGGGGACGGGAAGTTCACCCCGTCCGTAAACCCTATCACCTCCCCTCCGCTGAGGGTCACGTTCAGAACGGTCTCAAAGGCCACCTTCTGGGCGCCCCAGTAGGGGTCTATGGCCAGGTACTTCCCGTTTCCGTCCACTGTTATGGCGAGGGCGTAGTTCTTCCCCTTGATCCGCATCACGGCGGCGTCCCCCGAACCGGGCCCCACGACCGTGTCCGTACCCACCATGTGGTCGTACTGTCTGTAAATCCAGCGTTTGGAGGCCACGTTCGGATGGGAGAGTACCTTGAGGGCGGCCCTCTGTACGTACTTCTCCTTGAGAAGGCTCTCCGCCTCCTTCTTTGACGAGGCTATCTTCCGCAGGAAGGAGTAATACGCTTCCACAAGCCGGGTTATTTCCTCAACGTCCTCGTCCCGGCTGCCGGCCATCACCGCCCTCTGTATGCGGAAGCTCTCCCGTTTTATCTCGGACTCCGCCCAGTGTATACCTATCTGATCCCCTATCGGGAACGTGGAGAAACCGTATAGCTGCATTATGGCTCCGAGCCTCGTCTTCTTCCTTCCGGAGGAGTTCCTGTAGGTTTCAACCAGTCTGCGTACTATCCTGAGGTACTCCCACAGGGAGGGGGGCGAGGGTTCGGCTATCCATTCGGGTACGGGAAGCCCGGAGAATATGAATCCGAGGGGGATCTCTGCCACCGTCCGGTCCCCGTCCTTTATGCGGAAGACCTTCTCCTCAATCACCTTCCCTATCACGGCCGCCTCAAGACCCCAGCGCCTGAATATCTCTATGACCTCGTCCTCTTTACCCGCCTCAACGCACATGACCATCCTCTCCTGACTCTCGGATAGAACTATCTCGTAGGGTGTGAGCGGACCCCGTGTCGGAACCCTATCCGTATAAAGCTCCACACCCACCCCACCGTTCCGGGCCATCTCCGGCAGGGCGGTAGAGAGTCCTCCGGCCCCCAGATCCTGAAGCCCCAGTACCTGTGGCAACTTTACGGCCTCAAGTGTGGCCTCTATGAGGAGCTTTTCCATGAAGGGGTCCCCTATCTGGACGGCGGGGCGGTTTTCGGATATGTCCCCCTCAAACGCCTGGGAGGCGAAGGAGGCACCCATTATGCCGTCCGGTCCCGTGGGGGCGCCCACGATAAGCACGCTGTTCCCCACCCCCTTCAGTACGCCTTCCTTGACGTACCTCCTCTCACCCACGCCAACGCACATGACGTTGACCAGAGGGTTATCCTCGTAAGTTTTGCTTACGAATACCTCACCGCCCACGACGGGGACGCCGATGGAGTTCCCGTACCACGCTATACCGTCCACCACCCCCTTTAAAAGGCGAAGGGACTTCTTACTCCTGCGGAAGTCCCCGAACCGGAGGGTATCCAGAAGGGCAACCGGTCTCACTCCCATACTCAGGACGTCCCGCACTATCCCCCCCACACCGGTGGCGGCACCGTGTTTCGGCTCTACGGCCGACGGGTGGTTGTGGCTCTCTATCTTGAAGGCAACGACCGTATCCTCATCAAGGGCCAGTACCCCGGCACCCGCACCGGGCCCCTTCAACGTCCTCTCCGACTCGCTCGGAAGCCTCCTGAGGAACCGTTTGGTGGACTTGTAGGAGCAGTGTTCCGACCAGTTCAGGGCGAATATACCCAGTTCCAGGTCCGTGGGTTCCCTTCCGAGGAGGTCCACTATAGCCCTGTACTCCCTCTCGCTCAGTCCCATGGATAGAGCCTTTTTCAGCATGAAGATGGGAATTCTAAAGCGGCCCGCGTCTTTATACCCCGCTTCTCTCTCTGACGCTAACGAAGGGAAGCAGGAGGAGAGTGATCGCCCCCACAGACGCGAGGGCCAGGCCAACGCCGAGGGTGTCGGCCAGATAACCGATAACCGGAGCCAGAGCCGCCGCGTACAGGGTACGTACGCTACTCTCCACGCTCAGGGCCGTAGCCACGGCGTTTTCGGGTACGGTATCCGAAATGTAGGACAGGGTTATGGGGCGGCGGACGTTCTGTATCAGGTAGAGAAACAGGAACATCAGGACGGAGAGCCATTTGAGGGAGATGTGGAAGGTCAGGCCGGCGAGGAGAACGGATAAACTCCCGACAGCGTACGTCAGGTTTATGGCCAGCCCCTCCCTTCCCCTGAGGGCGTCCCTTATCCTGTAGGCGTTCTCCGACGCGACGGAGTTCAGCAGGTATATTGTGCCGTAGACGAGGCCGACGAGGACGGCCGTCCTCTCCTCGCCGCTAAGGTAAAGGAGAACGGGTAGTGCCAGAGCAAGGCCTTTGAGGACGGGCTGTAGGTAGTCCTTCGTCCCCCGGAAGAGTCCCATGTAAAGGGCGGAGTTGAGCAGCGCCCTTCTGTAGTCCCCGTTCCTTAGGAACTCAAACAGCCTGAGGATATAAAATCCCTCACGCTTTTTCTTATCCGTGATTACCTTATCCAATTCTGCCGGGTACGTGGCGAGGTTTATCAGGTTCAGGACGTAGGGGATGATGCTCAGGGCGAAAACCCACCTGTAGGTGTGGGTGAAGAACACTAAGACGGAGGCGAGTATAACGTTTACGGCCGAACCCCTCTGGGACCAGCTGCGCGTTCCTCCGTAGTACTCCACCTTGAGATGGGACCACCCCTTAAGTTTGAGGTAGGAGAGTATTAGGGCCTTGTGGGTGCCGCTCCGAAGGGCATCGCCGAGGCCGTAGAGGAACATGGCGACGGCGAAGGGGTAGAAGGAGGAGGTGAGGGTAAATATGGCGAAGGAGAGGATGTAAGTCAGCATGGACAGGACCATGGTCACCCGCCTTCCAACGGTGTCGGCGAATACGCCGGTGGGTACGTCTAAGACGTACGTGGCCAGTTCCCTAACTGTATACAGTATACCTATCTGGAGGAAGGTGAGACCCTGCTCTCTGAAAAAGAGGATGAGGAAAGGTTCAAAAAGCCGTAGGTTCTTCAGGAAGCCGTATGCGGCGAACCGCCAGAACATCACGTCCCGTTTCCATTCCCTCAAGAGAAGATTCTACGGTTTGTTTCCACTTGCAAAATCACCTTCGGCCGTATTAGAATACGTAACTATGCTGATACTCATCGCAGCGCTTGATACCGCTATAGCCGATAGAGTAGGAGAAATCCTCTTTAAACTTCTTCATCAGAGAAGTAAGAAATTGTACTCGCTCGCTGAGGAGGGAAGATATGAAGATTTATGCGATGAAGGTAGAAAAGGCAACATTCCAGAAGCGGTTATTATTGGATGTTATACGTATGCTATAATACTTTACGACAACCTTATGTTCAACGATGCAATAAATATGTACAATATCGTCATAAGCAGTGTTAGGAAAATAAGGGTGCGAGAATCTGAAGCAAATTCAAAGAAAGGAAATCTAAATAAGATAAAGGTCAGGAATGCCATGAAAATCCTTGAAGCAGATGTATACCATGCCATGGGTAAGGTATACTTCGAGAAAAGGGATTACTGTAGGGCTATTGAGTATTACATTAGGGCTGAAAAAGTTTATACAGAGGTTATAGGTTCTAGCCACCTATATCTTGCCATAACCTATAAAGATTTGGGGGAAATATGGATGCATAAAGGGGATTACGATAATGCCGTTAATTACTTCAAAAAATCCTTAAAAATTTTCCTTAAAGTTTTTGATCCCGAGCACCCTTACGTCGCCACCGTATATAACAACCTCGCCAGGGCCTACGAGAAGAAAGGGAACAAGAAAAAGGCCGAGGAGTACAGGAAAAAGGCGGAGGAGTACAGGAAAAAGGCGGAGGAGATCAGGAAGAGGTTGGGAGGGAATTAGGATCGTTCTTTATTCTCTCAACTCCTTGAGGATTTTTAGCAACTGAGACTTTACCGATGGGAGTTCAACCTTTATAGTGTCCCATACGAGCTTGTAATCTACACCGAAGTAGGCGTGAATCAACCTGTTCCTCATCCCTATCATACTTCTCCAGGGGACATCCGGATACCTCTCCCTTATCCAATCGGGAACGTACCTCGCAGCCTCCCCTATGATCTCAAGTTTCCTTATCACCGCGCTCGTTGTCTTATCGTCCTTGACAAAATCCTCAAACTCCATCCCCTCAACAAACCTCTCTATCGCTTCCATGGACTCAAGCATGTCTTTTATAAAAAGCCTATAATCCCTCTTCACAGTGCAACCAAATCCTCCTCTATCCTATCTCTTAACTCCTCCCTCACGGCGTTTTCCGAAACTATATCCACCCTGATACCGAGTTTTTCTTCAAGGAAATTTCCAAGTTCAACGAGATCAAAAAGTGTTGCACCTTCATGGAACCTGACCAGAATATCCACATCGCTCTTTTTATTCTGCTCACCCCTCGCATAAGAGCCGAAAACACCCAGAATCTCCGCTTTGTATTTCTTTCTTATCTCATCCTTGTATTCCTTAAGTATCTCCTTTACTTCCGCAAGCGTTAGCACCTTAGAATTTTAAGTCCGAAAGTTCCCCCTTGCAAAATCCGGCCGACCGTGTTAAAATACTCGTCTATGCTGCTGCTCCTCTCAACATCCGGCAGCACACTTGAAGATTTGCATCAGAACCTTAGGCTCTGATCACCCTTACGTCGCCACCGTTTACGAAAACCTCGCCGAAGTCTATGAGAAGAAAGGGAACAGGAAAAAGGCCGGGGAGTATCGCAGGAAGGCGGAGGAGATCAGGAGGAGGTTGGGAGGAAATTAGGACTGGTTCTCAACTATCCCCTTTGCCCACTCGTAGACCCTTACCGCCACCTTGTAGGCCTCCTCGTATTCCTTTTCGGAAACGGGAACGTAGTCGTCAGGATAGCGGGTCGTGAAGGCGTAGCGGGTCAGAGATCTGGCGTCTTTTATGAAGTCGGGAACGCCGACGTTTCCCCGCTCAAGCAAACCTATCAACTTCGCTATGTTGTGCGTGCGGAACTCCCTGCTCGGCACCCTCAAATCGTAAAAGACCAGAACGGCCTTAAGGCTCTTTTCAACCGCCTGCTGGAGGTGGTACGCCGCGCCATCATAATCCTCATTCTCCCCCAGAATCCTTGAGATTCTCAAATCCCTTCCGGCGAAGTCAAGCCACTCTTTTGCCCACTCTCTTCTCATAGAGCGTTATCCCCTCCCTGTGGATGTCGTAATACACGAGGTCCCACCTCTCCCTCAGCTCCTCAAACCTCCTTGTACTTTGAACGATCACGTCAATCTCGGCGAGGCTGTACAGTTCGGCTTTCAAGAGGGCGGAGGATATCCTTCCCCATAACTTCCGTCTCTCCTCCGGCTTAATCCCCTCCTTAAGGACGAGAATATCGTAATCGCTGCCCTCGTTGTAGTCTCCCCTCGCCCTTGAGCCAAAGAGGATTATCTTATCGGGATCTATCTCCTTAACTATGACCTCAACTATACGGCGGAGAACGGGATCCCTTTTAAGCAAACCTCTACCGTCCTTCACTATCCCCATTCTAAGGCCGATCCTCAACTATACCCCTTGCCCATTCGTAGACCCTTACCGCCACCTCGTAGGCCTCTTCGTAATCCGCCTCGCTCACCGGTCTGTAATCGTCCGGATAGCGCACCTCAAACGCGTATCGGGTCAACTTAGCCGCATCCTCTAACTCCTTTGGGAAGTCCACGAACTTTTTAACGACTCCTATGAGCGCACGTATGTTATGCGTCCGGGGCGGGACTTTACCGTACAGTATGATAATAGCCTTCAGAGACTTCTCCACGGCCTGCTGGAGTAAATACGCCGCAAGAGGATAATCATCCAGTGATGCGTTGTTGTAAGCCCTTCTCAGGTCCCTGCGTGCGAACTCAAGCCACTCTCTTGCCTCTTCTACGTTCATATACCAGAATACCCTCCCTTGATACGCTGTAATACACCTTACCTATGCGATTTTTTAGATTCTCGTATCTAACTGCATCCTGAACAATGACATCCGCCGGGGTGAATATCCCTTCCCTAAGGAGAGCCATTTCAACCTTCATCTCCCACTTTCCCCTGTCCTCCGGCTTAATCCCCTCCTTAAGGACGAGTATATCGTAATCGCTGCCCTCAGTGCAGTCCCCTCTCGCCCTTGAACCGAAGAGGATTATCTTATCGGGGTCTATCTCCCTGACTATCACCTCAACTATCCGACGAAGGACCGGGTCCTTTTCAAGTAAATCCTTGCCTTCCCTCACCGTCCCTATTCTAAGGCCGGCCTTCTCCGAAAACACGGAACAAACGTCCTGCCCTTGTAGAATACCCTGCTCATGCGTTTTTCCTTCACCGTGATAGCCGAGAGCAAACGACACCGTGGCCGCGTTGGGATACTGAAGACACCGAGGGGTAGTCTAATTACGCCCGCCTTCATGCCCGTGGCGACGTACGGGGCGGTAAAGAGCCTGAGTCCGCACGAGCTTTACGAGGTAGGAACGAGGATAATCGTCTCTAACACCTACCACCTGCATCTGAGACCGGGGGAGGACCTCATAAAGAGGGCTGGAGGGTTGCACGCTTTCATGAACTGGAAGGGGTTTATACTGACGGATTCGGGAGGGTTTCAGATCTTCAGCCTGTCCCGACTGAGGAAGATAACGGACGATGGAGTTAAGTTCAGATCTCCAATTGACGGAAGGGAGGTATTCCTTACACCGGAGAAGGCCGTAAGGATACAGAACGCCCTCGGTTCGGACATAGCCATGGTTCTGGACTACCCGATAGAGCTGCCGGCGAGCAGGGGGGAGACCGAAAGGGCGCTTGAGATAACCACCCGGTGGGCCAGGAGGAGCCGTGAGGAGTTTCTGAGGTTGGGACACCCCTATCAGATGCAGTTCGGTATAGTTCAGGGGGGGCTATACGAGGACCTACGGATAAGGTCAGCGAAGGAACTTATGGAAATCGGATTTGAGGGGTACGCCGTCGGCGGCCTGGCCCTTGGAGAGAGCCGGGAGGACAGGAACAGGGTACTTGACACCGTTCTTGACGTCCTGCCGCGGGATAAGATAAGGTACGTGATGGGTGTCGGACTGCCGGAGGATATTTACGACGCCGTTGTAAGGGGGGCAGACCTCTTTGACTGCGTTCTTCCCACGAGGAACCCGCGCCGGGGGACGGTCTTCACGTCCGAAGGTAAGATAAACCTGAAGTCCGCAAGGTACGCGGAGGACTTCACGCCCCTTGATCCCCTGTGCGACTGTTATACCTGTCGTAACTACACCCGCGCCTACCTCCGCCACCTCTTTAAAACCAACGAGACCCTCGCCGGGAGGCTCGCATCCCTGCACAGCATATACTTCTACAACCGCCTTCTAAACAGGCTAAGGCGAGAGATACTGGCCGAAAACGGCCTTTCCATGGAAGACGTGATAGGGAAGTAGGGCGTTATCTCACAACGACCAGACGGTGGGTCCTGCCACCGAATTTAAGGAAGTACACACCTCTCTGAAGTTTTAGGAACCTCCTGCCCTCAACCTTTCCGGACATTATCAGACTTCCGGATGCGCTGTAGACGATGTAGTGGCCCCTACCGTTTATCTCCACACCGTCGGAAACTGTCGCTACTTTAACCGGAGAGCAGACACTCTCTGAGGTACCGAGGTCATCATCGTCGCCTACGGGGGCGCAGCTCCGGGATAGGGTTAGGTTGAAGGTGGTCGTGTCCAGAGTACTCAGGGTCGCATACGTGAAGTTAATGGGAGTGTACCCGGACGTCAGGGAAAGACTTACGCTGTACTTTGAAGGCGTATGGGTCTGAGGGGCGCACAGGCCGCACGTGTTCCCCGCCGTGTCCGTCTTCACAACCCATATCTCCCAGTTTCCCGTAAAGGATCTCGTCCTTCCCACGACCATATAGCCCAGATCGGGCGTCCTGACCACGTCCAGAAATTCGTCGTAGTCCGCACCTCCGTAGGTTTTGAACCAGAGTACGTTCCCCAGCGTATCCATCTTCATCATGAAGGCATCGGCCCCACCCGCACCGTAGGAATCCGTCCTGCCCACCACCACGTAGTACCCCGGAGTAAAATCCTCTATTATGGCGTTCGGCCAGTCGTGTGTTGAACCCTGTATACAGTACGCTCTACTGACGCTCAAGGCCGTATCCAGAATAACGAAGCCGGCATCCATATTGGAGGTGTAATTCCTGCAATCTATCAGGAGCAGTATCCTGCCATCCGGTAGCCTGACCGCCCCTTTACCTCCGTATAAGGTTGTAGCAGGCCTTATGTTGAACGACGTGTATAAGGCTCTACCCCAGAGGACGTTACCGAGCGTATCAAATGCGAACACCTTTATGCGCGAGTTGTTGGGATAATCCGAGCCTCCAAAAGCGTATATCAGGTTGTCGCTTACAGGAACTACACTGACCAGATCGCTACTCCTGTAAGATCCACCCGGCATTATGTACGCCCCGCGGAAAAGTAACGATCCCGTACCCAGATCGTAGACGTTTATCTTCCCTTCCGCCTCGTTACCACTGCAATTTTCGTCGTTTCCCACGGATATAACCCGATTCCCCAGAACCATTACATCGTAAAATCTGGCTCCGAAGTATTCGTTCCGCACGCAGAACCACGATCCTGCCTTCCTCTCAGCGTTCCACCACAGGACGTTGAAGGCCGTATCCAGTTTCATAAGGAGCGCGTAGAACGGTGATGTGTAACTGGAAACCGTGTGTCCGGCTATCAGCAGGCTTCCGTCCGGTGATTTTATAAGCGCATTTGCCCTATTATCTCCGCTCAAAACACGTATATCCCGCTCTTTAAGGACGTTCCCGTCCATATCAACCTTCATCAGATGCAGGTAAGCTCCGTACGTACCGGCAATAACGAACGTACTATCGGGTAGACCCTCCACCTGAAAACCGTAGGCGCTGCTTCCAGACGAGAAGGTCTTACACCACATACTCAGGGCATAAAGGCCCGCAGGTGCCAGTAAACTGGCAACACAATACAGGACCTTTACGATTTTCCCTCTCATCTTTGAAAGTATAATGTAGAACGACTTTTTTGTGGGAAAAATTTGCCAGATATTTCAATCCCTGTGCGTGAAGGGTATCCCCCTGTGGATTCCGAGGCTCGCGGCGTACTCCACCACCTCCCGGTACTCCTCAGGCGTTATCCTACGGGAGATCTCCGGATACTCCCACGCCCTGTAGGTGGGGTAGTACTGTTCCATTATATTCACCCACGCATCCTTAGACAACTCCCCTGCTATGAACTCCATCACCCTCTTGCTACCGGCAACGTCGTTGGGCAGGACCAGGTGCCTTATGAGTACCCCCCTCTTTGCAAGGCCGTCCTCACCTATTATCAGATCCCCCACCTGCCTGTACATCTCCTTCACGGCCTTCCTGGCCACCTCCCAGTAGTTCTTAACCCCGGAGTACTTTTCGGCCGCCTTTGAGTCGGAGTACTTCAGATCCGGCATATATATGTCCACCACACCGTCAAGCAGCCGTAGAGACTGGAGGGAGTCGTACGAGCTCGTGTTGTACACTATCGGAAGTTTGAAACCCCTCTCAACTGCTATCAGCAGAGCCTCAAGTATCTGCCATACCACGTGGCTGGGGGTCACGAGGTTGAGATTATGGCAACCCACCACCTGCACCTCAAGGAATACGGATGCGAGTTCCTCCGGAGAAACCTCTCTCCCGAACTTCAGCTGGCTTATATCGTAATTCTGGCAGTAAACGCACCTCATGTTGCACCCGGCGAAGAACACCGTGCCGGAGCCACGCCATCCCCTCAGAACGCTCTCCTCACCGAAGTGGGGGCCGTAGGAGGAAAGGAGGGCGTACCTCCCGACACCGCACTCCCCTACTTCTCCCTTTAAACGGTCGGCCATACACACCCGTGGACATAGTACGCACCTGCGGGAAAGTTCCCTCGCCTTTTCTACCCTCTCCGCCAGCTCACCGCTCTCGTAAAGGGCGAGGTAAGAGGGGTACATCCCTCAATTGTAAACCTGAGGTATCGTCACCACAGCCCCATGATGTCCTGCCTTCAGTACTCCTCCTCAACCAGCTCTATGAGGAACCCTCCTGTAGATTTTGGGTGCAGGAAGGATACGCTTCCGCCCTTTGCCCCTTTGTATCCCTTCTTTGCTATCTCAAACCCCTCCTTTTCCAGACGCTCCGTTTCCCCTTCAACGTCCTCAACCTGAAGGGCTATGTGGTGAACGGCGTTTCCCCTCTTTTGAAGGAACCTGTCTATGTCCGACCCCTCTGCCGTGGGGGTCAGAAGCTCTATGGACGTGTTGGGCAGTTTGAATATGGTAACGCGCAGTTTGGCGTGGGGCAGTTCCTTCTCCTCCGGTTCCACCCCGAGTATTTTGCTGAACTTCTCCTTAACGTCCTCGTAATCCGCCGGAGATACGGCGAGGGCGACGTGGGAGAGCCTGACCATAGAGGGGATTTTATGGGGGAGGAGAACGGGCATTCACCGTATTTATTTTCACGTTTATAATCGTGCTATGTTTTTACTGGCCCAGATATCCACTACCCTGAAGGTCACCGGGCTTTACGATAGAGGTATCAGCATGCTTTTCACTCAGAACGTAGGGCAACTCTCCGACGACGTGGTCTTTTACAGCATGCACCCTTCTGTCGTTTACGTTTTCAGAGATGGCAACATACACATCAACGGCGTAAGGCTCTCTTTCGGGGCAAAGCCGAAGTTCGTAACCGGAGATATGCCCCTAAAGACGAAGGTCTCTTACTTCGGGCGGAATAAAGCCATACGCAACGTACCGACGTACAAACGTGTTGTCCTGAAGGAGGTATATCCGCGAATAGACGCCGTACTCACTGCCGACGGCAGGGGTGTCGTTGAGATGCAGTTCATCGTGAAGCCGGGAGGGAGGGTGGAGGATATAGAGGTTGAGGTTGATGGGGGTAGGATTGAGGAGCGGGAGGGGAGTCTTTACGTTGTTAAGGACGGCAAGGAGGTTGTAAAGATAAGCGACCTTAAGGCCTATCAGGGTGCAGAGGAGGTGGAGGTTAGGCCCGTACTGTCTAAAAACGCCATCAAGTTCGCAGTCGGGGAGTACGACGGGAGGCACACCCTCGTAATAGATCCGATGGTTGCAGCGATACTGGCCTCCAGTAGCATAGACGCGGCCACATCTGTAGCCGTATCACCCGACGGCTACGTCTTCGTCGCTGGCGAGACTGCCCTTTACGATGACTTCGCACCGAATGCGAAGGTCTTCGGCTCCACCTTCCCCTACTACTTTGACGCCTTCGTCAGTAAGTTGAGCAACGACCTGACGGAACACATCGCCACGGCCGTACTGGGATCGGAGGCGAACGATGGGGCGAGAGCCGTCCTCGTAAGCCGCAGCGGGGAGGTGTTCGTTGCGGGATGGACGCAGGATTACTACGGGTTCGCACCGAGCAGGAAGGTCTTCGGTAAACCGGGGGATAGAACGGAGGCCTTCGTCAGTAAGTTGAGCGGGGACCTGAACCGGCACATCTCCACGGTAATACTCGCCTCAAGCAGGGGGGACAGGGTGGAGTCCCTATCTATGGACGGTGATGGGAACGTTTTTGCGGTAGGCATAACCAAGCACTACGAGGACTTCGCGACGAACAGGGTGGTCTTCGGCTCTCCCGGAAGAGACGACATCTTCGTCAGTAAGCTAACCAACGACCTAACCGAAGTCATCGCCACGGCCGTACTGGGGTCGGAGGGGTTAGATCTGGCCAAGTCCGTAGCCGTAGGTCCGAAGGGGAACGTCTATATTACCGGATTTACATTGTCTTCCGGGGAGTTTGACCCGAATGGTAAAATTATCAAGGTTCACAACCTCAACCTATCCCCGTACCACGGAATCCCATCTTACTTCGTCAGTAGGTTGTCCAACGACCTGGACAGCCTTGCATCAATAGTATTCCTGCCCTTAATGCCCTTTTGGGCAATCCCGTCCATCGCCGTAGATTCCAACGGGGACGTATTCATCGCCGGGACTATCGGCAACCCTTCCATCAGATTACCGAAGTTGAGGGTCGTCGTGGGAAATTCCGGTGGGAGGTACGTTTTCGTGGCCAAATTCACCGAGGCCCTTGACCTCGTGGCTACGGCGGCGCTCTCCCACAAGGAACACAGCATTGCCCACGCAATCGCCATAGATGACAGCGGGAACGTCTTCGTCGCCGGGATGACGCAGTGGTTCATGGAAGAACCTCCCGATATAGGTCCCCCCTACCCGTTCGTCAGTAAGTTGAGCAACGACCTCACCCGACACCTGGCCACCGTTCTGCTCTCACCGAGGGGAGGAGCAGAGGCCCGCGCCGTAGCTATAGGTCCCAACGGGTACGTATTCGTCGCCGGCATCGCGGGGGACACCGGCACCCTCAAGGGCGAAAAGAGGGTCTTCGGGGACGTTAAAGAGGGAAACGCTTTCGTTGTACGGATTCCGGGGTCACTTGACGTCAGATAGGATGGCGGCTGTATTTTAACCCCGATCCACCAACTTTCCCATCTCCTCAATTAGTTTCTCCTTAGGCACCTCGTACCTCTCCCCCTTCCAGAGGTCCTGGACCTCCACTTTGCCGTCCTTCCACGCCCTACCCACCACTATCCTCACAGGGATACCTATCAGGTCGGCGTCCTTGAACTTGACGCCAGCGCGCTCCTCGCGGTCGTCCCAGAGGACGTCATAACCGGCCTCCCGCAGGAGATTATAGACTTCCTCACCCTCCCCCACGAGGTCTATGATGTGGGCGTCAAAGGGGGCGATGGACTTCGGCCAGAGCATGGAATTCTCCGTCCCGTACAGCTCAACGGCACTGACCATTATCCGGCCCGGCCCTATCCCGTAGGAACCCATTATTACCGGCTTCCTCTGGCCGTCCCTATCCGTAAAGTACACTCCCATGCTCTCGCTGTACCGGGTCCCCAGCTTGAAGATGTGGCCTATCTCTATGGCATTCACCTGTTTCAGGGGCTTCCCACAGACGGGACACAGATCCCCCTCTACGGCGTACCTGACATCCTCCCACCTGACGTCTCCGAGGTCCTCCGGATTCACGCCGACGATGTGGTAGTCCTTCTCCCCTCCCCCTACGACGAAGCCCCGGAGGTACCGGATGGAGCGATCCGCCACCTTGGGCAGGCCAACACCGAGGGGGCCGACGAAACCGACCTCAACCCCGAGGAGGCTCATAACCTCTTCGGCCGTAGCGAGGCGGGGGTTCTTGAGGATCCTGGCCAGTTTCTCCTCGTTCACCTCGTGGTCCCCCCTCACGAGGACGAGGACCGGCCCCTCGTCCGTCATATACACGAGGGACTTGACGAGGAACTTCGGCTCAACGCCGAGGAAGGAGGAGACCTCCTCTATGGTGCGCACGTTGGGGGTATGGACCTTCTTCTTCTCCTTGAAGGGAGACTCCTCCACCTCCTCCACAGGTATGGCCGGGGCCACCTCAACGTTGGCCGCATATCCGCAGGAATCGCATATGACCAACCTATCCTCACCAGCGTCGGAGATCACCATAAACTCCTCGCTCTCCTTCCCTCCCATCAGCCCCGTAGAGGCTTTAACGTGGACGAACTTCAGGCCGCACCGGGTGAAGATCCTCTTGTAGGCCTCCCGATGTTTGGCGTAGGACTCGTCCAACCCCTCCCACGTGGCGTCAAGGCTGTAGGAGTCCTTCATTATGAACTCCCTCACCCGGAGGAGACCACCCCTCGGCCTCGGCTCGTCTCTGAACTTGGTCTGGAGCTGGTACCATATCTGGGGGAGGTCCTTGTAGGAATAGACGGTGTTGCGGGCTATCTCGGCGATAACCTCCTCGTGGGTGGGGGCGAGGGCGTAGTCCCTACCTTTGCGGTCCTTCAGGCGGAACATATCGTCCCCGAAGCTCTCCCATCGGCCAGACTCCTCCCATAGGGACGAGGGAGAAAGGGAGGGCATGAATATCTCCTGCCCGCCTATGGCGTCCATCTCCTCCCGGATTATCCGCATTATCTTCTTCATTATCCTCCAGCCGAGGGGGAGGAAGGTATAAACCCCGCTGGTGAGCTGGCGCACGTACCCACCGCGCACCAACAGCCTGTGGCTCCTGGTCTCGGCGTCGGCCGGAGGCTCCCTGTAGGTGCGGATCAGGGATTTACTCTGTCGCATGGTGGGGATTCTATTGTGGAAAGACGAATCTCCCGGCAGTAGAATAAGGGTATGCCCGCCGTTAAATCCTTAGAGACCCCGCAGGATAGGTTGAGGTTGGCCAAGAGGTATTTGAAAAACGCCAAGGAAATGCTCAGGATGCTCCCAGTAGATGAGGAGGCCGGGGTCTACGATGACCTAAAGTACGTTGCCGAGGCATCCGGGACGGCCTACCTGGCCGCCCTTGAGGCCCTGAAGGCCCTCTTTATGGCGAAGAAGGGGTGGAGTGTGGAGGAGGTGAGGGAGCAGACGAGGGAGATAGGAAGGTACAGGAAGATAATCAAGGAGTTGCCCATAGGCAGGGACAAGAGCCTGTTGCTTAAGCTGTTCTCGTCGGTTTATACTATCCTCCACCTCGGGGGATACTACAGGGAGATGCAGAGCAAAAAGGCGATAGACGATGGTTTTGAGAAGGTTAAAAAGATAATCCGCATCGTGGAGAAACATGTTTCACGGTAGTAGAACCTGCTTTGACGTATGGTGAGGATTCCATTTATTGATGTGTGCTGTATCCACATATCCACCGAATAACGGAAAAACGATAGGCGGTGTTCGCAAACTTCATACCACTCAGCATTTCTATAAAGCGCCAGACTTGATCGTTTCATTTTTGGCCATGGGTTTCGTCCTCCTATTAATTCAATAGATCCGCCTTACGGACCTCTTTCCGTTAACCCCTTCCCCGAAGTCTGGAATTCTTTTCCCTTTCCCGTTTAAGGCACAATTCTCAGGACGGTAGGTCAACGGAAATAAGAACAATTGTAAGAGCATAATATGAAATGTTTATGCACGATTTACAATCCGTTTCCTGAGTTGCGCATCGGCTGTATAATAGAGGCCGTTTAAAAAGGAGGTATCTCTGGATGAAAAAACCGCGGAAAAGGTGGATAACTGATTGGTGGCCCAGCAGGCTAAACTTGAGGATCCTGAGGCAGAACTGCCCGGATCAGAACCCTTACGGAAGGGACTACAACTACGTAAAAGAGGTCCAAGATCTGGATATTGATGAAGTTATAAAGGACCTGAAAGATCTCATGAGGAGATCGCAAAGCTGGTGGCCAGCAGACTTCGGTCACTACGGTCCTCTCTTTATCAGGCTCGCGTGGCACAGCGCTGGCAGCTACCGTATATACGACGGTAGAGGTGGGGCGAGGGATGGGAGTATCCGGTTCCCACCGAGGATCAATTGGCCGGATAACATAGGCCTTGATAAGGCCCTGAGACTTCTCTGGCCAATAAAGAAAAAGTACGGCGGAAAGTTATCATGGGCCGATCTGATCATCCTTTCCGGCACGGTAGCCCTTGAGGATATGGGGGTAAAGATTTTGGGCTTCTCGTTGGGTAGGGAGGACATATACGAACCGGATGAAAGTCCGGATTGGGGACCGGAGGAAGAGATGCTGACAGCCGATAGGATTAGGGAAGGGGAGGTTGAGAGACCGTATGCGGCTACGGAGATGGGACTCATATACGTCAATCCGGCAGGTCCTGGAGGGGTACCCGATCCCAAGTTATCTGCTAAGGAGATAAGGACCATTTTTGCCAAAATGGGCATGGACGACGAGGATACCGTTGCCCTTATCGCCGGTGGTCACTCCTTCGGAAAAAGCCACGGAGCCGCCCCCGACAGGTATTTGGGATCCGATCCGAGCGATTCACCGATAGAGCATCAGGGGTTAGGCTGGGAGTTTAAGTACAGGACGGGGAAAGGTCCCGATACTTTCACATCCGGGTTTGAACTCACGTGGTCGCCTACTCCCACAAAGTTCGGCATATACTACCTAAAAATACTCTTTGAGTACGATTGGGAGATAGAGACGAGTCCGGCAGGAAAGGTTCAGTGGGTTGCCAAAGATGCTCCGGAGATCATACCCGATGCCCACGATCCCACCAAGAAACATAAGCCCAGAATGCTCACTGCGGATCTTGCGTTGAGATATGACGAAGAGTACGCCAGGATAGCGAGGAGATTTCTGAAGAATCCTGAGGAGTTTGAGAGAGCCTTCGCAAGAGCATGGTTTAAACTGACCCATAGGGATATGGGTCCAAAAGCGTACTATATCGGGAAATACGTTCCGGAAGAAACCTTCGTATGGCAGGATCCACTTCCGGAAAGGGACTTCGCTCCCATAGATAAAGAGGACGAGAGAAAGTTAAAAGAGAAGATCCTGAACTCCGGCTTAAGCGTACCCCAACTCGTTTACACAGCCTGGTCCTCTGCTGCGACGTTCAGAAATTCCGACAGGAGAGGAGGAGCCAACGGGGCAAGGATAAGGCTATATCCCATGAACGAGTGGGAGGTCAACCATCCCGAAGATCTCCCTAAGATTATATCCGTCTATGAGAGGATTCAATCTGAATTCAACGATGAACAGGAGAGGATCGGAAGTGATAAGAGGGTATCAATAGCAGACCTGATCGTTCTTGGAGGTTGTGCGGCGATAGAGATCGCTGCTAGAAAGGCCGGATACGATGTTGAAGTACCCTTTAATCCCGGAAGAGTTGATGCTACTCAGGATCAGGTTGAAGTTGAATTCTACAAAGCCATAGAACCCTTTGCTGAGGGGTTCAGAAACTACTTCAAAGATCCGAGCAGGTTTTCGGAAGACGATGTATACACCACCCCCGAATACTTTTTAATTGACAGAGCGAACCTGCTGACGTTAACGGTTCCCGAGTTGGTGGTTCTTGTTGGTGGACTGAGGGTTCTCGGAGCGGTATACGGTTACGAAAAGTACGGAGTTCTCACGGAGAAACCCGGAGTCCTCACGAACGATTTCTTTGTAAATCTGCTGGATATGGGTATAGAGTGGAAACAGGCCGACGAGTACCGTTATACGTTTAACGGCTACGATCGGGAAACCGGAGATCTTAAGTGGAAAGCTACGAGGGTGGATCTGATTTTTGGACATCATGACGAACTAAGAGCCGTAGCCGAAGTCTATGCGGCCGACGATGGAGAGGAGAAGTTCGTAAGAGACTTTATAAAAGCATGGGACAAAGTTATGAACCTTGATAGGTTCGATTTGAGGACGGGAAAGGCTATCTGAGTTGTGCGGTATTACGTTGATGGAATGACGGGTTTGCGATGTTTGGATTGTAATCGGATACCTGACCTTTTTCCTGTATAAGGGGGTATTCCAATAGGGTGCCACAAGCTGTAAACCGTTGTGGCATCAATGTACGGTAAACAGTGTCGGCTACGACCCCGACGACCTAACTCTGGAGTACGATTAACCCTAAACCCTCACCCTGTACTCCCCCGGATCCACCCTACTCCCCTCATACCCACACACCCCCGCCCTCGGCGAATTGACCAGAGGGAGGACCTCGTACTTCATACGCTCGTTATAACACTCGTCGCATATTAGACGACCGTTGTACTCGTTTATGTACTTCGCCGGACGCTTACCGCACATATCGCAGAGCAGAGCGGGGAGGTCGTTCTGGCCAATAATGGATATGCCGTCCCTCCTCAAGGGTGCCTTAACCTCACCGAAGACGTACAGGTCTATCTCCGTCGTCGTACCGAAGTCGTACTCGTAGCGGAAAGTCAGGTCGGGCCTAAGCACCTCGGATAGCCTCACCTTCATAGACCTGTCGCCGTAGATGGAACTCTCGTATCTGGGATAAGGTTCGCCCTCTATCTCAAACATACTCAAGTGGTCGCAGCACTCAACCCACACGTCCCGCAGGAACTGGTCAAGGTCCTCTAAGAGCAGGTCCTTCCGTACGGCTATCACCATCCAGAAGGGGTGGCTCTTCGCGAGGATCAGGAAGGCGTCCTCCCCCTCTTTCAGGTCCCTGAGGTGGGTCCTGAAGTGCCGTTTAACACCCCTACCCTTCAGCTCCTTACCGCAGTAGAAACACTTACCGGGAAAGGCGGACATCTTTTCCCTCCTGTTTCAAGGATACAGTTTAAGGGCGATTTACGGTGAAGTGCCGCCTTAAAATCCGCCCTATGCTTCCGGAAAGACCGTCAGAGATGCTGAAAGACTTCAACATAGAAGTCAAAGAGGGAGACCTCAAGTACGAGGAGGAGTGGGAGGGGAGGTGGAAGTACGTCTCCGAGGCCGTAGATCGTATGGGGACCGTACAGTTGCGTATGTTTGACCGGTGGGGGAACCGCATAGACGAGCTGCTCTACCCCTCGGAGTACTGGGATATGCTCTACGCCGGATACAGGGCGGGGGTGGTAGGCAGGGCCTTCAAGGAGGGGAGCCTGAAGC
>WFXS01000028.1 GCA_015490465.1 Caldifarciminota bacterium
ACATCCTGTTTGCGGCTTCCCGTAACTACGTCTACTACCTTACGGCGGACGAACTCGTTGTGCAGGCTCAGAAGTACGACGGCAGAAAGGTAAAGGTGTCCGGTACGGTCGTTCAGGCCGACCGCCGTGGCCGTAACCTCTCCTTCACCATAGAGGAGAACGGCAAAAGGGTTAAGGTCCAGTACACGGGGGCCGTCCCCGACGCCTTCGCCGTTGGAACGCCGGTGGTGGTGGAAGGCAGGTACGAGGGCGGCAGAGTGATGGCCACCACCCTCCTTACGAAATGTCCCTCAAAGTACGAGTCTCAGGAGTAGCCCTCCTGACTCTCCTCTCCTGTGCCGGGAAGGTGGAGGGTGATAAGAGCGATTACAGGGTGTTCGTACGTGTAGACACGGTCAGGGTTTCCACCCTCAGTAAGACGGTTCCCGTGTGGTGCCGGGTGAGGGAGCAAGGCGGTTTTACCGTCGCCTCGGACGTCGTGGGGGTCGTTGACCGCATCCTGAAGAGGGAGGGAGCGTACGTCCGAAAGGGCGATACTATAATGTACGTACTGCGGGGACCGGCCTACGGAAGGGCGCCCATACTCTCCCCGACGAGCGGCCGCATAGACCTCATAACCGTCTCCGTGGGCGATCCCGTGGCCGTTGGGACGCCTGTGGCCTTCCTGTCGCGGGGAAAGGGAAAGGTGGTTGAGATGGTGATACCCATGGCTTACAGGGAAAAGGTCAGGGTGGGACTACCCGTTGAGTACGAGGGTAGAAGGGGGGAAATCACCGTACTTTCGGGCGTACCCGTAAAGGAACTGGGGGGGTACGTGGCTAAAGCCCGGATAAGGGGTGTGCAGGGTGGTAGTATGGGTATATGCCGCATAGTTTACGAGGAGAGGGAGTCCCTGAAGGTCGTCCCGACCGTATCCGTTTACGGGGGGAAGGTCTTTAAGGTCAGGGGTAGCAGGGTACACTCCGTACCCGTCAGGGTGGTCTTTGAGGACGACAGGGGGAACGCTGGCGTGGAGGGGGATATAAAGGTCGGGGATACCATCGTGGTTCTGGGTATGGAATCCCTCAGAGAGGGGGACAGGGTACTGTTTTAAGGTTCGTCTTATAATACCCGGCGTGAACCGTCCGGTACTGCTCTTTGCAACCACCAACCCCCACAAGGCCATGGAGATACAGGATATCCTTGGGACCTGTTTCGTCGTAAGGACCCTCCTTGATTACGGCCTTGGTGGACCGGAGGAGACGGGGGCGACCCTTGAGGAGAACGCCGAAATAAAGGCCCGTTACGCTTACGAGAGGACGGGCCTACCCTCCGTAGGAGAGGATACGGGTCTCTTTGTACGGGCTTTGAACTGGGCGCCCGGTATTTACTCCGCGAGGTTCTCCGGTGGGGGAGACAGGGATAACCGTGAGAAGCTCCTCTACCTCATGAGGGGGGAGAGGGACAGGTACGCCGAGTTCCGCACCGTCCTCGCCCTTTACGACGGCAGGGACGTCCGCGTATTCAGGGGGGTACTCTCCGGCAGGATAACCACGGTGGAACGGGGAGAGGGCGGTTTCGGATACGACCCCCTTTTCGTCCCCGAGGGGTACGATAGGACCCTGGCCGAGATGTCCCCACAGGAGAAGAACGCCATAAGCCACAGGAGAAGGGCGCTCATGTCCTTCCTCAAATGGCTTGTAAGGGAGATCTAAGTTGAAGGAAACCCGGATTTACCTGAAAAAGGGAAAGGAGCGCAAGGTAAGGAACCTGTACCCGTGGGTCTACAGGGACGAGGTCAGAAAGATAGAGGAGGGGGACGTCGTAGCCGACGTCTTCTCCCACGAAGGCGTATTCGTGGGTAGAGGTCTGTACTCAAAGGGAGCGAGGATAGTCTGGAGGTTCCTGAGCCGGGAGTACGATCCGATAGACCGGAATTTCTTCGTTCGCAGAGTAGAGGAGGCACTGAACCGAAGGGGGAAGATAAACTCAACGGCCTTCCGGGTGGTATTTTCGGAATCCGATTTTTTGGGTGGACTCATGGTTGACAGGTACAACGACGGTCTCGTGATACAGGTCAGATCCAGAGGTATGGAGGAGGTGAAAGGTACGGTAATTGATGCCCTGACGGAGGCCCTTTCTCCCTCTTTCATCTACGAGAGGAGCGACATGGAGAGCCGGAGGTACGAGGGACTTGAACCTGTTAAGGGGCCGGTGTTGGGGGACGTACCGGACAGGTTAACGATAACGGAGAACGGTATAAACTTCTACGTGGACGTCGTAAACGGCCTGAAGACGGGGTTCTATCTGGATCAGAGGAGGAGCAGGGAGTACGTGGCAGATCTAATTGATGAGGGGATGGAGGTCCTTGACCTGTTCTCCTATACGGGCGGTTTCTCCGTATACGCTGCCCTGAGGGGAGGGAGGGTCCTGGCCGTTGATACGAAGGAAGAGGCCCTTGACCTCGCCAGAGAGAACGCCCGACTCAACGGGGTTGAGATCCGCACCCTGAGGTACGACGCCTTCAAGTTCCTTGGGGAAACGGAGGACGTTTACGACGTAATAATCGCCGACCCACCGGCCATATCCAAGAGGAAGGACGAGAGGAAGAAGATCTTGGGAGCCGTATGGAAGCTAACTTACAACTCCCTGCCGAGGCTTAAGGTACCCGGCCACCTCTACGTGTGTACATGCTCCTATCAGGCTTCGGTTGAGGACATGGTAAAGTACGTACGCCTCGCCGCCATAGACAGGGGTACGCCCGTACACATCCGTGCTATCCTGATACAGCCGGAGGACCACCCTTTCCTTCCCCACTTCCCGGAGAGTCTGTACCTGAAATGCCTTCACGTTGTGAAGGTTGAAGTTTAGACGTACCACGTCAACCGGTCGTTCTACATGTGAACTCTCGCAAATACATAGCTCCAACGGCTCCCGCAGGCACGACGAGGATTTTTCACTATTTTGGCGTTTCGGGATATACCCATCAAAGTGAGGATAAGCGAAGAAGAAACAGGGATGAGGGAAAAGGTGTATGAGATAGTGCAAAAGATAGGATTTGAGGGGGCGATGAGGACAGAGAGAGAAGTACAGGGAGAGGATCTGGCGAATGGTCACTACGAGAGGGTAGTAAAGATGTTTGGTTTGGGAAAGAGGAAAGGGAGTTCAGGAGCGCCCTGCTACCGGAGTAGAAACCACGTAGGCCAGAAAGGTGGTTATAGCCGCTGTCCACTCTATCCCATCCCGGAAATCCTCCCCCAAACTTGTTCCCCCTTCAGTTTTCCACCTCTCAAGGGTCAGCATATCCGCATTCTACGGCCGAAACCCCTCACACTACCTCCCTCAACTTATCCCTCTTCCCTTCAGGTACCCCTTTATCCCTTCCCACACCCCCATCCGCCCGGCCAACAACCGTAGGGTGGTCGTTACCTTATCTGTGGGTGCCGTACACGAGGCGCGGACGAGGAGTTTCAGTATGGACGGTAGCATCTCTTCATCGTCCCCGTAGGCCTTCAGGATACGCTCTACGACCTTTTCAGGCTTCCCTCCGAAGAAGTCTATGACCCTTTCGGCCGCCGCACCTATAACCACGGGGTTCCTTACCCCCATCCTCTCCGCCAGATTTATTACCTCAAGGAAATGAGCCAGCCCCATGGACTCTATCTCCTCCATGCTAGAGCCGAGGACGAAGAGGGCGAGGGAAGTACCTTCGCTCTCCGGTAGGCTCACCGGTACGGCCAGGTCCCTGTTTAGGGCCGTTGAGGAGAGCTTTTCGGTAAGGGACTCGTACCTTTCCGTTTCCTTCAGGACGGTAAGGAGGAGGGCGGCCACATGCTCACACGCCCCCTCTTTTTTGTGGCACCCGCATTGCGCTCTTATCTTGTCCCTCATCCAGTCGTAGGAGACCTGTACCTCACAGCCTGAAACAACGGCAGAGGCCTCCGTATCCGTGGAGTCGTAGAAGAGGACCTCCCCTCTCTCCGCGATCTCCCGACCTTTTTCTATGAGCCGGTTGCCGAGGATCTCCCTGAGACCCTCCTTTCCCATAAGGCGAAGCCTCAGATCTAAGTACATTTCAACCCCCTCTTTCTCCAGCGTCTTATCTCGCCGAGTTCAAGGCCGTAAAGGGTGTTCTTACGGCAGAATACGCTCCCTACGGCGTACTCCGATGATGTCTCCCTCTCCTCCAACTTGATGGACTCGGGCGGGGAACCGTCAAGGGGTACGACGAGGACGTAGTTGGCGTGGGGAATGAGCAGGGTGTTTCGTTTCCTGTCGTAGTGGGCGGGCAGGAAGGGAGGGCCTCCGAAGATGAGCC
>WFXS01000029.1 GCA_015490465.1 Caldifarciminota bacterium
ACTTTATCGTGGGCAAGGATAGGGGATTTTACACGTTTGACGACGTCCTCAGGGCTTACGCGGGGGAGAGTCCACAGTAAAATACCCTCTATGTGGATCCTGACCGTAAGGTACGAGTTTGATGCGGCCCACCGTTTGCCTGACATAGAGGGGCCCTGCAGGAACCTCCACGGTCACAGGTGGGTGGTTGAGGCCAACGTCAGGTTCAGGGAATTGGGCAAAGGGGGAGTTTCGGTTGACTTTAAGAAGATAAAGGCTGACCTCCATTCCCTCGGTCTGGATCATACCTACCTGAACGAGAAGATGGACGTACCTCCGAGTGCCGAGAACGTCGCTAAGTTCTTTTACGAGAGGCTCAGGGAGATGGGGTACGACGTCGTCTCCGTCAGGGTGTGGGAGACCCCCAACTACGCCGCCACGTATACCGAGGAGTGATGGATAAGATAGGCAGGGCTTACGAGCGGTACCTTCAGGCTCCGAGGGGAGAGAAGGGGAAGGTTCTATCAGAGCTGGCGAGGAAGCTCAGGGTAAGCGAGTCCAAACTGAGGAGGATATTCCGGGAGAGGTACGGTAAGAGGAGGAGGGTAAGGAAGTCCCCCACGAGTTACAGCAGGGACGATATACTGTACGCCATCCATTACTCACGGAAGAACGAAGTATCCCTCCTGTACGCCTGCAGTTATCTGGTAAATACCCGTAAAGTTGTAAGAAAATCCTACGAGGAGGTGAAGGACCCGGTGAGGGCCTTTTACCTCTCCGTGGTTCGGTTCATCCGATCTTCCGACTCCCACGTACCGAAGGGCAGGAAGGTGAGTAAAACGGACCTGAAGAGGGCGTTACTGTCCACGGATATGAACGAAAGGGAGAAGTTCCTGATAGCGATGGCCATAGACGGAATACTGACCAACTCTTCCCCCCTTAAGGACGAAGATAGGGAGGTCCTCGTATCCCTCCTGCGCAGGGGGTACCTCTCCTTAAGACGGGGGAAGTACTTCATAACCCCGAAGTTGAAGTACGGGATCTTAGGGGATGGCTTACTTGAGGGGTCCTGACCTTGTAAACCCTTACGCGTGGGCGGTTACCTACCTGAGGTTCAGGAGTAAGCCGGTACCCCCTGTTCTACCCTCAGTGGGTATAGGGAACCTCAGGACCGGAGGGACGGGTAAAACCCCGCTGGTTATGGAGATGGTAAAGCGGCTACCCTCTCCGGCCGTCGTCACCCTTGGGTACAGGCGAAAACGTAGGGGGTGTTTCACGTCCGAAGATCATCCCTCTCCCGACCACCTCGGGGACGAAGGGTACATGATACACCGGAAAACGGGTGTCCCGGTCGTAGCCTGTAAGGACAGACTGAAGGGGGCGGAGATGGCGAAGGCACTCGGTGCCAGAGTGGTGGTGTACGACGACGTCTTCCAGTACTTCGGTGTAAGACCTCACGTGAGCGTTCTGCTGCTCAGGCCCTCCGACGTTAACTCCTACGTTCTCCCTTTCGGTCCTTTAAGGGAGCCTTTCCCGGCATATCGGTTCGCGGATCTACTCGTGTTCAACTTCAAACTGGATCCCCCTTCACCCCTTCCCGATCTGGGTAAACCCACGTTCTCCATGAGGTACAGGGTAGAGGGTATAGTCAGGGGTGGTGAAGTCCTCCCACTGAAAGGCAAGAGGGTCTTCGTATTCTGTGCCATAGCCGACCCCATGAGCTTTATAAGGGCGGTAAAGGAGGGAGGTGGGGAGGTGGTAGGGAAGAAGGTTTACCCGGATCACTGGTGGATATCCGAAAGGGACATCGTGAAGATAAGGAAGAGGGCGGAGGAGATGGGAGCCGTTCCCCTGTGTACGGAAAAGGACTTCTACCGTTTAAACTTGCCGGATATACCCTACCTTAAAGTCTCCGTGGACGTGGACGAAGGACTGTTCAAAGAGGTGGAGAGGAGACTCGGCCTCTAAGATTTTCTTTTCCTGCGAAAGAGGGAGAATGCTTTCTCTTTGACGGTAGATAGCCATCCAGTCCGTTTCCTGCCGTACCGCCCGTAGTACCTGCTGTAGTACGTAGACGCCCTGCCTACCTGATTGAATATAACGAGGTCTGGCTTCAGGTCTATCTTTTTCAGGTGAGAGCGGTGGGTATAGTTATAACGTACGACCAGAACGTACCTGACGGCGAACTGGTGCAGCAGTTTTATCTCCGGAGAGACGGTAACCGGAGGTAGGTCAAGTACGACCCTGAAACGCTGGAGTAGATCCCCGATGTTGTTGAGCATCCTCCTGAAGACCATCAGGTGATCCTCGTTCGTCCTTCCCACGGGGAGAACGTACAGGTAGTCGTTGACCTTATACGGATCGTAGTGTCCGTTAGCATAACCTTCGGCATCGGCCAGACCGAAGAGCTCGCTCAACCCTCTGACCCGGATATCTCCATCTATCAAAAGTACCGGAATACCCGAAAGGGCAGCCGTGGCGGCGAGATTCGCACTTATGAAGGTCTTTCCCTCCCCCGTCTGGGTGCTGGTTATGGCCACGATCTCCTTGAGTTCGTCAAACATGCCGAGCCTGAAAAGTAGTTTCCTGAACTCGTTGAGGGCTGGAGAGGATGAATCCACTTCCTTGAGACGAACCATCTGATACGGTAGAAGATCAAATCGGGAGAAGGTAGGAAGGGATACCACCTTTTCCTTCGGAAATGGCAGCATGTCCTCGTCAAGGAGGACGTCCGTCGTCAGATCCCTGAAGAAGGCCAGAGATATACCGATTACCAGCCCTATGAGGAAACCGAGGAGGGCTGCGAACCTGCTCCGGCTGTAGATTCCCACCTTCCTGACGGTCGGCTCTCCCAGAATGGATATATCCGGGACGAGACTCCCCAGCTGGACGTCGGTGTCGTTCAACTTCTGACCGAGGACTATATAGAAGTCCTCAGCATTCTCAAGGTTCCTCTGGATGGTGAGCAGAACGGACTGTTCCTTAAGTACGACAGGAAGGACTCTCTTGTAATAGGCCATCTGCTCTTTGACGTACTCCAGACTCCTGTCAACGGACTTCAGGATCAGATTGTTAAGGGCGTGGAGTTTGCCTTCAAGTATACGGAACTGGGGATGGTTCCTCCCTTTAGTCGTCTCTACACCTCTCATCTCCAGAAGGAGGGATAGTCTCTGCCTCTGCAGGTCGTTTATTACGACGTCTCCTACGTCCACGAAGACCGTGTCTTCCGGCGATTTCTGAAGGAGGTCCTTAAGCTCCTTAAGGGCCATCTCCCTCTCCTTGAGCTCCCCCATAGCGAGAAGTACCTTTTCCTCTGTGAGTTCCGGGTACTTCATCTGTTTCTTAAACCTCTCAATCTCACCTGCAAAGTGCGTGATCTCCTGCTTATAAAACTCCATCAATCTGGCGATGGTGTTCCTCTGTCTCAGTAATTTCTGTTTCTTCTCCTCAAGGTGCTTCTTTATTATCCAGCGGGCCGAGGCATCCGCAGCCTTCATGGCCCACCTCCTATCGGGGGACTTATGCTCAAGTACGAAGAAGACCACAGGGGAAAGGACGTTCATACCCTCCCGATCTTCAAGCAACCGTATGTTCCCCTTAGATAACCTCTCCCATAGGCCAACGGTGTCGTAAACTACGACCTTGAACTTCTTGGAGCATGGACACTTAACTACACCGGGATCTTTCTCCGTGTACACCCCGGGTTTAAGGGCGGTTATCCCGGATATACGACCGTAAAGTATCTCGTACATTATGGAGGTGTCCTTAAGTCCGGCATAGAACTCCGGGAACTTTATCTTCAATCTGAGGACGTCTATGTCCACGGGTTTCCTTTCCTGAGGCGCAGAAACCTGAGCCGTCAGTACGCTTACTTCCTTCTCCCTGGCCGTCTGCATCATGTACACCTGGCCCTTGAAGACCGGACCCTTCCTCAGGAACAGGTTAGCGACGATGGCGAAAAATGTGGAGAGGAGTGTAACCAGCAGGATTAACTTCCATTCCCTCAGGAATACGGCTTTTACCCTTCTGTACGTGTACTGAAAACCCGTCTCGTTCATTCCAGATCCATCCTCTGCTTTGCCCTCTTGTAGAACCTCTTCAGGTTGCGGATGATCCGTTTGAGCTTCTTCCTGTCGGCGGATGGAGCCTCCTCGTAGTACTTCAGGGCAACCTCAAAGTACTTTATCGCCTCGTCAAACTTTCCGAGGAAGTACTTGGTATAACCGAGGTAGTAGGCGATGTATACCACGTTGTAGGGTACGTTCGGCTGATCTCTGAGTATCAGATACAACAGCCCCTCGTAAACGTCCTCCGCATCGTCAAACCGACCCTCTCTTAAAAGCAATCCACCGTAAACCCAGCGGAAGTACCGGCTCTCCGGGTACCTCTCAACGTAAGATCTCAGTATGGGTATGGCCTCTCTTGCCCTCCCCTCCCTCATAAGGACCCACGCCAGCGTCAGGGCGGAGATGACGGAGGTGTAGTGTCCCTTCTTCCATGCGAGCTTGAGGTACTCTATTCCCTTCTTCTCCCTCTCCTCCCGGTTTTTTACGAGGAAGAAGGTGGGTATTATGCCTATACGGTTGGGAGCTTTGGATAGGGCGTAGTTGTATATGCCCAGCGGGAAGTAGGCGTCGTACAGGGTGGAGTCCTCCTCTATCGTGGCCTTCAGGGGTTTAACCCCCTCAAGGGCGTACTTCAGGGCTACCACGTAGTTCCCGGATCTTCCGGCCCGCATGGCCTTGTAACCGTAGGCACCGGCTATAAAGAACAGCATCCACGCCTTTTCCTTACCCTTTATCCCTTCGGACAGGCGGGCCCTGGCCTTCTCCTCTGCTATCTTCATGTTCCTGAAGAACTCGTTCTCGTATCTGTTAGTGTGGTAGTCCTCCATGTAGTAGTCGTAAATGGCCGCCTTAAAGAAGTAACCTACCGGCTCCTGCGGATATCGCTTTATGGCCTCGTTTATCACGGAGAGGGCGGCCCCGTACCTCTCGCGGTACGTGTACTCCAGAGCAGTCAACACGAGGCTGTCCAGATCAGGACTGAACGGTACTGCTACTGGGATTAAGAGTATCAACGGGTGTTATTTTACCGGTGATGGACTCGTTCAGAGGTAGGTCGTAGAAGAACCCCCTGAAGAGTATCAGGTTGCCCGGTACGTCCTTGCTCACGGCTACGGCGACCTCGTACTCCCTGGGGCCGATCTTCAGAAGGGCCTTATCTCCGTCCTTCAGGCCATGCTTCTCCGCGTACTCTGAGCTAATGAACACGGTCTTTTCCTTCACGAAGGGTTTGTGTATCCTGTTCCTGAAGGCGTAGTAGGAGCCGCGGTAGATGTCGTGCGTGTGCAGGAGTATCAGCCCATCACGCTTTTCACCCTTCACGGGGGTATACCCCTCAACGGCGAATCTGTACGATGCGAGTGGATACCTGTAAACCCTCTTCAGCTTGGCTATGGTGGGAACGTAGTCGGGGTACGGTCTCTCCTCGTACGGCATGTCGTAAGGGTGGAAGTCAAGGTTCTGATAGACGAGAACGTTCTTAACCATATCGTCAAATACCTCGCGGGCGTTCCTCCACGGGGCGGTTCCACCGAGGCGGTTTATGAGGCTCTTGAATATCCACCAGGCGGGACGGCTACCCTCGTAGGGCCACAGGGCGTCTTTGCCGTACTGCACCCTCCCCTCAAGGTTGGTACGGGTACCCTCCTCCTCGTAAGGTACGGTTATGGGCAGAACGGCCGAGGCGTACTCCGTGGAGGGGTCCCAGAAGGAGGTCATAACCACAACGAAGGGGGTGTTCTCAAGGGCCTTAACCACCAGATTCCTGTCGTAGTACTCGTAGAGAGGCTCAACCTCCCAGAGAAAGAGAACGTCTATCTCACCGTTGGCTGCTTTCTGAAGGATCTCTCCGGTGGTGGAGCCGTCGGGGAAGGGTGTGAACTCAACGTCCACGAAGCCCTGCCCGTTGGGAGCCGTCCTCAGGAGGAGGAACTTCACCCGGTCGTCCACTGCAGACACGTGGGCGAGGTTGGACTGGGCCTCCGCCTCCATATCGTCGGGGAAGATGAACAGGGAAAACTTAGCATCTTTAAACGCCCTTACCACGTCTGCAAACTCCGGATCCGGATCTTCAACGGCGAACTGGTAGGTAACGTAGGTCTCGCTCCCCGCGGGTACCTTCACCCACTCGGCCCATCCATCCCGTACGTACCTCTCCCTGTAGGGGTTCAGGACGAAGATCCTGGCTCCCCTGCGGGCGGCCCTGACGAGGCGGATACCTATACCCGGAACGGTCTCTCTCACGTCCCCGAAGATGAAGATGGCGTCCGCCTTATCTATATCGGCCACCTTCGCGGTTGAGGCGGAGTAGCCCACGGCCCTCCTTATCGGATCCTCCTTAAAGGCGGCGTGGGGAGGTCGGAAATCCACGTCCTGCGTCATGAGGATCTCCTTGAACAGCCTTCGGCCGGCGTAGGCGGCCTCGTTCGTACCTCTCCCACCGGATATAACGGCGACCCTCTTGCCCTTTACGTTCTCGGCTACCCAGTCAAGGGCTATCTCCCAGTTGACCTTCACCCACTTGCCGTCCCTGGACTTCAGGTGGGGATAGTCCACCCTGTCCTTGTGGTTGTAAACGTACTCGTGGGAGAACCTGTCCCTGTCCGTGATCCAGAACTCGTTTACGTCGGGGTTCTCACGGCCGTTTATCCGCACTATCTTGTGGACGTCCTCCCTCTTACCACCCTTCACCATCTTACCCTTCGTGTAGGGTTTGCGGCTTATCACTTCCACCGTAACGTTGGCACCGAGGGAGTCCTCCGGACTTATGGCCGGTACGAGTTCAAGGTTCCACGGCCTCGTGTAGTACTTGTAATCCCCGCCGTTTATGGCTCCGACGGGACAGATCTCAATCAGGTTTCCGGAGAACTCGTTGTTGACGAAGCGATCCTTCTCAGGACCGAAGACGGTGTACCAACCCCTGTCAAAGACGGACCAGTCCTTACCTCCCCCTATGGTCCAGTAGAAGGTGGAACACTTGAAGCACTGGATGCACCGGTGAGGTTCAAGGTCAAAGTAGGGGCCGGCGTCGTGCTTGGGGAACAGTCTCTTGGGGAAGGTGTACTTGCTGGTCGTGGGACCGAAGAGATAGGTTATCTCCTGAAGGTCGCACTCCCCACCCTTATCGCATATGGGGCAGTCAAGGGGATGGTTCGTAAGGAGCAGGGCCACAACGGACCTCTGGGTCTCCTTAACCGGTTCGGTTGTCGTCCATACCTTCATCCCGTTCTCCGCCCGTGTGGCGCACGCGGGCTTCAGGCCCCTCCGTCCTCTCCGATCTTCAACCTCAACGAGGCATACCCTGCACCCGGCCCACACCGGGAGTTTGGGATGATAACAAAAAACGGGAACTTTCTCTCCGTTCCTCCAGGCTATATCAAGTAAGGTTTCGCCCTCTTTGAACTCAACTTCCTTACCGTTAAGCAGGATTTTTGCCATGGAGGGTATTATACTGGGGAAGGAAAGTGAAGAACCCCCGGTCTGGAAGAACCGTGCCATTACCCGTGCAGGGGAGTTTGCAGGTGGATCGGTGTGCTGTCATTCAGGGTGTAGGTAAGTTTCCGGGGGATCACTTCGTACTTTTATTAGGGTAAAGGTCTTTGCTGGTATACTGAACGTCAGGGTAATGGTGGGACACTATGTGGCTGAAAGTGCTTAAAGTGCTTAAGTCTATATCGTAGACTACATCGTATACCAAACAAACTTCGCAAACCTCCCGGCATTTCTGCAGGATCGGAGGTCCACCGCTCATTCACCTTCGTTTTTCCGCTCTCATGATACCCGGTAGATTCGCATGAGAATTGAGAATTTGGCGAAAGATAATGGCCGAGTTTCCATCCTACCTATAAGGGATTGAAATTAGTTTATCTCCTTTATCCCTGCTGTGGGGATGCCCCGTTTTCATCCTACCTACTAAGGAATTTCAACACCTATAGACTTGATTTTAAAATTCTTGCTGTATGGGTTTTCAGTCTACTTATTCCGATATATTGCGAACTTATTGTGTTTACAGTGAATTAACGCCGCTAATATAAATCCACAACTATCATCCCACAAAATCAGTGGTCCAGTATATAATAGTTGCTGTATGAGTCCTGTGAGGAAGATATCCAGCCCATCTGAGATGTTTGATATCTTTCTTGCTCCGCGAGAGAGTGGAAAGTTCCGTATATTATCCTCAGAATGTACCCTTGATATAGGGGTGAGATCTGGATACGTAGTTGAGGCACGTTTAAACGGAGAAATTATTGATGACCCCGTTGATATCGTCGGCCTGGTGGCCAGCATTCTGACCAGAGGGGACGCCGTTGTTGAGTTCGTTGACTCTAAGGTCAAAGTGAGCGATCCTGTACTTCCGTTAGATTTACTTATCCTTTACGTTGCGACGATTTTAGACGAAATGGTATACTTTAGAGAGGAACTACCTTCGGATGATCTCTTCGTCAGGGTGAAAGGGATACCTGAGAACATATCCGATCTCTCCGGAAAGTTCATAAAGTACGTAGCGAAGAGGTTCGGAGTGGGGATGTGGGTTCCCATAAAGAGAATCCCACTCTCATCCTGCTTTAACGGAGATTTTGTGAGGTATATGGTCCTAATAGCTCTTCAGGAATATCCGGACCTTCTGGAGATAAGACGGCAACAAGAAAGGAGGTACAATATGCAGAGCAGATTGCACGAACTTTTAAAGAAGCTCGTTGAGGAATCCCCCGATACTATCGGGGTAGTCGTGGCGACACCGGACGGCCTTCCCATAGCGTACTACTCCTCCTACAGCTACGACCCCGAAATCCAGGCGGCCATCTCATCGGCCATCGTAGCGCTCTCGGAGAGCTCCGTGCGGGACGCGGACCTCGGAAACACGTCCGAGATCCTCATAGTGGCCGATAAGGGAAAGATCTTCCTCTATCCGCTCGGTGACCTCGTGATGGGCATACTGACCGACAAGGACGCCAACACCGGTCTGATCTTCATGAAGGTGCGCAAGGCCCTTGACGATATACGCGAGGCTGCCGCGAAGGAAACCGAGATGATCTGAAGGAGGTAACCCATGTCTGCGAAGGATCTCAGAGATAAGCTGAACACCCTCATAAACAGGAAGAAGAAGAACGAAATATCTACCCGGGATTACTACGCGGGGCTGTTGGAGATCTTCTCCGATCTGGTCCTGAACCTGAAGGACGAACTGGCCAGCAACATAAAGGACGAAGATATAAAGAAACAGTCCTCCATACTCCTCATATCTCTACGACAACAGATAGACCTTCTGGAAAAGCGCGGCGGATAGCAGCCATCCCCGGGGGTTTCCCCGGGGGCAACCTTTTGAAATTCGGAAATTTTTTGAATTTCATGGCGACCTTATAATACATTCTTGAACAGGAGGTAAGGAACATGGTTATAAGGAGAGAACACGCTTTGGCCCTTCTCAATCTGCTTGAAAGAGAGGAGGAAGGACACGCTTTCCTTGATATAGATCCGGTGAACGAGCAGGAGCATATGGAGCTTGACATGGCCAATCTGGCAACTTTGAGAAGTCCCCTCAGGTACTCCCTGACTTACTGGGGGCGGCTCATGGCCTATACCCTGAGGGAGATGGTGGAAAACGGTAAGATACCCCACCCTGAGGAGTGGGAAGAGGGGTGGAGATGGATAGGGTCGGAGGTTTTAACCGCCGTTGAGTCGGCCCGGAGGAACGGGGATAAGGTCTCCTACCTGACCGAAAAGATGCTGGACGAACGGGGTTTTATGGAGATCCGTAAAGAGAAGAAAAAGGGTACCTTTAAGGTTCTGAACGAGTACGCCGAAAGGGTGTGGGAGGTGTACAGGGGCGCCCACCCCAAACTCGTTATAGACAGGGAACTTTACGAGTACATCCGAAAGATTCCTGAAGGACCTTCTCCCATAAGGAACCTGCTCAAAGAGGCCCGTTATGCCGAGCTCCTTGAGTCCATGCGCCTTATAGCCCTTTCGGTACCGGAGAGGGAGATATACACCTTTACCGGTCTCGGTCAGGCGGTTAAGAAGGTGGTGGAGTACTCGGCCCCCTCCCGCAACGTCGTCCTATCCGAAGACATAATGGTACTCATAGCCCGATATATGGATGAGGGGTGGGAGAGCCTGAACGACGCCGAGAGGGAACTCCTTGAAGCCCTCGCCTACGTGTCCGGGGACGGGGAACTGCTTCCGGCCGGAGAGTTCGCTCTGGAGGCCTACAACCTCTGGAAAGGCAGGGAGTTCAGGCCGGTAAGGACGATATCCATAGATATCCTTGATGCCGAGATATTGAAGACCCTTGACTCCCTCTGGAAGAAGCACGAACAGAATCCCGACCTCCTTCCTACCGTGGACGAGGTCATAAACGAACTCTTCTACCGTCCCATAAAGCAGTACAAACACCTGCTCTCCTACTACGGGAGGAGGATATATCAGGATATCGGGTACCACAAGAAGAAGGAGATAGAGAAGAAGTTCTCCGAGGTTAAAACTGTGGAGGAACTCTTCAAGAGCTTCTACGAGAGGGGAGGTAAGTGGAAGGATAAGATGAAGGAGGTCGTCCTCCAGTCCCTCTACTCTCTGGAATCCTTTGACCTCGCCTACTCCTCCACCGAGAAAGGAAAGGAGGTGTACCGTCTGACGGAACACGGCCGTGCCGTCTTAAGGGACATGTACCGGCGAGGCTTCAGGGATATTCCTTCCGAGGCCGTAAAGAGCATAACCGTATCCTACGGGGAGTTTATAGCACCCAACGTTAAGTGGTACGATGAGGCCCTGAAGAGGAACCTGGTGAGCGTGGCCGGTCCCACGGAGTCCGGAAGGTTTTACGCCGACCTCTCCTACAGGATCGTGCGCAAGCCTCACGTTACGAAGTTTGAACTTCAGGTCCTGAAAGCCGTACCGGAGCAGGGGTTCTTTCTCAAGGACGTTTACAACGTGTTTGACGAGATATGGCACGAGGAGATAACCTACGCCCTAAACAAACTGGAGGCACGGGGTTATCTGAACGTACTTCCCGACGAGGGAATCGTCCTCACGGACAAGGGCAGGAAGATAAAGAGGGCGCTTGCCGGTGTTCCGGACAGCATGATCAACCCTCTAACACCCGTCATGGTGCGTCTCCTGAAGGCGCTGGCAGAAGTGGGAACCCTGTACGTCAAGGAGAGGAAGATACGTATCCTTCCGAAGAACATAAAGGAGGCCATAAAACGCTCCGGTCTTGAGCCGGAACTCTTCCGCAAGACCATGATTCTGGCGAGGGCGGCCGGTCTCGTGGGGCAGAACACCCTGACCGAAGCCGGAATACTCGTGCTACAACTCTTCAGGGAGGAGGAGAGGGAGCAGGAGGTAAGGTACGAATAAAACAAAAGGGGGCCGTATGGCCCCCTTCTCAAACGCATAAAGCGACTTTACGGTGGGTCGTATCCTCCCTTAGAAAAGGGATTACATCGGAGAATCCTCCAGATAGATCTGGCCCCCCCCTTTATCAGACCGTACTTCTGCAACGCCTGAATGGAGTACTCGGAACAGGTGGGTACGTACCGGCACGTGGGCGGTTTCATGGGTGAAACGTACCGCCTGTACATCCTGATAAGCCAGATCACCCCCCTGTTCAGTACGTCTACCAGAGTTTTCACCTTACGATCACCCTCCGTACGCCGTCCGGCGTCTTAACGAAGTACGTCCCGCTGCTAAGGGGGATCTTTACGGTACCCCTGACGTCCGTTTCGGACACGAGACGACCGCTGAGGGAGTAGACCTCTGCCCTGCCCTCGCCACGGAGTACTATGCTTCGGCCTTCCGCCGTAACGATCATGTTCGCCACGTTCTCCCTCGCCTCACCGACGGCGAGGTCGTCGTCTCCGCTGCCGAGAAGGCACTGGAGTATGGTCCACTCAAGATCGTAATCGGTAGGACTCCACTTGTAAACCCAAAGGGCGCCAAACCACCAGGCGGCACCCGTTGTCGGATTAGCACGGAAGGTCGTACCGTTTATCTGCCACCAGTTCTGCCATACACCCCCGCTATCAAAGGCCGGTGGGGGAGGTATAGCTATGGTATCGGCGTACGTAAGGTTTATTACGCAGTACTCCGGCCCCCAGGAAGTGGGACTGGACCAGGGCGCCCTCATAACGGCCACCCTGAAGGTGTTGTTGTAAGAAGAGTAAGGTTCGCTACACAGACTACCGTCGTAAGTGTTGGGACACTTATGATAAAAGGCCGTATGGAAGTAACTGGCCGTAGCCGTGGTAGCGCCGGGACACCACTGCCAGCGGGCGTCCGTATGTACCGTGGGTGTGCGACTATCAACCGCGGTATAATCAACGTTAAACAGCGACCATGAGGCGGGAGGTAATCCCATACCGTACAAACCCCTTATATCCCCATCCGTTGCCGAAAACTGGCTCTCAAAGAGTACGAGGTGGGTCATGTTAGCGTTTGTGAGGTTCCGGGAAACTGACAACCAGGGCTGGTTTATGGGATTGGGATAGAGGTCAAGGATCTGGGTCGTGGTCCACGTGTTCCCCCATCCCTGACTGGCGTCTGTGTATATGTGCCATATCTCGTGATCTGTCGCCCCCTCATTATCTACGAACACACCTTGAATCGTGTTGTCTCCGCCGTTGGATGAAGCGCATACCGAGGAAGAAGAGGAGACGTCGTTAGTGGTCTCCAACATTATCTGCGGCGACGTGTAAGCGCTACCGTTTGATGATGCTCCGACGTAAGAGGAAGCCCATGTCTGTCCACAGTCCGTACTTCTCTCAACGCTCGGATAAGTTCCAAAAAGATCGTAGGAGTTATAACCGATAAATACCCAGTTATCAAAAGCAGTACAAGCACAGGTTGCAGGATCCTGACCGGCGCACGCAGGCTCTCCCCAGTTGAACTCAACGTTAACGTACGGGGTTACGTCGTCAGAAAAGTAGGAAACGGCCGTAGAGAACGTCCCCGTAGCGAATAGGTCACTTATGTGCGCCCTGTAAACGCCTATGTCGTAATCACCGAGCGAGCTTACGTAGCTGTAAGCTACGTACACCACCTTCCTGTAAGGATCGGCTCCTATGGCAGCCTCGCCGAGTCCGGTGGACGAACTGTAAAGGCAGAGGTCCAGGTTCATCGTCTGCCCTCTATCGTAGGAGTGGCCTACAACCACACACTCGTTGGTGGTAGTACCCGGACACCACGAGTTACAGTCACTTACGTTAAAGGCGAAAACGAGCGTATCGGCCCCACCGACGGCCACAACCGTGGGGTTATACTCGTAAGCGGTAGAAGCGGCTACTGCGGTCGTATTCCAATTCGTGCCGTCCAGAAGTACCACACCGTCGTCCCATGCGAAGGGTTTACGCGCCGAAGTCTCGTTGATCCGGGCAACCTGAAATCTTATAGGACGTTTCCCGGATTCAGATCCTTTACCCCTCTTTATTGCGCCAACTTTACGCTTTATGTCTTCAAAGGTGGACACGATTTCGGCGTACGCCCAGGGAGAAGGGGACAGGAGATACTCCTTCAGTAGCCTCTCAAATCTCAGGTTAAGGAAGTCCTCCTCCGGACAGGTGATGCCCTTCAGGGCATAGCGCGCACACACGGCGTCCCTGCCGCCCGTTTCCTCGTAGTACAGGTTGAGGAGGTTCCTGTACTCCCCGTTCCACTCCTTTTCCATATCCTCTATCTCCTTTTCAGCTCTAACCGGATCGTAATTTTTGGCCAGACGTTCCTTCACCTCTGTCCATCCAGGGAATGGAGCCGTGCGATAGTCGTTAACCTCTTTACTGGGCGTTGCCTCAGATGGTGCTTTATAGCCTCCAACAGTGAAATTGAGGCCTTTGCCCTGAATACCCAGAGATAACATTACCCATAACATCATTTTAAATTCTATACCCGAAAGGGGATTCCGTGGGCGTAGATTTGTACCGGTTGCGATGAGGTAGTTTCCCACTCTATAATACCGCCGCTTATGGCACTTGATCTATCCACTGTTGAAGGCGGTGATGTACTGATAATCAAACTCAAGGGAGATCTGGATACGTACACTGCGCACGATTTTCTGGACTTCTTCAAAGAGCAGCTTGAGAAGGGCAAAAACCGCTTTGTCGTGGATATGTCGGAGGTGAACTTCGTGAGCTCCTCCGGTTGGGGCGCCCTCTCATCGGCCTACAAGAAGAGTCGCGAGAAAGGGGGCAATCTGGTCCTTTACGGCCTCCGTGGACAGGTAAAGCGGGTCTACAGGATAATGGGTTTCAGGGTGATATTGAAGGCGTACGACGACCTCCGCGAGGCTATGGCTCAGGCCATGAAGAGCAAGTTCAGATAATGCCGCTGAAGATAACTACGGAGAACGTGGAGGGTTACCCCGACGTCCTCGTGATACACCTCACGGGGGATCTGGACACGTACACGGCCGACATGTTCAGGGAGAGGTTCGCGGATCTCCTGAAGTCGTACCGCAGGTTCGCGGTGGTTATGGAAGACGTCGGATACGTAAGCTCCATGGGATGGGGAGTACTTGCCCAGTCCGTTTATAGAGCGAGGTCAAAGGACGGAGACCTCGTCTTAGTTAACCTGAGGCCGAACGTGGAGAGGATTTTCAAAATCATGGGTTTCTCAAGTCTGTTTAAACACTTCACGGATCTGGATCGGGCCGTCAGGTACCTCATAAAGAATAGGTCATGACCACAGGAAGTGGAGTAGTACCCCTATCACCACGCCCATAAGGGCGCCTGTAAGTACCTCTTTTGGAGTGTGGCCCAACAACTCCTTGAGTTCAACGTTGGAGATGGGGTGACCCTTCATTATCTCGTCAAGTATCACGTTCAGGACCCTCGCCTGCTCCCCTGCAGCCTTCCTCACACCCGCCGCATCGTACATGGTTATGAGACTGAAGAAGGCAACGACGCCGAACAGGGGGCTATCAAACCCCTGAGATAGACCTACCATGGTCGTCAGGGTCATCACGGAAGCGGAATGTGCCGAGGGCATACCTCCCGTCCCCACGAGTCGGGAAAAGTCAAACTTACCGGTCTTTATCAGGGTCGCCATTACCTTTATAAGTTGGGCAAGAAAGGAGGAGAGGACTGCCCCCCACAGGAAACGGTTGGTGAAGATCTCCATCATCCCCGCCTTGATACGAGGTAGGTTATCAGGAGAAGGCCGGCGAACATAAGGGCTACGGCCCACCAGCCTATGTAAGAGGCGATAGCCACCAGAACACCGGCGGTTAAGACGCCGAGGGCTATGCTTACGAGGGCGACGGTAAAGGGTAGACCGAAGACTTCGGCCACCACGCTGCCCATCCAGGCCCCCGTACCCGGCATGGGAACCGCCACGAACAGGAACACCCCTATAGCTCCAAGCCTCTGGACGGACATCCCCTTCCTCTGCGCCCTGTCGTACAGCCACTCAAAGAACCTGCGTGTCGGTTTCCACCTTCTGGATAGGACGTTCAACGGCCGGAGGAGTATAAGGAGAAGGGGAACGGGGAGGAGGTTTCCTATCAGGGCGAGTACGAACACCTTCCATACGGGCATGCTGAAGTAAAAGACCCCTAACGGAATCGCACCCCTCAACTCAAGGACCGGGAGGGCGGCCGCTATAAAGACGGCCGCCTCCGGTGGGAAACCTTTCAGGAGATCTAAAACCTCACTCAATCCTCTCAACCACTACCTTCGTGTACTCCTGTACGTGATGGTACATCCTGCGGTAGTTGGTCTTGCGGCGCATCTTAAAGACGAGGAGGGGCTTCTGCACGTGTCCCACCACCTTCAGGATGGCCTTGTGTCCTCCGAACTCAAGGCCGTTTTCCCCCTTGTAAAGGACGACGTCGGCCTCTAAGGTCTCGCCCTCTCCGGCGTCCACCCTGGGGACGGTTATCGTCTGCCCTTCCTCTACGGGTATTTGAAAACCTTTGAACTTTATTACGGCCTTCATGGTTCCTACCTCCTTTTTATCTGCTGAGACGCTCAACAGCCCTTCTGGCCCTTGCGTTGCGTTTGTCGTACCTTAAGACGAGCTTCCAGTAACGTAGGGCCTGCTTCTTGTTTCCGGCCTCCTCGTAAGCCCTGGCCTTACTTTCAAGTTCCGCCAGCTGCTGATACCTCTTTGCGGTAACGTTCCGCGGATTTTCGCTGAGAAGGTCGGTGGCTATACGTTTAACCGTCCGCAGGTCCCCCCGTTTATAGGCCTCTATCATCTGCCTCTGTTTGTCTATGGTCTTTGAGGACGTGAGACTTATCGCCGGCTTCGGGGTGCCGAGGTCAACCGAGACGGAGGGAAGGCTGACCGACACGTCGTTTTTCAGGGAAGGTTCCTTTTTTAGAGCGATCTCTTCGCCCTTCAGGGAGGGTTTGAGAGAAACGGTCTTGCCCTTCTCCTTACCCTTCTGAGCCGTGGTGACCTTCCGTTTCTGTCTGACCTCCTCCTTCTTCTGAACGAACCGCTTCTTTATCTCCTCCATCTTTACGGGCCTCTTTGAGGTCTGCAGTTCGGCTATGGTCTCCTTGAGGGCCAGGAGGTCCGGGTTGTTGGGATCTATGGACAGGGCTACGTCAAGGGCCTTGATGGCCTCGTCGTACTTGCCCTCCTCCATGAGGGCCCGCGCCAGGTTAACGTTCTCCTCAACGGCGAGCCTGTTCAGGAGGGGGGCGTATATCGCCGTAAACTGGGGCCGATCTCCGAGTACGGGGGCAACGGAGTCCAGCTTCGCTAAGGCCTCCTGCAGTTTACCCTCCGCCACGAGTTTCTTCGCCCTTACGACCTTATCCCACGCCGTGAGGAGGCTATCCGCCTTCTTTATGTACTCTTTGGCCTGAGCGAGGTTTTTGTCTATGCTGAGGGCCTTGCTGGCGTACTCCTTCACGAGGAGGTAGTTCTTCTTGATCCTCTCCGGGTCACCCTCGTTCTCTGCTGCGGTGAAGGTGGATACCGCCAGACTCAGGCTGGACTGGGCTTCGCTTCTCCTCTGGTTGAAGTACAGGAAAGATGCTATGGCCACTATCAGTACGGCGAGGGCGCCAACGGCACCGAACACCACCGGGCTCACCTTCGCGCGTCCGACCATCAACTCCGTTTCGGGCTTCTCTACGGGGTTAACGTAAAGGAGGGTCATTCTTCCGACCTTCAGGATATCTCCGCTCTTCAGTCGTACCCTCCCCTTCGGTATCTTGCCGTTTATCTCCGTAGGGTTGGTGCTGCTGAGGTTCTCAACCTCTACGCTGTCTCCCAGAAAGTATATCTTCAGATGCTCCCGCGATGTGTGGGGATCGTTCACCCTGTATTCAACGTCGGGTGCCCGTCCGAGTATACCGGACGAAACTATCTCTATGATGCTTCCGGCGTTCGGACCGGTGAGGATCTTGAAGTAGGGAGGCTCTTCGGCCTCAAGGAATTGCGTGGGCTGGCTCGTCCCCTCCTCCGGCTCCGGAGCCTCAAGTACGGTCATCTTAACCTTCCCGGCGAAGTCTATCTCCATTCCGGGAGTCAGCTCTATCTCCCTGACGTTCTCTATGCCGTTTGCAGTTACTCCCTTATCAAGGGCCTTCAGTACGTAGGTGTCTCCCTTTCTGTCTATTACGGCGAACTCCGGCGGTGTTCCAATTACGAAGAGGTCACTCTTCGCGGAACCTCCGATAACGAAAGGGACCTTACGGATCGTTACCTCTTTTTCCCTTTCGCCTATGCGGATCTTTACTTTTAACATGCCCACTCTATTCTAAGGTGGTAGCGAACTCTTCTATCTTGCGGGCGAGGTTAAGGAGGTCGTTCTTCAGCTCCTCCCTGATGGAAGCCCTCTTCTTCTCGGCCTCCTCTATCTCAGCCTTAAGGAGGCTCAGCCTTTTCTGAAGTTCCATCTCCTTAAACTGGGCCTCACGGATGATCTCCTCGGCCCTAGCCTGTGCGGACTTAAGGAGCTCCTCAGCCTCCCTCTTCTTCTGCTCAACTATCCGGTCCCCGGTCTCCTTCGCCATCCTGAGGAGGTCTGTGGCCAGCTTATCTTCGGGTATGGAATCCCAGTCTATCGCACCCGAAGACTGCGAAGCTTCCGAGAGTTCTACCAGCTTCTTTTTGAGCTCCTCGTTCTCCTTGGCGAGAAGTTCCAGCTGGGTTTCAAGGGCCTCTACACGATCCCTGTACTCCTGTAAGACGCTATCGTCCACACCTCCGCCCCCGGCACTTTCCTCCAGCTTCTTTTCCAGCTCCTCAACCTGCCGGGCGATGCGGTTCAGGAAATCCCTCACCTCGTCGGGGTTGTAACCTTTCTTACCGAGACCTCCCACCAGGCTGAACTCCTGCGTGCGAATTACGGAACTTAAAGTCCTCTTCTTGCCTTTCTTTATCTTCATTATGCGGTTATTGTAAAGGCGAAAATATCCCTATACGAGATGCTCGTCCACCAGATTCTGGAACTCTGGAAAGGCCTTACGAATCTTCTTTATGGCAGATTCCTTTATCTGCCTTATGTACTCCCTGCTCACGCCCCACTTCCGGGCTATTTCCGCCATCTTTCGGGGTTTCCCGTCTATGCCGAAGTACTCCGAGAGGACGATCTTCTCCTTCTCCGTCAGGATATCAGAGGCGAAGACCTTCTCAAAGAGATCTTCAAGTTTACCCCTGACGTACTCCTTCTCTATAGATTCACTGTCGGTAGCCACGATGGGTATAAAGGTGTCGGATGGACCTTCACCCGGCTCCGATATCTTGCCCTCTGTGTTGAGAAAGCGGGTCCTGACGGCATCGAGTATCCGTTTAACCCGTTTCGTGGACGAACCGAGCCGCTCTGCTATCTCCTCAACCGTCGGTTCCCTTCCGAGTTCCTGATACAGTTCAGTTATCTTCTGGAGGTCCTTCTTGGATATGTGGGGCATGCCTGAGAGGGGTTTGTACGACCTTATGAACTTTATTATGGCCTCCTTGATCCACTTATCGGCGTAGGAGATCAGCCTAACGCCCCTGTCCGGGTCAAACTTCTCAAACGCCTTGAGAAGACCGAGGTTTCCCTCGGATATTAGATCCTCAAGGGGGACCCCGGAGTTCCATCCCTCCCGCAGGGCAACGTCCACGACGTACCTGAGATTGGACTTTATAAGTTTCTCGTAAGCCTCTCTGTCCCCCTTCTTCGCCCGTCTCGCCAGCTCAAGTTCCTCCTCCAGAGGTAGGGGTTTCAGATCCTCAAGGGCCTTCCAGTAGTAGTGCAGAGGATCATCGGATACGCTCTCCCTGCTCATGACAGCACCCGCCCTATTAGCTCGTACTTTCTCTGTATTATAAGGCGGAAGGCCTCGTAGGCTCTTGAGAGCATGTCGGGAATCTTTTGCAGCTCCTCTTCGTTAAAGGGCGATAGGACCCAGTCGGATAGTGGCACACCTTCCGGAGGGCGTCCTATTCCGAACCTGAGACGCATTATATCCCGTCTGTTAAGGGCGAGGTATATATCCCTCAGGCCCTTATGGGAGGGTGAGGACCTTATCTCCTTTTTGAACTTTACGGCTCCAAAGGGGAGGTCGGCGTCGTCGTAAGCGACAACGATGGGCATCTTAACCACCGGCACGGGAGCGGAGAGGAGGGCCTTCCCGGAGTTGTTCATGTACAGGAGGGGTTTTATCACGTAGAACTGCTTATGCTCTGCGAGGGCCACCGAAGGGTAGACTTTCCATTCCAGACCGTACTTACGGGAGACGAAGTCGGCGAACATGAAACCCACGTTATGGCGTGTAAAAAGGTATTCGGGCCCGGGATTCCCCAGGCCTACGAGGGAGACCTTCATTACGTTTTAATAGGTTTAACCTTCGGAGGACTCGGTTGCGCCGCCTTCACCGGCCTCTTCGGCAGTCTCTTCCGGAGCTTCAGCCTCGGGGGCCGCCCTTTCGGTGAGAACGGTCACCACGGGCATATCCGGATCTTCGGCTATGGTGAAGTTCTCCGTCTTAATATCCCTTACGTATATGACGTCCCCGATCTCTATACCGGATACGTCTATCTCTATGTGGGCGGGGATATGCTGAGGCTCCGCCTTTACCGCCAGAGTCTGGGTCAGGAGCTCTATCACACCTCCGGCCCTGGTGGCGGGAGCGTTCTCGGCCCCGACCAGGACGACGGGTACCTCAATCTCAATCTCCTCACCCTTGTGCAGGAGCTGGAAGTCAACGTGAACCACGTCGTCGGTGACCGGGTCCAGCTGAATATCCTTCACTATGGCCATGTAAGGGTTGCCGTCAACCTCCACCGTGATTACGACGCTCTCACCGTGGGTCTCATGCAGGAATTTCATAAGCTCCGTCTTCTTCACAACGGCGTGGACGTTCTTCTCTCCCTTTCCGTAAAGGACCACGGGTATGTACCCTTCCCTGCGGTACCTTTTGGCAGCGTTCCTTCCGAACTTATCCCTCGTACTGGCCTTGACTACGTACTCCATAGTCGCCTATTCTACGGCCGAGTAAGGCGGACACGCAGGCGGAAGGTTAAACGGAGTTTACCGAAACGAAAGGATCCTCCCGATGTCAGAATATCTACGACCCTGAAAATGAAGATATCCCGGTTTCCACCTCTCTTGTTCCTTCATCCTGTACCACCTGTTACCCCCTCACCGAATGCCGTGATCTTTAAATCCCGAATTTCAAAATGTTGCCGGGTGTATCCCGCACTCCCCGATAGAATACCCATCCATGAACGTACCTTCGGATCTTGAAATAGCACAGAAAACGAGACTCCTCCCTATAGAGGAGATAGCCGGAAGTATGGGGGTTGATCCCTCCCGCATAGAGAAGTACGGAAACTACAAGGCCAAACTACCCCTTGACCTTTTGAAGGATCGTAAGGAGTGGGGCAAACTCGTTCTCGTAACTGCGATAAACCCCACCCCCCTCGGCGAGGGTAAGACGACGGTTTCCATAGGGCTGTCCATGGCCTTGAACAGGAGGGGTGTGAAGTCGGTGGTTGCCCTCCGGGAGCCTTCCCTCGGGCCCGTGTTCGGCATTAAGGGGGGTGCCACGGGCGGGGGCTACTCGCAGGTGGTCCCTATGGAGGACATTAACCTCCACTTTACCGGCGATTTCCATGCTATTACATCTGCCCATAACCTGCTCTCCGCCATGATAGATAACCACATCCACCACGGGAACGACCTCGGTATTGACGCCCGGACAGTTACCTGGCCCCGCACCATAGACATGAACGACAGGGCGCTCAGGGAGATAGTCGTCGGTCTCGGAGGAAGGAAGAACGGGTTCCCCCGTCAGGACTCCTTCGTGATAGTTCCCGCATCGGAGGTCATGGCCATACTGGGACTGTCAACGGACTACGTTGACCTTAAGCGGCGGCTCGGTAATATCCTCGTTGGTTTTACGTACTCAAAGGAGCCGGTGTACGCCAGAGATCTGAGGGCCGAGGGAGCGATGGCCGTCCTGCTCAAAGATGCCATTAAACCTAACCTCGTCCAGACTCTGGAGAACACGCCCGCCCTCATCCATACGGGACCTTTCGCCAACATAGCCCACGGCACCAACTCCATAGTAAGCACGAAGATGGCCATGGCCTATTCGGACGTGGCTGTCGTTGAGGCCGGATTCGGTGCGGACCTCGGAGCCGAAAAGTTCCTTGACCTCGTGGCTCCTATAGGGGGGTTCTCGCCTTCGGCCGTGGTTATAGTCGCTACGGTGAGGGCGCTCAAGTACCACGGGGGCGTGCCGAAGAAGGAGGTGTCCCGACCCAACCCCGAAGCCGTAATCAGGGGCTTCCCCAACCTCCAGAAGCACCTTGAGAACATGCGTAAGTTCGGCCTTCCTACCGTCGTTGCCATAAACCGCTTCCCTACGGACACCGCCGAGGAGCTGCGTACTCTCAAGGAGTTGCTTGAGAAGGAGGGTGTACCCTACGCTCTGGTTGAGGTGTGGTCCAGAGGGTCCGAAGGTGGGCTTGACCTCGCCGACGCCGTCCTTGAGGCCGTAAAGCAGGAGGCCCGCTACTCCCCGATTTATACTCCCGATATGTCCATAAAGGAGAAGATAGGGAGGGTGGCCAGAGAGATATACGGAGCCGACGGCGTCATCTACTACCCGGAGGCCGAAAGGGCGATCCGGAGGTACGAGAAACTCGGATACGGGAACCTTCCGATATGTATGGCCAAGACCCAGTACTCCCTATCGGACGATCCAAAGAAGTTGGGACGTCCTACGGGGTTCAAGATAACCGTGAGGGAGGTAAGGCTACTGTCCGGTGCCGGATTCGTCGTCCCCATAACCGGAGATATCATGACGATGCCCGGTCTACCGAAGGAACCGGCCGCCGTTCACATGGATATAGACGAAGAGGGACGTATCTACGGGCTATTCTGAGATTTCAGCGATTCTTAAATAAAAACCCTGTGGGTATAGCGCCCATCCTTACAATATTTCCTCATGAAAAAGGTAGCGATAATCGGTGCAGGAAACGTTGGTAGTGAAGCCGCAAGGTATCTGGCCCACAAGGGGCTGGCGGAGGTCGTTTTGCTTGATATAGTTGAGGGTATAGCCAAAGGAAAAGCCCTTGACATCTGGCAGTCCGGTCCCATAATCCCGTCCACCACCGTCATATACGGCACGAACGACTACGGCCTTATAAAGGACAGCGACGTCGTCATCATAACCGCCGGCCGTCCCCGCAAGCCCGGAATGAGCCGCGAGGAGCTCCTCAAGATAAACTTTGATATCGTTTCCTCCGTCGCCGAGAACGTCAAGAAGTACGCCCCCAACGCTGTGGTGATCGTGGTCACCAACCCGTTAGACGCCATGGTGTACACGGCCTATAAGGTGACGGGTTTCCCGAAGAACAGGATAATGGGAATGGCCGGTCTTCTGGACTCCTCCCGCTTCGCCGCCTTTATAGCCATGGAGCTCGGGATATCCGCTGCGGACGTCAGGGCGATGGTGTTGGGTACCCACGGGGACCTGATGGTACCCGTTATGAGGTTCACGTCCATAAACGGTCTCCCCGCCACCATGTTCATAAGCGAGGAGAGAATGAAGGAGATAATAAAGCGTACCCAGAAGGCCGGAGGTGAGATAGTTGGGCTGATGGGAACGAGCGCGTGGTTCGCCCCCGGCGATGCTGCCGGTCTCATGGCCGAGGCCGTTATACTGGACACCAACCGGGTTCTCCCCGCCTCCGTCTATCTGGAGGGTGAGTACGGCATAAACGGTGTGTTCGTGGGTGTACCCATAGTTCTCGGAGAGGGCGGTATCAAGAAGATACTTGAGGTTGACCTGACGGACGAGGAACTTGAGGCCCTCAAGCGTAGCGCCGAACACGTAAAGAAACTACAGGAGCAGGTTGACGCCCTGCTATAGAGGAAACACAAACTATAGAGGGGGGCGTACGCCCCCCGTTTTTATTTTTGGCTTAGAATAAACGACGTGAAGAAGAGATTCCTTCTCCTTACCGTTGGTCTACCCGGGGCGGGTAAGACTACCCTCGTAAAGCATCTCGTTAAGCTGTTTGAAGAGGTGGTGGTTTACGAGTCGGACGTCGTGAGGAAGAGGCTGGCCGGATACCCCGCAGACAGACCGTTGCCCCGACACCTTTACAACCCTGAGATGAACGAGCGTACCTTTACCTTCATAAGGAACGGGGCGAGGGAAGATTTAAGAAACGGCCGGAGCGTTATAGTGGACGCCACCTTTACCCGCGCGGAGTACCGGAGGCCCTTCGTAGATCTGGGGCTTGAGATGGGTATTCCAACCATAGGTCTACACGTCTTTGCCCCCGAGGAGGTTATACTGGAAAGATTGAAACGACCGCGGTCCGTATCGGACGCCGACTACGAAGTCTACAGGGCTATGAAGGAAACGGCCGAACTTCCTCCGGAGGAGATCCTGTATATCTCCGTGGACGGTACGGAGGATCCCATATCGTCCGCCCTGCGGGTCTTCACCTGGATAAAGGGACTGGTAAGGGCGCTCTGAGTTGCTCACAAGACAGCACGAAATAGTCCTTCAGGCTCTCAGGGACTTTCCCAACCCTGATCCCCACCTTGAGCAGTACCCAACGCCACCCGACGTGGTCGTGCGTTTTTTAAACATGGCCTACAGGGACGTAGAGGGCAGGGTCGTTGTAGATCTCGGATGCGGAACCGGTGTACTGACGATAGGTACCGCCCTTATCGGGGCGAGGTTTACGGTGGGAGTGGATCTGGACATGGACGCCCTGCGTGTGGCGAAGTCCAACGTTTCCTTCGTTGAAGGCGTTTTTGGCCCTTTAAACGTCTCCTTCGTCAGGGCGAGGGTGCCACACTTCCACTTCAGAGCGGACACCGTGGTGATGAACCCCCCGTTCGGTATGCAGAGGAAGGGGAGTGATGCGGAGTTCTTAATTACGGCCATGGGGGGTGCGGGCGTGGTATGGACACTACTCGGTAGGAGGAGCGATCCCTTCGTATCCCGTCTGGCCAGAGAGGTGGGCTTCACGTGGGAGAGGGTGGCCGATCTGTCCTTCACCTTGAAGAGGAGTATGAGGTTCCACAGGAGAGAAAGACGAAGGATAGAGGTGAGCGTTTACAGGCTGGAGAGGATGGGAATTTAAACAAACAGGATAATTGTCCCTTATGCCCCCTTTTCAACTACCATACATACGGCAACTCTTACCGTATAATATCCACCATGCTCTTTGGAGTAGTGGTCAGGGGTACGAGTGTAAGGTTTCGGTTATTGGCTGGTTCGGGGAATTTTCCAGTAGCTGTTAATTGCCGTCTGATATCTTCTAACAGGGTAGGATTTGTTCGCACGTGCGTATGAAGGTATTTTTCGTTGCCGATCGCCCCGTATCTCTGGAGATACTAAAAACGTTCTTTGTAAGGGTACATAACCTTAACCTGTCCCTGAACTTTGGCCTGCTAACCAATCCTTTCGTGTCCAGAAGGTTCAAAGATCTCTTTAGAAGTTTCCCCTTCAAGACAAAAGTCAAGTACGAAAGGTTCCTTGGACTAACTCACACTCCAGAGGTTGATGAGACCGTTCACAGCTCCATCGTACGTTTCGTTGACAGCGGCATATTCAATTCCCACAGTCTGGATTACGGGGAGCTTTTTAGATTGTACGACCACCTTAACGCCGACTTCGGCGCTATAAAGGATTACTTCCGGGATTATAAGAAGACGATAAAGAGCGCAGAGAGGGCGGTCAGGACCTTCCGGAGGGGAAATTACAGTTTCAAACTGGTGGGCGTGCTTCAGGGTAGAGACCTTGAAGAGTACATGGAATCGTACCGGCGCATGAGGGATATGGGTTTCAGGTACTTTGCCATAGGTGGCCTTCTCCATAAAAGTGAAAAGAGCAACTACATGAGCGTGAGGGACGAAGACCTGCTTAAGAGTATCGTCCTCAACATAAAACGGGAGCAACGGGACGCGTGGATATTCGTCTTCGGATCCTTCGGTGTCAGGAGGAGGAAACTGCTTGAGGGCCTGGGGGTCTGGGGAGCAGATTACAAGGGATGGATATACAGATACGATCCCACGTACGAGGACGCCCTGAGAGAGATAGAGTCGGATGAAATCCTGTCAAAGGACAGGGTACTGGTAGAAAAGATGCGGGAGTTCGTAGGTTACAAGATGCGGGGGATCAGGCGCATATACCGCACCGAGGAGGACAAGAAGTACACGGATAGGATGAAGACCCTCGTTCGCGAGATAAACTTCCGTCTGTCAAAGTACGGTCTATCCCTTCAGGCTTTCAGGTTTAAGAGCGTTCACCGGCGTCTGTTAAAGGATCTCTACGACCTCTAAAACAAAAAGGGGGCGTAATGCCCCCTTTGATTCTAAGAGATTCACCCTATATCGCGCTTCTTATCGTAGCCCTCGCCTCTTCGGGAAGGTAGCCGTGGCTTGCCTCGTGCAGTCTGACCAGCCTTTCCCACTGGGTCTCTATGTACCTCTGGACGTAGGCCAACCTCTCGGGGTCCTTCAGCACGGGCTTAAACCTGCCCTGAAGCTTGAAGTACTCCTCAACAGGCAGGCCCCTGGGCCAGTGGGTGATGGTGTAGACCTCACCGTCCTCTATCTCGTAGAGGGGGAAGACCTTGGTCTCAACGGCCATGCGGGCCACCCTCACGGAGAGGTTGGATGCCATCTTCCATCCGGGCGGGCAGGGGGAGAAGACGTGTATGAACCTGAACCCCTTTATCTGCGTGGCCTTCTTTAACTTGCGTATGAAATCATCCGGATAGGCTATGCTGGCGGTGGCGGCGTAAGGTACCCTGTGGGCGGCCAGTATCTCCATCATATTCTTCTTGGGTCTGTCCTCCGGCCTCTCGTCGGGCGTGGTCGTGGTCCAGGCCCCCAGAGGTGTGGACGAGGACCTCTGTATTCCCGTGTTCATGTAGGCCTCGTTATCGTAGGTGATGTATATGATGTTCTCGTTCCTCTCGGCGGCTCCGGAGAGGGCCTGAAGGCCGATATCAAACGTGCCTCCGTCTCCGGCCCAGGCCACGACGTGGACGTCGTGCCTGCCCTTCATGTCAAGGGCCGCCCGAATGCCCGTAGCGGCTATGGCTGCCGTCTCAAAGGCGGTGTGGAATACGGGTATCTGAAGGGCGTGCTGGGGCCAGGCCCCGTCTATTACGCTCCAGCAGGATGCCGGTATCACGAAAACGGCGTTTTTGCCGAAAACCTTTAGCGCAAGGCGCGCTGCTATGGTCGCGCCACAACCCTGACACGCGAGGTGTCCGGGGTGCATCAGATCGTTTTCGTTGGGTTTTACCTCTACCCATGCCCAGCTCATACTCTTACCCCCTTCCAGATTATGTTCTCAGGCTCCTCCCTGCGCTTCATGTCCTCGTATATGTCTATGATGTCCTGCGGACGGATGTCCCTGCCTCCGAGACCGGCCACGTAGCCGAAGATGGGGGGCCTGTCCTTGGCGCCGTACATGGCAGCCTTGGTCTCCATGTAGAATATCCCGGAGTGGCCGAAGGACAGGTTCCTGTCTATCACGGCCACCTTCTTCCTTCCGGAAAGGACCCTGCGCACGTCCTCAACGGGGAAGGGCCTGAAGAGCTTGATCCTCATCACGCCGACCTTCTCACCCCTCTCCCTTAGCTGTGCCACCGCGTACTTGGCGGTTGTGGCCGTGCTACCGGCCAGCACCAAGACGTAATCCGCATCGTCAAGCATGAACTCCTCAACCGTGTCGTACTTCCGGCCGAACATCTCGGCAAACAGCTCTGTCTCCTCCTTGAAGACCCGAAGGGCCTCCTCGTGGGCCTTCTGAATGTTGTACCTGAACTCCATGTAGTAGTCCGGGCGGGCGAAGGCCCCTATCGCCCTCGGATCGTCAAAGTTTATGGCGTTGGGATGCTCGTAGGGGGGCAGGAACTCGTCCACCAGCTCCTGCGGATATATCTCAACCGGCTCGGACGTGTGGGAGAGGATGAAGGCGTCCAGAACCACCATCGTGGGCAGGTATACCCTCTCGGCTATCTTGAAGGCCAGAATGGTTGTGTCCAGAACCTCCTGATTGGACTCGTTGTATATCTGTAGCCAGCCCGTGTCCCTCTGGGCGAGGGAGTCCGTCTGCTCCGTCCAGATGTTCCAAGAGGGGGCGAGCGCCCTGTTCACGTTAACCATCACGACGGGGGCGCGGGCGCCGGTGGCCCAGTGGAGCATCTCGTGCATGAGGGCCAGACCCTGAGAGGCCGTGGCCGTAAAGGACCTGGCGCCGGCCAGAGAGGACGCTATAACGGCGGATATGGCCGAATGCTCGGACTCAACCGTTATGAAGCGGGCCTTGAGCTCCCCCGTGGCCGTCATATCGGCCAGCTTTTCGGATATGGTCGTCTGGGGGGTTATCGGGTAGGCCGAGATTACCTCCACCCGTGCCAGCTTTACGCCGTAAGCTACGGCGTAGTTCCCCTTCAAAACCGTGTACTGGCTCTTTTCTATCAGTTTCATTCTACCCTCCTGTTTCTGCTTTTATCAAAATTCCCTCTCCTTCACCATGTCTATAACACCCCTCGGACACTCCTCGGAGCATACACCGCATCCCTTGCAGTACTCGTAGTCCACCTTCGGGCGACCGTGGACCCACTTTATGGTGTAGTCCGGACAGAAGACGTAGCAGTTCCCGCAGGCGTTGCAGAAGCCGCAGTTGAAACACCTCTCGGCCTCCTTCATGGCCAGCTCCTGCGTGTACCCGAGTACCTCCTCCCTGGTGAGGGAGTGTATCCTCTCGGCGGGAGAGAGCCTCATCTCCGGAACCCTCGGAGCCTTCGGGAAGTAGTCCGTCACTATCCTCTCGTATCCCACGACCTCCGGCATGTTCTCGGGGGTGTAGGTTCGGCCCCTGAGGTAGGCGTCAACGGCGGCGGCGACGCTCCTTCCGGAGTATATGACGTTCACAACGGGGGAGGGTCCGGAGACGGACTCACCGGCCACGAACACTCCCTCAAGGGGCGTCTCACCGCTCCTGCGGTCGGCCTTTAGGGTGCCGTTGGACCTTATGGTGTCCGGAAGGAATCCGTGATCTGCTGTCCCCTCGTAGGCGAGGAACACCTCCTCAAACTCCATCTCCCGCTCCGTAGCCGGGACCACAGCCTTGCCGTCCCACTCCGCGACCGTAAGGATCACTTTTCCGTCTCTCCTATCCGCCTTCAGCGGCACCTTCGCGAAGAAGAACTTGACCCCCTCCTCCTCGGCGAGGGTGAATATCTCCCTGTCGCTGAAGGGTATCCTTATCTTCGCCGTCGGATAAACGACGAAGGGGTCGGCGCCGAGGCGCCTCAGGACTCTGGCGACCTCAAAGGCCGTATAGCCGTTCCCGAGGACGGCCACCTTTCCGGAGACCTTTGGCCTTGCTCCCTCTCTGACCTCCTTCATGAGGTCCCATCCGGACTTCAGGAGGTCAACACCGGGAAAGTCCGGCGTGTAGGGTATGGACGAACCGTGGGCGAGGATAACGGCGTCGTACTTTTCCTTCAGCTCCTCAAAACCTATATCCCTGCCGACCTCCGTGTTGAGGACGAACTTGACGCCCATCCTCTCAAGGGCGCCCACCTCGGCATCAAGGACCGCCAAGGGCAGCCTGTACTCCGGGACGTAGTACCGCAGGTAACCGCCAAGGTTGGGGTTCCTGTCGTATATGACGACCTCGTGTCCCTTAGATCTTAGGTAGTAGGCAGCGGACATACCGGCAAGACCACCGCCCACGATGGCCACCCTCTTCCCCGTCTCCCTCCTCGGGGGCTTGCCCTTCCTGTCAAGGTAGTAGTCCCCGACAAACCTCTCCAGCTGCTTTATGGATATAGGCTCGTCGTACTTACCCCGGTTACACGGAAGCTCACACGGAGCGTGACAGAGCCTTCCGGTAATGGAAGGGAAGGGGTTGTTCCTGTGGAGGAGGTTGGCGGCCATATCAAGGTCGCCCTTCACGAGGGAGTCTATGAAGTGGGGAATAAGTACTTTAGTGGGACAGGTAGCCGTACAGGGAGCGGTCTTGTTTTTTATAACGGGCTTGAAGCTCCTCCATCCACCCGTCGGGTTCTCAAGGGTGGTGGTCAGAGTCATGGGTGATATGGGAAGTTCCGAGGCTTTGAAATCGTACTTCTTTGCCATCTTACACCTCCTGTGGTATCAGGATCTTCGTACTCTCGTAGGCCTCCTTCGCGGCCGCAGCGTTCTCCTCCGGCTTTACGGGGACCTCCTCCCTTATGGCGGCGAGGAGGTTCTCAAGGGAAGGAGCGCCAAAGGCACGGGAAAAGGCTCCAAGGATAGCGGTGTTCACGATGGGAGACATCTTACTTCCGAGGCGGTGTTTCAGGGCTATCGCCGTGGCATCAACCGTGGCCACCTTATACGTAGGGGGTATTCCCACCTCTTTGACGAGTTCCTCGGGATCCTGAGGGGTGTTCACGATTATCCATCCTCCGGGCTTTAAGCCTTCCATCACGTTGACGGCTGTCAGGAGGGTCGGATCCAGAACGATGATGTGATCCGGCTCGTAGATGTTGGTGCGTACGAAGAGGCTCCCCGGCTCACCCACGCGCACGAATGCCGCAACGGGAGCCCCACGCCTCTCAACCCCGAAGTGGGGAAAAGCCTGGATGTACTTTCCCTCCTTGAAAAAGGCCTTTGCGAGGATCTCGGAGGCCACCACACCTCCCTGTCCTCCGCGGCCGTGAATCCTTATTTCTATCATCTTTTCCCTCCTTGGTCTTTTATTATACACCTGTAATGCACCCCGTGTTGGGTACAGTAACAACTGGCAAATTGACCTGAGATCCCCCTACACCACCTCTACGACGAACTTTATGGGTGCCGCGAAGAAACCCCAGCGCTCTCTGAGAGCGTTCTCTATGTATCTAAGGTAAAATTCGGGTATCCTGCCCTTCGCCTTTATGAGGAAGGTGGGAGGCAGGTTCTTGATCTGGTAGAAGTCGTAAATCCTAGCCGGGGGGAGGTTGCGACTCATGAGTTCGTTTATAAGCTGGCGGGCGTCTTTTTTGGATATCCGCTTGAATATGCCCGACCTCGCTCCCTTGAGGACGCTCCTGAGGTAATCCATCCCCTCCCCCGTAAGGGCGGAGACCGGGACCTTGGGGGCCCACCAGACGGATTTCAACTCCTCCTCAACGTGGGCGAAGAATTCCTTCTTCTCCTTCTTAGTAAGGACGTCAATCTTGTTTAAGGCTATCACCAGACCCCTTCCCTCGTCCACAACCATCTTGACTATCTTCTTGTCCAGATGGTGTACGCCCACTTCGGCGTCTATGACCACGAGGCCAACCTCCGCGTACCTGAGGGATCTTTTAGACCTGACGTAGGAATAGTAGGAGAGGTCGTCTTTGAACTTACGGGTTATACCGGCTGTGTCAACGATTACCATATCCTCCAGCTCAACGTCCACTGCGTCCCTCGTCGTTCCGGCTGTGGGCGACACTATGGCTATGGGCTTTCCGGCGAAGTAGTTCAGGATGGAGGACTTACCGGCGTTCGGCCGTCCGAGGATGGCCACCCTGACCTTATCCTTCTTGAACCTCTTCACGGACTCCGGAGGTATGTCCTCAACTATGGCGTCAAGGAGATCCCCTATTCCCCACCCGTGGGCGGCAGATATGGGGAAGACGTCTTCAAATCCGAGTCTGTAGAACTCCTCCGGTGTACTTACGGCTTTGCTCGTCGCGTCTATCTTGTTTACCACGACGAAGGCCCTCTTTCCCGACCTCTTTATCATCCGGGCCAGCTCCTCGTCTAAAGGGAGGATTCCGCTCTTTACGTCCACCATCAGGAGGATAAGGTCGGCCTCCTTTATAGCCTCCCGCACTCTATCCCAGCCGTAGTTGGCCAGTTTGTCCCCGGCGCCGGCGCCTCCGC
>WFXS01000030.1 GCA_015490465.1 Caldifarciminota bacterium
GAGGCCGAAACTACTGGAGTACTCAACTACAGGAAGGATTACGGCTACGCAACCTGATATTGCTGGCCCCCTTCAAACACAGGGCCTGCCCGAAAGCGGCGACGTATGGAAACTCTACTCAGCCTGTTGGTTCAACGGTTCAAACTACGTGTTGTCCGGGCGCGTGATCTGTGTCCGTATATGGCGTAAAATTTTACTCCGTACTATTGCTGCGGCCTTTATCTGGCAATACGGCCCCCGTTCCCTTAGATTCTCCGAAGTGATAACCTGCTGGAAACCCGCACGTTATAAACGGAATATCATCCCTCAATACCGATCCTTGAACGTCCATATCGCTAAGGTGCTATACCACCCATCACGGTTCGCTTCCAAAGATTTCCCGGAGATTCTCAGGGGGTCTCATGGGACGGAGATCGGGACCGGTAAAGGCGTGAACGGTGCGCCCTTCGGCTATCTTCTCCCCCTCTCTGTAAACGGTGTAGTCCACGAAGAGCCTAACCCCCTTGATGAGGGGAGATACCTCTATCTCAAGGACGTCCTCAAAACGCGCCGGTTTTATGAACCTGACGTGAAGTTCCAGAAGAGGGAGTAGTATTCCCTCCCTTTCCAGTTCACCGTACGGCTTTCCGATGTGACGCATGTATTCCACCCTCGCCTCCTCAAAGTACACGGCGTAAACGCTGTGGTGTACTATACCCATCTGGTCGGTTTCCGCGTACCTAACCTTTACCCTGTGCCGGAACATCCGCCTCCTCCAATGAAACGTTCCCCACTATTGACGCCCCCTCCTCAACGATCAGGACCTTATAGCGCAGGTTTCCGGAGAAGCGGGCGCTTCCTCTGAACTCCACCCTCTTTGCGGTCAACTCCCGTGTCCTGACCTCGCCGGCGCATACGAAGGACCCCGCCTTTATCACCTCGGACGTTACCTTCCCGCTCTTCTCAACTATCAGTTCCCCCTTGACCTCAAGGTTCCCGTTTATCTCACCCTCTACTATGGCGCTTCCACTCACCGCGATGTTCCCGGATATTCTGGTATCCTTTCCAACGAACAGCTCAACCGAGGAAAAATCTTCCCGTTTTCTGCCGAACATCTCCGTACCTTAAAGGAGGGCTTTACCACCGAAGGCCGCGACCAGACTCCCGGCGAAGGACGAAAGTTTGGAGAGGAGGATCGTCTGCTCCACGGTTAAACGGAAGGCGGGAACGCTCATGGCAGCGTATCCGAGAACTCCGGCGAACAGGGAGGACTCAACAAAAGCAAAGAGAGCGCCGAGGACAGGATCCATTCCCCCTGCGGAGAAGTTGAGCTTGAAGAAGGCTGCGGCAAACTGTATCCCCTGATGCAGGATCAGGAAGACGATGAGGAAGGCCACCATCCTCCTTACGGCCTCATCCTGAAGGAATGAGAGGGTGGAGGCCACGGACCCTGTGAAGAGTATACCTCCCCATATCGCCACGACCAGAGCCACAAGCGCCCAGAACTGTGTACCCGCCTTTGAGCGGAAACCCTGATACGTGGAGTAAAGTACGAACAGTACCACTACTATATCCAAAGCTACGGTCATAGTACGGTATTTTACGGTAGGGGTATTAAGGACGCTTCCGTCCGAGGTCCTCCCACGCTTCCGCCGTCCAGGGCATCTTCTCGTGGAATATTCGCAGTATTACCTTTGCGTACTGCCTTATCTCCCACTGGGCATCGGGGGCCTCCCGGAGCCTGAGGAAGTTCATGAGGCTGCGGGCGTTTACCGTCCAGTAGAACTGGGTGTATATTCCGAGGGGCAGGACTATACGCGCCAGCTCGCGGGCCACACCCCTCTCAAGGAGATCCCTGTAAGTTTCGTAAACCGTCCTGTAGGTCTCCTCTATCTTTTTGATGATCTCAGCCTCATCGGGGAAGTCCGTGAACTCGCTCGCCTGCTTGTTCCCTTTGGCGGGTTTACGGAGCCTATCCGGAACGTAGAATTCGTCCTTGACTTCAACGTACCTCTGGCTTATCTCGTTGTAGGATGCCATGCGGTGTCTGAACCACTCCCTCGCAACGAATATGGGAGATTTAACGTGGAACTTGAATACGGCGTGTTCAAAGGGGGTACCGTGTTCGTGCTTCATCAGGTAGTTTATGAGCCTGCGATCCTTTTCAGGGGTTTTAAGCCCCTGACCCACGGAGACACGGGCCGCCTGTACTACAGCCCGATCCCCTCCCATAAACTCCACGAGCCTCACGAACCCTTTATCCAGAACGTTGTACGCCCCACATTCGGGGCAGGGTTGAACGCTGACCTCTTTTCCGCAGGAGTTACATATCATGGACGCCCATTATAAGAGTGGAGGGCGTGGAAAATCGTCCCTCGTTAGAATTGATGCTTCTTCCATGCTGACTGTTATCGGAGTACTCCTTGAAGGCAAAACGGAGCCTCATACATACGTTTACGTCCTCCCCGACAGGCGCGGGCAGTTCTCAGACGCGGAGGGGAGGTACGGGTTTGACCTTCCGAAGGGAAGAAAGACCATCATATTTTCCCATTCGGCCTATAGATCCGAAACGTTGATCGTAACCCTGAGGGCCGATACGTTTCTAACGGTTCAACTCAAACCTAAAGCCTACGTTATGCCCGAAGTACTGGTACCCTCTGACCTTCAGGAGTTCAGGGAGGAGACCTTTGAGCCGTACCGGGTAAACTACGATATGATCCGGGAGACTCCGGTTTTCGTAGAGCCAGATCCCGTCCGTGCCATAGCCGGGCTTCCGGGAATCAGGTTCGCCAGCGATCTCGGTTTAAAGATGTCCGTTATGAACTCCCCTCCGGATGAAACCGCCTACTTCCTTGACGGTATACGGGTGTTTAACCCCATACACTTCGGAGGTCTCGTTTCCTTCCTTGACGTCAACCAGATGTCCCACGCCGAGTTCTACGACGTACCATCATCCGCCGAAATGTACGGTCTGTCCGGTGCGGTGAATATCAGGACCTTAAACGACCTCACGGCACGGAACCGGAACTTCCTGGACTTCAGCTTCATCTCAGCAAAGGCCGGCTTCACGAGAAACTACGGCAAGGGGTACGTTTCGGCTTCGGTGCGGGGATTCCACCTGTACTACATCTCCCTGTTTGCCGGAAGGGATCTACCCTACAGCTTTTACGACGGCTTTTTAAAGGGGGGCATAAGAGCCGGAAAGGTACTGTGGGACTTCGGCGCCCTGAGGGCCAGAGGTTACTTTGACTACGCCAACGATTCAACCGGCACCGTACTGAGATCCCGATGGGATAACGCCCTGTTCTACACCTCCGGTACTGTCGGGGATCTTTCGGCAAAGGTGTTTTACTACGGTTACGTACAATCCTTCAACTCATCCCTCTACGGCCTTACTCCGGATGGAACCCCCCTGACGTCGGAAGTCTCCAACCCTATCGTGTACTACGGTCTGAACCTCTCCTACGACGGGACGTGGATAAAGGCCGGGTACGAAGGTACCGTGTACGACATCCTCTACACAGCGAAGTACAACGGGAAAGACGAAGACATAGCCAGTCGGGACTTCAAAGGCTGGGCGTACTTTCAGGTTACCTATCCGACGTCGCGCTTCATCGTGTCAACGGGGATAAGATCGGACGGCCTTTACTACGATCCCAACCTTTCCCTCAAGGTCTTCCTTACGGATAACGTGGCGGTCAGGATGTTAACCGCCGTAAGCACCGACTACCTTTACGGTTTCCCACCGGAAGGGGATGGGAACGTGCGGTTCTACTACTTCGTACCCTCGTTCTACGTCCTGACGGACCTGCCCCAGAGGGCGATTTTCGGGGTCGGCGAGGTGGTAAGGTCCACGGAGAAGTATTCGGCCTTCGTCCGTTTGATCTACAAGAAGTACCTGAGAGTGTACGACGACTTCAGGCCGGGCGAGGGATACGCCCGCGGTTTTTCAGTAGGATATACGGGAAGACTGCTTAAAGGGTCGGCCTCCCTGTGGTACTCCTATTTCCTCAGGATACCGAAGACCTTCCTTGATGCCCCCCATAACCTCCGGGCGTCTTACTCTCTCCCCTTCAGGAATAAACGGATAGGGATGGTTTTCTCCTACCATACCGGGTACCCGTCTCCCGACGGTGGAAGGTACCCCGACTACCATAAACTGGACCTCTTCGTATCGGGTAGCCTGAAGTTCTGGAAGTTTAGCGGACAGTGGAACTTCACGGTTATGAACGTCTACAACCGGAAGAACGTGTTCCTGCGGTACTACAGTTACAGGGACAACAGCGTTCATACCGTTCCCCAGCTTCCCCTCTTTCCGTCACTCTACGTTAGCCTGAGATTATGAGGGAAACCCGGTAAATTTTTGACAATTTCCTGTCACCCTTAAAATGTAAGTATGTTTCTACTGTACATGCGCTACCTCATAGCATTCCTCTTCTTCTCAGGAGCTGCCATAATACTGATGCGCCCTGAAATGGCCGGTCTTGTGCTGGCATTTATGTTCATTCTGGCGAGCTTCCTATGGTTCAGGAGGACGGTGGTGGAGTTCGGATGGGACAGCGTACGGGGTCAACTCACGGCCATCCTGGGATTCTCTTTTATAGTTCAGGCGGCGGGGTGCCTGCTCATGGAGGTTAAAGGTACGGTACATCTTACGACTGCCGCGTTTCTGATGTTCATGCTGGCCAGACTGATGTTTCTGTCTGCCAACGTGCGCTACACCTTCCACTTTCTGGGTAAAGGGTACCTGTTACCTGTAGAAAGGCTCCTGAAAGTACTTATCGCTTCCATAGCAGTTCTCCTTCCGATTATACTATTGCCTAACGTTCTCAACGAAATTCTTAGGTTCTCCCCATACTCGTTGTTCGTGATCGTTGATATGCTCCTGATCCTGTCCGTATTCTATAACCTCGCCCTCTTATGGAACACCCTCATAATGAAGCGGTGGATCTTCGGCGCTATAGTGGCGACGATTCTGGTTTTGGGAGATGCCCTCCTTGTGGCAGGCGTATGGAATACTGCGGTAGTATGGATATGGTATCTGGGTGCTACCGTTATTTCTCTGACAGGAACCATCAGGACATGAACGTTTGCCGTGCGGATTTCGTTTCTAATTTCCCGGAATAAAATAGGCGGCCATAGAATATGAAGAATGCCCGCGATTATGAGCGTAGACGAGATCAGGGAACTTCAAAGGAGGGTTCGGGACCTTAAGAAAAAAAAGGACGCTTATATAATCGCCCACAACTACCAGCTCCCTGAGATACAGGACGTTGCCGACTACGTGGGCGACTCCCTTGGCATGGCCATGGAGGCGAAGAAGACGGACCATCCCCTCGTGGTGGTATGTGGCGTACACTTCATGGCCGAAACGGCGGCCATACTCCTTCCCGACCGAAAGGTCATAACACCCGAAAGGTACGCCGGTTGCTCCCTCGCCGAGAGCATAACGCCGGAGCAACTGAAGGAGTGGAAGGCCCAGCACCCGGATGCGGTAGTGGTCTCCTACGTGAATACGACGGCCGAGGTTAAGGCGCTGTCCGACTACACGGTTACGTCTTCCAACGCCGTGGACATAATCCGATCCATCCCGGAGGATAGGGAGATCCTCTTCCTCCCGGATATGTTCCTCGGTATGTACGTCAAGGAGGTAACGGGCAGGAAGAACATGCACATCTGGCCGGGGGAATGCCACGTCCACGCGAGGGTAACACCACAGGATATAAGCCGGGCTGCCGTTGAACATCCGGGGGCGACGATGCTCGTACATCCGGAGTGCGGGTGTTCCACCAACTGCCTCTACCTCAAGGCGAAGGGCGAGCTTGACGTTGACATCAAGGTGTTCTCAACGGGGGGGATGGTCAGGTACGTTAAGGAGCATCCTGACAGGGAGTACGTCGTCGCGACCGAAGTGGGAATACTCTATCGCCTCAGTAAGGAGATAGGGGACGGGAGCGACAGGCTGAAACCCCTCCGTGAGGATATGGTCTGCGAGTACATGAAGATGATAACCGTAGACAAGCTCGTGAGGTCCCTTGAGGAGGAGATCTACGAGGTGAAGGTACCGCCCCACGTAGCCGAAAGGGCCCGCGTCCCCATAGAGCGCATGCTCCAGCTCTCTTCTAAGGGCAGATGAGAAAGTGGTTAGTTGCGGTTATACTTTTTTCCGTCCTCCTCTTGCTCGCCGGCATAGGTGCGGTCTCCTACTTCGTGATCTACGGCGTACCCTCCGTCGGAACGGAGCTCCTCCCCATCCCCTCAGCCGGACCCGATCGGCTGGAGAGGGCGATTGAGAAGTGGAGGAAGGGGGAGTTTGACGGGTACGACAGGGTTTTCGTTAACCCGGAGAGGTTTGAGGAGGTCCTTTTCCTGAACTTCGTGAGGGGAAGGCTTACCCTCGGATGTGAGGTGGAGGATGGAAACTTGCTGTGCAACGGTTTCTCACCGATAAGGGTGAAACGGAGGGGGAAGAAGTACGAGATAGTGTCGTCTTCCATCTATCTTGTTGACAGTGCGGGATCCCTCGGCAAAAGGCGCAAGAGTCTGGCGGACTGGATATCCAAGCTGAAAAACACGGACTACTACGGCGCCCTTGAGATATGCGTCGGTCAGATAAGGGACAGGTCTCCAACCGACAGTCTCTACCTTGAGATGAAGGCCCTTGAGAAGGATACCGTCGTACTCTCCCGTTTGAAGGACAGGGAGTTGAACTTCCGCTTTTACGAGATATTTGAACATCGTATGGTTGAGGGGCATATCTGCCTGCCCTTTGAGGAGATCTGGAACGCTCACAGGAGGTTTAACGGTTACGTAGACGCCCGGAAAGGAAAGATAAACCACATAAATACCCACCTCGTACGCAAGAGGGGAGAATTGAAAGAGGCCGTCAGAAAACTGGAAGAGACCCTTGAGAGGCTCCACGATCCCCTCGCTCTGGCCTTCTACAAGCGGGGACTTCAGTACTACTCCGAGGGGGACCTTGAGAGCGCCCGGATATTCTTCAGGAAGGCCCTGAAGATAGAGCCGGAGTTTGAGCAGGCCAGAAAGTCCCTTGAGAGGGTTGAGGCCCTGATTGAAAGTGGTCGGTAGTCATATTCCGAGGCGCCGGCTCATATCCGACGACATAACGCCTCTTGGGTCAAGTTTCCTCCTTATCTCGTACCACTTCGGAAAGTCCGGATAGGAGTCCCGGAATATGGCCCCGTCCATAAGGGCATCTTTGGTAAGGTAGAACCTCCCTCCCTCCTTAACTATCTCCCGCATGAGGGGCCGTAGGAAATCAAACAGGCCCGGTTTTATCGCGAAGTCAAGGGCGAGGGTCCACCCCGGCATGCCGAAGGGAAGGTATCCCCTCTGTTTTCCCATCCTCTTGAGGACGGCGAGGAAGGAACCACCCCCGTGCTTTACGATCTTCTCCAGCACCCTGACCATAGTTTCGGACTCCGGGACGACGAACTGGAACTGTATGAAACCGCGCTTACCGTAAGCCCTGTTCCAGTCGTCTATAGCATCAAGGGGATAGAAGAACCTCTCGTAATCTACGAAACCTTCGTAAGTCGGGTGGGTGGTGTAGTATAACCAGTTGAAGACGGCCATCGTCAGGTCGTTGAGCAGGAAGGATGGGGCGTAGAAAGGGAATCGGAGTTTTAACTTATCCACGTAAAAGAGGGGTTTCCTTCTCAACTTCTCCGGAAGCTCTTCCACGGTGGCATGCTCGCCGAACATCACGACACCCCTGCCCATGTCCTTCCCGGAGGACAGACAGTCTATCCACGCCACGGAGTAGGTGTAATGGGGGTCGTACTCGTCAAACGTCGCCAGCATCTCGTCTATGTTCTTGACCCTCACCGCCTTATATCGTATGTACGAGGACTCTATACGGCGGAGCCTCATCCCAACTTCCAGAATTACGCCCGTCAGTCCCATGCCGCCTACGGTGGCCCAGAACTCCTCATCCTCCGGTGTGAGCGTCAGTACCTCACCTTCGGGTGTTAGGAGCGTCAGGGAAGTCAGGTATTCGGATATAGCCCCCTCCCGGTGATGGTTCTTTCCATGGACGTCACTGGCGGCCATACCTCCGAGGGTGACGTACTTCGTCCCCGGCGTAACGTGGGGGAACCACCCCCTCCGCACGAAGGTCCTTAGAACCTCCTCAAGGGAAACCCCCGCCTCCGCCCTGAGTACTCCCGTGTTCTCGTCAAAGTGCAGGAAGCGGTTCAGAGGAAGCATCCTCAGGACGTACCCACCGCCGTTAACGGACTGGTCCGCGTAACTCCTTCCCAGACCTCTGGGGATCGTGGTTTTAAGGATCAGGTCCTTAACCTCTCCGTACGTGAAAGGCTCCACTATCCGGCTTCTAACCCGTGGGTAGTTCCCCCAACCGGAGATTTCGGCTTCGTATATCCGGGCCACGCGGTTATTCTAAGAGCGCCCACACCCCTGAAGGGTAAGTTGTCGTGTACACTTTAGAATCCTTTCGTGATCTTCCTCCTGTCCGTTCCGGAAGACACCCTAATATCCCGCTTCGTGGAGAGGAACCTGACGCACCTTCAGGCTTACATGGAGTACTACGACGCCTCCGTATCTCTGGCAAGGGGCTACCTGTTCCCGAAATTTTACATATTTTACGACGACGCCCATATCACCCCCGTGCCTTACTTCCGGTACCAGTACGTGGATACCGTACACCTGAGGCTTGAGGAGAGGGAGATGGATCTTGGCTTTTCTGATGTTAACAGGGTAGGGAGCGGGTTCGTGTGGTCCCTCTTTGACCCTCAGGTGATAGCGTGGAACATGGCCTCCCGGGAGGCTTCGGCCCACGCCCGGAGCGTTTTAAAGGTCTCCCGTAAGAACTCCGTAACGAACTTCAGGATCCTCCTGCGTACCTTAAACACTTCCAACGAGATACTTAAGGCGATAGACAGCGCCCTCAGTACGGTGGACTCCCTTAGAGCCGTGGCCGACACCCTCCGATCTATGGGCAGGATCCCCCCTCCGGACTATCTGGAGCTGAGAGTAAAACTTCTACGGTTGAGGAAGTTAAGGGAAGGTATTTACAGGAAGTACCTGAGGGTTCAGGACACCGTGGAGTCCCTTACGGGTATGCGGGTTGAAAGCGTGGAGGTAAAGGGGGAGTTGCCCGAATGTGAGACTTACGATTCCACACACCTCGTAAACGCCCAGAGGTGGTCCACAAGGGCGGAGATGGCCCGCTTCCTCCCGAAGATCTTCGCCTTCGGGGAGGTCTGGTACGGAAGACCGGTGGGCCTGAACCGGGACTCCCTCGGTACGGGTACGGTGTACGGCCTGCGGATAGTCCTCACGTTTGACGAGACGGGCAGGTTGAAGGTGAGGAGGGAGAAGAGCCTGCTCAACCTACTCACGAGGCGCAAAGAAGGGATGAATAAGGATCGTAAAGGGAGGGAGGTTGATACCACGACCGTCACCGAAGCCCTCGGCATATACGGGGAGGCCCTTTCACTTTACCGCATGGGCAGGATAGATCGGTTTACCCTGGCGAGGATAAAACTGGAGTACTACACCCTTAAGGTTGAGGCTCTAAAAGAGAAACTGGAGAATTTAAAGGAGAGAACCTGCCCGGTTATTCTTCCGGAGGTTCCCCCTCAACGTACACCGTTACCTTGATGACGTCCGGTCTTCGGGCCAGTTCAAATCCCTCTGCTATCCTGTTTAAGGGAACGCGTATGCTTACGTACCTTGATGGCCTTATCGTCCCCTCGCTTATAAGTGCCATGGCTATGCGGGTGTCGTCAGGGCCGGCGGAGTAGGAGGGTATAAGGCTTATCTCGTCAAAGTAGAGGCGGTTGAAGTCAAGGTTCACGTTCTCACCCGGAGGAAGGGGGGCGAAGAGTATGAGGCTACCTCCCTTGCGGACGAAGTTCAGGCCGGAAAGGACGGCGGCGGGAGTACCCGGATTTACGAACACCTTACGGAACTTCGTACCTTTTAAATCTTCGGGAAGGTACGCCCTTATACCCCACCTCTCCCTCACGAGGTTGACCCTATCCCGGTTGATGTCCACACCCCACACGTCCCCCCCGAACTCTCTGGCCACCTCGTAGTTCAGGAGTCCCATAAAACCGAGACCCACCATGAGAACGGGTTCCCCCTTGACGATCTGCGCCCTTCTGACGGCCTTTACGGACGTGGCCAGCGGCTCAACGAGGGCGGCGTCCTCGTCGGGAACGTGATCGGGTACCTTCAGGACGTCCGTCCTCCAGATATGTTCCGGCACCCTCACGTACTCCGAGAAACCTCCCGGCTCCAGACCCCCGGCCCTCCAGAGATCGCAGTGGACGTAGTCCCCGAAACGGCAGTACTCGCACTCCATGCAGGGGGCGTGGTGGTGGACGAATACCCTGTCCCCCACGTTGAAGCCCACGACCTCCGGCCCCACCTTCTCAACGACACCCACGAACTCGTGGCCGGGCGTATACGGGGCCTTCTTGTTAACGTACCAGTCCATTAGCTCGCCCGTACATATACCGCAGACCCTTACCCTAACCAACATGTCGGACGGCCCCACCTCCGGGACGGGAGCCTCAACTACCCTTATGTCCCGACTGCTGTAAAGTATCGCCTTTTTCATCTTCCCTCGGGAAAATTACCTGCGTGCCTTCAGGTCGCGGTATTATGAGGGAATCGCCCACGGAGAATGCCCTTAGCCGGTCTATGCCTTCCACCACCCGCTTCGGGCCTACCACCTTTACGGTGAAAGAGGAGTCCTTCAGTACTACCGGTACGTCCCTCGTTATTACGGTGTCTATCATGACGTGTACGATTACGCTTCCGGGCTTAACGGAGGACAGGTTCAGACCCTCCGCGAACACCCGAACGTTCGTCTTGAAGTCCCTCCTCCTGCCGGTCAGGTCTATCGGGTACGTGGGTAGGGAATCAAGATGCTCAACGATGCTCTTCGGTCCCTTGACGTTCACGTTGTTTTCCACCTTCCACCCGTAGAGGACGTACCCCTTCATCGGTTTACCCTTGAGCGTGGGCATAACGGATACCGTACGGGAGATCTCCTCGTCTAAGGCGTACCGCACGCCACTCGTGAAGAGAGGCTCCATAGAAACCCTGACTTTCGGCCGGAGATAGGAAGTGTCTATGGGCAGATCTCCCTCTGGCCCCAATCCGGAGAGGTCGTATACGAGGCGTGGCCCCGACAACCTTAACCTGATTATATCAAACCCCGACCCCTTGATCTTTAAAACCACGCTGTCCGTCCTCTCAACGAAGGCCATATTCCGGGGGACGTTAACGAATATCACCGGCACCTTCATCACCACCTCGTAGGTGCGGGACATCTTGGCGTAAAACCAGACGAGGAGCGCTATGGAGAACGCAATCAGAAGTTCTTTGAGGGTTTCACTCTTCATAGTTTAACAGGTCCTTCAGCAGTTTCCTCAGCTGCGGTATGGTAAGGTTGGTGTAGGGTTCACCCCTGTGAAACAGGGTAATGGTACCCTTCTCCTCGGATACCACTATGGAGATGGCGTCGGACACCTCCGTTATCCCGGCACCGGCCCGATGGCGGGCGCCCACCCCCTTTATCCGTACGCTCATGGGTAGCATAACCGTTGAGGCCAGTATCCGGCTCTCCTTGATTATTACGGCCCCATCGTGGAGGGGAGAACCTTTGCTGAATATGGCAACGAGAAGGGGGGCCGACAGGTAAGCGTCCATTATGGTACCCGTCTCCTCGGCGTACTCCATCAGGGAAACCCTCCTCTGGATCACGATCAGGGCCCCCCATCTGTTCTTCCTTATCTCGTCAACGGCAAGGATCAGTTCGTTGAGGGGAACGCGCTCCGGAGGGAGTACGAACCTCAGGAAAGGGTTGGAGCCTATCTCTATAAGGAGGCGGCGGATCTCCGGTTGGAACAGGATTATCAGGGCGACTATTCCGAAGGCCTTTACAGTGGATATCAGGAGACCGAGGGCGGCGAGGCCGAGGCTCTCGGCGACGAAGCCGACCAGAAGGAGGACTCCCACGCCCATGAGGAGTATTATGGCCTTGGTACCGCGCAGGACCCTGAGGACGACGTAAACTATGAGGGTCATCAGGAGGACGTCCAGAACGTCTATGAAACCCACCTGAAAGAAACCGAACAGTTTCAAGGGGCAATTGTACGGTGGACGAGCGGCCCCACCCCGTAAACCGTGCTGGAGTGCTTCGGGATTAGAATTCCTTACCCTATGAAGTTCGTGTTCGTGACGGGGGGCGTACTCTCCTCCCTCGGTAAGGGTATAACTTCCTCCTCAATCGGACTCCTGCTCAAGAGCAGGGGACTCAGAGTCACGATTATCAAGGTGGACCCCTATCTCAACTACGACGCCGGTACCATGAACCCCTACCAGCATGGCGAAGTCTTCGTTACGGACGACGGGGGAGAGACCGACCTTGACATAGGGCATTACGAGCGGTTTTTAAACGAAGACCTATCCAGAAGGAACAACGTGACGGCGGGTCAGGTGTACCTGGAGGTGATAGAGCGGGAGAGAAAGGGTAGGTACCTCGGTGCCACCGTTCAGGTGGTTCCCCACCTGACGAACCTCATAAAGGAGAGGATCAAGGAGGTGGCCAGAGATTACGACGTCACGGTCGTTGAAATTGGGGGAACCGTGGGGGACATTGAGAGCCTTCCCTTCCTTGAGGCCGCCCGCCAGATGGGGCTTGAGGAGAACTCCTTCTACCTCCACGTCTCCTATGTCCCCTTCGTCAGGTCCGTTGGGGAGATAAAGACCAAGCCCACCCAGCACTCCGTCCAGAAGCTCCGGGAGATAGGTATCCAGCCGGATGCCCTCGTCGCCCGTGGCGAGAAGCCCCTGACTCCGGAGGCCCGCCGCAAACTCGCCCTGTTCTCCAGCCTTCCCCTGAGGGCGGTTATAAGCGCCCACGACCTTGACAACGTTTACCGGGTCCCCTTCCTCCTGGCGGAGCAGGATCTTGACAACCTCATATTTGAGAAACTCGGGATCGGGGTTTACAGCGACAGGAACCTCACCGAGTGGGAGGACTTCGTCCGCAGGGTTGAGGAGGCCGGTGAGAAGGTTAAGGTGGCCATAGTCGGTAAGTACATAGAGGTGCGGGACGCCTACAAGAGCCTTATTGAGGCGATAGTCCACGCCGGTGCCAGAATAGGGGTTAAACCCGATATAACTCTGGTGGACGCCATAAGTCTGGAAGGTAAGGGTACGGACGTACTGAAGGAGTACGACGCCATAATAATCGCCGGTGGATTCGGTAAAAGGGGAATAGAGGGGAAGATAAACGCCCTAACCTTCGGAAGGGAAAACCGGATACCCACCCTCGGAATATGTCTGGGCATGCAGCTCATGACGGTTGAGTGGGCGAGGAACGTTTTAAATCTTAAAAACGCTCACAGCGAGGAGTTTGATCCCGACACTCCCCACCCCGTGATACACCTGCTGCCGGAGCAGAAGGAAGTGGATCGTATGGGGGCCACCATGAGGCTCGGGGGTCAGGATATAAACCTCGCTGAGGGTAGCCTGCTCCACTCCCTCTACGGCCGTAAGGTAATAAGGGAGAGGCACAGGCACAGGTACGAGTTCAACAACGCCTACAGGGAGAAGTTTGAGGAAAGCGGCCTCAGGATAACGGGGGAGGCCGGTGGACTCGTTGAGGTCCTGGAGTGGCCGGAGCATCCGTTTTATGTCGGTGTACAGTTCCACCCCGAATACACCTCCAGACCGTTAAGGCCCAACCCCGTATTCGTAGGTCTATTAAAGGCCGCCTTAAAGAGAGGATAGACCACCCAAACCTTATCCGCACCCGAACCGTTATTCCGCCTATCCGTTAGCGTCTCCGGATAACCTTCCGCACCTTCCCCCCTGTCCTTACAAAATACACCCCCGGACCGTCGGGGATCCTCTCGTACCTCCTCCCGGACGCGTCGTACACCTCGTTTACTTCTCCGCAGGAAACGGGCGTCCGGCCCTCGGATACGTCTGTGGTGATACACCCGTTGAACACGCTAACAGTGGCGTTGCCGATTGTCTCTCCGGAGGATCTGGAGAAGGTAATACTCTGGGCTGGGGGTGGCGTGATGCTTGAGATGGAGAAGGTGGTATCGTATGCGGAGACGGAGGCGTCCTGAGAACATGGGGCGTAGCCGGTCGCCGTGTCAATCTTTATGAGAAGTAAGGTGTCCGCCGCGAAGTTCGGGTCCGCGTAGGCGTAGATGTGGCCGTCGGCGAAGGTTATGTCGTAGATGCTCGCCACCCAATCCGTGGCGTACTTCTTCTTCCAGATGAGGTTTCCGGCGCTGTCCAGCTTTATAATGTTCTCCCATCCGCCTACGTATATGTCCCCGCCGAGGACCAGGAGGTCGTAGCCGTTCATGTAGAGCAGTCTCACGTCCCATACGACGTTCCCGAGGGTGTCAAAGCGTATGAGAGGTTCCGAACCCGTTCTCAGGTAGAACAGGACGTCCGTTCCTATCCTCTCAAGGCGCATGACCCTCCAACCCCAGTAGGACATCTGCCGCGTGAAGCCCATCTTCCTGGCCCACAGGGGGTTTCCGTTTCCGTCCGTTGCGAAGATCACCACCGTGTCGCTCGTGTCCGTTGCTGCTATGAGGAACCTGCTCCCCACCTTTACGAGGGCGTCGGTATCTTCGCCAAGGGAAGGGTACCTCTTCGCCCACATTACGTTTCCGAGGGTGTCTATCTTTACGAGGGCAGGCCTGTACGCCGAGAGGTCGTTGAAACAGGAGAGGAGCAGAAATACGAAGCCATCGCCGTCCCATACGGCGTCCTGAACGTTGGTTCCGCAGAAGGAGGAATAGGTGTACGTGAAAGAGCGGATTATGTTTCCGCTCTCGTCTATCAGGGATAGCATGATGCCGTTCCTGTCCTGCGTGAAGAAGTACCCTCCGGGGTAGGTCCCGATGTAGTCCAACCTCCACGTTGGGACGGACTTCGCCCATACTACGCTGCCGGAAGGGGTCAGCTTGGCGTACCCGAAGCCCACGGACAGGACAACACCGCTGTCCCTCGCCGGCGTGATTATGCTCTTCCATGACATTTCGGAGTACTGCAGCCCCTTTACGAACGTTGCCGTAAGGAAAAGCATCATCCTTTACCTCCTTATAACTTTTTTAGTCCCCCTGGGAGTCCTCACGAAATAAACCCCCGGTCTATCGGGCAGCCTCTCGTACCTCCGTCCGGATGCGTCGTAGACTTCCACGGGTTTTCCGCATAAGTTCTCTGTCGTCTCCCCGACGTCCGTAGCAATACACTGCAGGTTGATGGTATAAGATGCGGAGCCGGTGGAAACTGATGAGCCTTTGCTTACGCTCTGGCTCTGGGCGGATACTGTGATGTTTGAGGGGGAAACGGATGAACTCACAAAGGAGAGGTTGTAATGGGAGGCGCAGGGAAGGGAGCCATCCGTCCCCACGCTCACGACTGCTATGCTGTCCGTGTAGGCGTCGGCCTCTCCAACGGCGTAGAGCCTTCCACCCGATAGGACCATCCCATGCAAGGATATGCTCAGGGAGGAGGCGTACTCCTTTGACCAGATTACGTTTCCGGACGTGTCTATCTTGAAGATCTCGTCCCAGTCGCCGGCCATGTACAGATTTGCGCCCTCGCTCGCCTCAATTCTGGCGAGGTAATAGGTGTTTTCCCTCTTTGCCCATACGACGCTGAGGGAGTTGTCCAGCTTCATCAGGTTGTAGTCCGAGGAGACGAAGAGGTTGCTCCCCACAACTGCCATACCTATGGTGATATTGCCGCTCGTGCTGGCGTAGGCCCCCATGGTTCTGGCGAGGGAGACGTTCCCGGAGGCGTCGGTCTTTATCAGCACAAGGTCGCGGCTGTAGGTCGTATCAAGAAGGCCTATAACGTACCCACCGTCGTAGGGTACGAACGTGTTCACGAGACCCGGAACGCTGTAGCTCTTGGCCCAGTTCACGTTCCCGCTCGTGGTGAGGGAGAGCAGGAGGGGGTAGTAAACGGAGGACAGGTAGCTCTCAAAGAGGAATATCAGGTTTCCGCCGGAACTGGTCATCTCCCGTACGTTGTTGTATAGGCCGGGGAGGGTGTAGGAGTAGCCCCACTGCTCCGAGCCGTCGGCGGCGAGGGAGTGTATATGCACGTCGCTTCCGTACCCGTCCACCACCACGTAGCCGCTGGCGTAGGTGAAGACGCCCTCGCAGTAGCTGGAAAGGGACCTCGCCCATGCTACGCTTCCGGAGGGGTTGACCTTGAACACCCTGTACCCGGTGCATACCACGGCCCCGCTGTCAGGGGAAGGGGCGACGTAGGTCCTCCAGTAGTTGCTGTGTCCCACGCCGACGAAACCGGCGCCGTAGAGCGGTGTCCCGATAAACGTCAGGACGATCGCATAGAGTTTTTTCATCGTACGGGTATGTTAAAACGGAGGGCTAAATCTAAAACGTACGGTTAAACATACGGCGTTGAACATGAACCCGCCTTTACAATACTCCCATGATAGATCCCGGATTGGACGGTAAGGTGGTCCTGATCACCGGTGCCAACAACCCTTACGGTATAGGCGCCGCTACGGCGAAGGCCTTTGCCGCTCAGGGTTCACGCGTCTTCCTTCACTTTTTCCGCTCTCCGGAGGCTCACCCGGAAGAAGAGGCACACCGCCCTGGACCGGCCTTTTACCGCGCCCAGCAGGGCAAAACGGCGGATGGGGTACTTGAGGAGATCCGCCGAACGGGTGGGTGGGCGGAGGCGTGGGAGTGCGACCTCTCCGATCCGGCAAATATCCCCCGGTTGTTTGACCGCGTGGAGGAGGCCTTTGGCCCCGTGGACATCCTCGTGAACAACGCCGCGAGCTGGCAGGGTGATACCTTTTTACCCGACGGTGATACCTTTATCTCAACCGAAAGCTACGAGCGGAACTTCGCCGTAAACGCCCGTGCCGTCGCCCTGATGATGGCCGAGTTCGCCCGCAGATTTGTGCGGCGTAAAGGAAACTGGGGACGTATCGTAAACGTAAGCACGGACGGGGCATCCGCCTTTCCCGGAGAGGTCTCCTACGGTGCGAGCAAACACGCCATGGAGAGCTACAGCCGCGCCGCGGCGATTGAGCTGGGTCCCCACGGGATAACCGTCAACGTGGTCGCACCGGGGCCGGTTCAGACCGGATACATCACGCCGGAGATGGAAAAGAGCCTGAGTGCGAGGATTCCCCTGCGGAGGGTGGGAAGGCCGGAGGATGTTGCCGACGCCATAGTGTTTCTGGCCTCGGAACAGGCCCGCTGGATTACGGGGCAGCTGCTGTACGTGGACGGGGGTAGTGTGATGCCCCTGTGATCGGAGGTTATGATGAGGAAAGTTGAGGACCGAAGTTGTTGGGTTGGCGGGGAAATGGGCTTTTCCCGGTATAACGCTGAAATCTCCTATTGTCCCCGAGAGAGATAACGGATCACAGGATATTTTCGGGAATTTCTTTCCGGCCGGGTAGAGGTTGCAGCCACGTCCAATCGCACCGTAAACACGACACCGGGAGCGTAAAGGGGCCGTCCTTAGAATCGTCCCTTGAGGAATCTTGCGGATATCATAGAGGAACTGCTCTACGGGGAGGAAGGTTACTACACGAAGCACGTCAGGATAGGGAAGAGGGGTGACTTCTTCACGGCCCCGCACGCCTCTCCCATATTCGGGTACACCGTAGGGCGTTTCTTAGAACGGGAGGGGGTGAAAACGCTCGTGGAGGTCGGAGGGGGTGAGGGGTATCTGGCCCTTGATATCCTGAGCTCCACGGGGATAACCGTCCTCTCTTACGAGAGGAGTCCGAGACTCAAAGAGAAACAGGAAGCACTCCTTTCGGAGTACAGGAGAACGGGACGCTGGAAACCTGTGGATGAATTCGTAAGGGCCGATGCCTACCTCCTCAACGAGGTGCTTGACGCCTTCCCATCCCGGAGGTTCGTGTTCAAAGAGGGCAGATGGTGGGAGGTCGTTGAGAGGGGAGGGGAGTACGGCCTGATCCCTTCGGAGGGGCCGGAGAATTACAGGGGACCCGTAAAGGAGGGGTTCACGTACGACGAAACCGTCGGTCTTGGGCAGTTCCTGAAAAGTGTATTCACCCATACGGACAGGGTCCTTATCTTTGACTACGGGTACGACGAAGACGAGTTTCCCCTTCTCGCCCCTTCCGGTACCCTTCAGGGGTACAGGGAACACAGGGTATTCCACGATCTTGAGGCCCTGAAACCGGCCACCGATATAACCCACTTCATAAACTTCTCCCACGTTAAACGCGTCGCCGAAGAGGGCGGATTTGAAGTGGTTCTGTACATGGATCAGACGAACTTCCTCCTGAAAAACGGTATGTTAGATATCTTTGAGGATCTACCCGACGAAAGAAAGGAGGAGATAGCGCCCGGAATGAAGACCCTCATCCTCCTCTTCAGGAACCACCGGACGATGTACTTAAGGCGTAGAGGCGGTTAATGGCCTTACACTCCGGTATGTTCACCTCTCCCAAGAGGTCCACGTTTATCATCCTCTTGAAGTCCAGAGGGTGTGGGAAATCCTCCAGATAGGCCTCTACGAGCTTACTCCACGCCGGTTTAGTCATGGTGGGAGGAGGAGTAAACCTGACCTCGTTCATTACCCGCTTTACCCACTCAACGTACTCACCGTATTTTGTATTGAGATCTTTCCCCGCCATCAGAACCTCGTTGTCAACCGAAACGAAGTTGCCTATATGCCTGAAGATCCTCACGCGGAAACGGTCCTCCCCCTCCGGCAGGACCTTTGAGAGTGGGACTCCCACCTCAACGAACCGGGATATGGTCAATCTGTTCTCGTCCGTATCCGCCTCACCGAATCCGGTCTGTTTGGATATCCACCGTAGGGTTTCTATCGCCACCTTTATACCCGGTGCCAGGGCCACGAACTCCAGGCCGTGTAGATTGCCGACCAGAACGATCCTTCGGGGGTATATGAGAAGGAAGGAACTTCTCCCCCGCTTCCGGTTTTCGCTCATATTCAGGTATGGGATAAGATCGCCGTTTCCTCTTCCGTTAATGTAGTACTCCCTGTAACGCAGGGCCTTCAGATGACCCTCAAGGCTTTCCAGCGAGAGCGATTTGATCTCCAGGCTCTCCGATGTAATATCCTCACCGTTCTCAAAGGTCAGATCTGCGGGCAGGCCGAGTATTTCCCTTACATGTTCTTCGGGCATGGATATCATCGTGATATCTAAATCTTCCCGTTGGAAGGTCTTCTCAACCTCCTCCAGTACCTCCCGCGTGAACTTCTCAAAGTGCTTTATGTACCTATCACCGTACTTTTCGTAGGCGTATCTCATGGGATTACCCATCCTCTCGTTCTCGTACTCCACCTCGCTGAGAAGACCCTTATACCAGATCCTGTTAAGTGCGGGTGCGTCAACCACGAAGAGCCTGCCGTTCAGGTAATATCCGCTGTACACCACCTCATCTCCGTACCTCACCTCCACGTAACCACTCTTCCCTTTGAACTCGCCACCCATAGGTAGGGAATTCTACGGCATACCCCCGAACGGTCGCCACTTATCCTCAACTGCGAAGTTTCCCCTGCTCTCCTGCTGCGAGTACGTGATTGAAATCCAGACGGGGTATGTGAAAGTCCATGCCGGTTTCTACCCGGATTATCCTTGAGAAGTCCTCCGGGTTGGGGTACTCGTCCAGATAGGCCAGAACCATCTTCTTCCACGCCGGAAACGTCATATGGGGTGGCCTGGTTCTGAAGAGTTCGTGTTCCACGTAGTTCACCCACGTCCTGTACTCTGTAATTACCCTCTTAATCCCCGTAGGATTAACCGTTATAACCTTGCGGGGTTTGATAAAGCGGCCGACCCTCTGAAAGATCCTGAAAAAAACGTTGCCAGAAGGCTCCTTGAGGATGCAACCGAAGGGTACGCCCACCGGAGCGAACGCGTCAACGTCCATATTACACCTGTCCTCCTCCTCCGTATCTCCCTTCCATTCCTTTATGAACTCCACGGTGGAATTAACATCCGACGTTATGAGGGCAAAGCCCTTACCGTTGCTCCTTCCGATCAGGAGGAGATAACCGGGATAGACCATCACTCGCAGGAAGTCACCTGTCGGTGCCGCCTTCATGAGGTAGTTCAGCTCCTCGGATTTCCCCTCTATCATAAGCCTTCCCTTGATACGTTTGAGAGAATCCACAACCGGATCTTCAGCGGGTTCCACGTTATCCGAGAGGCCGAGCAGGGTCCTTACGTAATCCTCGTCCAGTTCCTTCAGTACGTACCGGATATCTCCGGACTTTACATCGGTTTTGAGTCTGCTCAGCACCTCTCTTGTGAACCGTTCCAGATGTTCAGTAAGAGCTTCACCGTACTTCCTGCGGGCGTACTCAATGGGATTACCCATGAGGTGATCCATGTACTCCTCCTCACTTAGTATTCCGTCGTACCATTTCATACCGTACATAGGAGCCTTAAGAATTATGAGTTTTCCGTTCAGTAGATAACCCTCATAGGCTATAGCATCATCCACTACGGCCACCAAATAGCCATTTTTATTGGTGTTTGTGACTTTAGTCATCTCTTTCATAGAACGGATTTTATACCGGAAGACGCACTATGTCAAGTGGGAGTTGTGATATAAATTTTTACAGTTCCCTCCACGCCCCGATCTTAACGTACTTCTGGAGTCTTCTCATACGGAGAGTGCGGGCGTACTTACCCTTGAGCTCCTTTAGAGCCTTGAGGAACGCCCTCTTTATCCTCATGGCCGTGAGACGTGGATCCCTGTGGGCGCCTCCGAGGGGTTCCTTTATTATGCCGTCTATTATCCCGAACTCGTAAAGGTCCTGTGCGGTTATCTTCAGAGTTTCTGCAGCCTCCTTGTTTCTGGAAGCGTCCTTAAAGAGGATGCTCGCCGCTCCCTCGGGAGATATTACGGAATATACGGCGTACTCCAACATGTATACCCTGTCGGCCACGGCGAGGGCGAGGGCGCCCCCGCTCCCCCCCTCCCCGGTTATAAAGGAGACGCTGGGTACCTTCAGCTGGAGCATACGCTTTATGCTGTAGGCTATGGCGGAGAACTGTCCCCTCTTCTCCGCCCCTATGCCGGGATAGGCACCGGGGGTGTCCACGAGCGTCAGGACGGGCAGACGGAGTTTGTCCGCCAGATCAAAGAGCCTCATGGCCTTCCTGTACCCTTCGGGGTGGGCCATACCGAAGTTCCTCTTCAGGTTCTCCTCCGTGTCCTTCCCTTTCTGTATACCGGCTATCACCACACCGTAGCCCTCTATCTTCCCGAGACCCGCCACTATGGCCGCATCGTCCCCGAACAGCCTGTCCCCATGGAGCTCTATGAAGTCGTCGCAGATATGGGAGATTATGTCCAGAGGTTTGGGTCTGTCGGGGTGCCTCGCCAGCTGGACCTTCTGCCATCGGGTCAGCTTTGAGAATATCTCGTACCGGAGCTTTTTAACCTGCCTCTCCAGTTCCCGTATCCGATCTAGAAGGCCTTCGTCGTGTTCTTCCTCGTACCGCTTGCGGAGACTCTCCAGTTCCTCCTCAAGGGTCGCTATCGGTCTTTCAAAGTCAAGGTAACGCATTCCCAAGAGGCGATTTTAACGGTGCCGACCGTAGAATAGGAGGCTTTGAAGGTCGTAGGCATACCAGCCCGATACGGATCGTCCCGCTTTCCGGGGAAACTCCTGCGTCCCCTCGGAGGTAAACCCGTTATACGCTGGGTGGTTGAGGCTGCTCTGAGTTCCTCGGCGGATCGGGTCATTCTGGTGACAGACGACGTAAGGATAAGGGAGGCCGTTTCGGACCTCTGCGAGGTAAGGATGACCCCTACGGACCTCCCTTCGGGTACGGACAGGCTGGCCTATGCCCTCCGGGACCTTCCCTCAGATACCCTCGTCATGAACCTTCAGGGGGACGAACCCTTTGTTAAGCCTGAGGTTATAGACGCCCTCTTCTCCTTCGCCGGGGGTGGAGATGCCCACATATACACCCTCGCTCATCCCTCCGGTGAGGGGAACAACCCCAACAGGGTCAAGGTCGTTCTGGACGGTGGAGGGATCGCCCTGTACTTCTCCCGCAGCCCTATACCCTACGGTACCGGAGAGTACCTGATACACGTGGGGATATACGTTTACACGCTTGAGAACCTCCTCCGTTTCAGTAAACTAAAACCTTCGCCCCTTGAGAGGACGGAGAGACTGGAGCAACTGAGGGCGCTCTACCACGGGTGGAAGATAAAGGTTATGGTTTCGGACTACGAGGGTTTCGGCATAGATACGCCCGAGGACCTACGGAGGGCGGAAACTCTCCTCTTCGGGTCTGCCGGTACAGATCGGCTCTAACTACCTCACGACGACCCTTACGTTCCTACGGCCTGCCATTACGAAGTACGCTCCCCTGGTGAGGCTCAGCCTTTTCCTGCCCTTAACCGTTCCCTCAAACACGGCACGGCCATCTATACCGTACACCTTTACCGGTACGGCCTCCGGGGCGATTATGTCAACGTACCCTCTGCCGCCCACCACCTCCACGTCGTACCCGGATCCCTGCCTCTCCTCAACGGACAGATCTCCCTCGCCCACGAGGATGCCGCAGGTGTCGTTGTAGGGATAGAAGCCACAATCCGATCCGGGTCCATCTAACACTATGATGTTCATGTTGTCGCAGCAGGAGGGTAGAAGCATCAGTTCGGCGCACATATCACCGTCCACGTCTGCCATGGAGGCTCCCTCAGCGTCAACGCTGAAGGAGTAGGTCCACTCGGTAGTCCCCGTCGTGGCGTTGATCATACGGAAGGTGGCGTCTCCACTGCACCACGACCCGTAAGGCACGCCGGCGACCTCAAGGGTGCCGTCGTTGTCAAAGTCTGCTATTACCCTGCCTCCCCCGTGCATGGCGTTGGGTGTCCATCCGAGGTTCTGCCAGAGGAGGGAACCCGTTCCGGATACGGCTATCACACCCCTGCCCGAGACGCACAAACTGGGACTGTTCCTCACGCCGAGGATTATGTCCCTGAGGGAATCACCGTTGACGTCGGCCACCGATATGGGGCCGGCTATGTACCCGCCGGTCGTGTACGACCACAGGGTGGTCCCGTCGCTACCGTTCAGTACGTACAGGGTCCCGTTTATACCGACTATGACCTCGTCCACGCAGTCCCCCGTAACGTCCCCGAGGGAGACTCCGGACCAGATACTCGTACTTCCAAGATAACGGCTCCACAGGAGGGATCCGGAGGAGAAGTCGTAAGCGTAGACGTACCCGTTGGATCCCCTTACGATCACCTCAGGGCGGCCATCGCCGGTGATGTCGCCGACGGCGGGCGTGGCTGAGTGGTAGTTGGTCCCTCCGGCCGTTCCCGACCACACTAAGTTCCCATAGGGATCCGTAGCGTAAACCGTCGTGCCGTTGCTTGATACGATGAGGGTATCCGGACCATCGGCCGCTATTACGGCACCCGGGGTTCCTCCCCTTCCGCTCCGGCTCCATATAACCGAACCGTCAGTCCCCCTGAGCAGGTGGAGGGAACTACCGCATGAAACGGCTATCTCCATACCGGGTATGTCAGCCCTAACGTCTCCTATAGATGGTGCGGACGAATGGATGCCTCCAAAGGAGCGGGACCACTGAAGCGTTCCCGTTGCACCGTTGAAGGACTTTACCGTGCAGTTCCACTGAACGAACACGATGTCCGGCGTACCGTCTCCGTTGACGTCACCCACGGCGGGCTGGGATTCCCCTTGCCCCGCGTAAACGCTGTACTTCACGTTCCACGAGGAGATATCACCTTTGAGGGCCGAAAAACCGTTGTGTCCGGCGCTTCCGTGTATCGCCATCCAGTTACCTAAGTTCACGTGGAAAGGTGGTATCTGTGCCACCGTTTTAAATGGAAAGGCAAATATTATTGCTGATGCTATGACAAGGCGGTTCCCCATAACGAGAGAATTATACGACAGAATCCCGATATAGATGTTATGATTTGCAATACACGGCTGCAGTTCAGGAAGGACAGTCCCCCGTTTAAGTTTAAAATAGCATCTTATGAGGTACGTTCCGTTTATGATGGTGCTTTTGGTGGTATCCTGTTCAAGTCTGGTGAGGCGAATAGAGAACGATCCTTACGTCCTGGACTATACCTTCTCGCCGAAGTTTAACATGGATAGCGTAGGAACGGTAGCCATATTCAGCCGGCTGGAGGGTTCACCTAAAGCCTCCCTTGATAAGGTCGCCTACGATGCCGCGGCGTTACAGCTCCTCAAGACCGGCAAGATAGACGTGGTGGACAGGGCGCGCATAGAGGACATCTTAGAGGAGCAGGAGTTCTCCATGTCCGGTTTCGTGGATCAGCGCACTGCGGTCAAACTGGGGAAACTTCTCGGTGCCAGATCCGTCCTCTTCATGGACTTCATCAACTTTGAAGAGGATATAGACGCCTATACGGTCAGGGTGAACGTCAAGCTCATAGACGTTGAGACGGGGAGGATACTGTACGTCGCCAGCGCCCTCGGCGTTGGATGGGACATAGAGTCGGCCGTAGGAGATGCTATAAAAACAGCATTGAGACCATTCCTGAAACGGGCTGTCCCCGGAGAGGGTCAGAGGGATGACCGGGAATAGGTTGCGGTTTCCACCTTAAAATCTTCGTATGATGTTGATCGCACTCGTAAGTATGAGCGGGGGGGAATTAGTGGCGAAGGTGAAGGAGGCGGGGAAAAACCTCAGGGATTACACCGCCCGCATGGAATCCAAGACCCACGACGATAAGGGCAGGATGGAGTACAAACTGTACCTCCAGAAGTATATGAGGCCCGGATACGTTTACATGAAGGTGATACGCGGTGCCAATAAAGGCGGCGTGGCGGTCTACCATCCCGATAGGAAGAAGGTACGGGTGAAGAAGGGATTCTTGAAGCTCTGGCTATCTCCCGACGATAATCGCCTTCGTTCCCCAAAGGGACACAGGATATATGAGAGCCATATACCGTGGTTCATCTCAAGGCTGAATAACCGGGCGAAGTTCCTCCACGAGGCCACCCTCTTCGGCAGGAAGGTGTACGTACTGGAGCAACCCCTTTCTCCAACGAAGAACTACGGAGCCGTGAGGGCGAGGTACTGGATAGATGCGGAAAAGTTTCTCCCGGTGATGGTGATAGACTACGATGAGGGGGGTAAGATAGTACGTTCCGTAAAATTCAAAAACCTGAAGGTAAACGTGGGTTTAACGAAGGAAGACTTTAAGATTTAGATAGACCCATGTACGAGAAGTTTCTGAAAGTCCGCGGCATCTTTTACGGTGTTCTCCTCTTCTCCGTCACCGGCATGCTCGTTATGTCTTTCTTGGTGAGGAGGATATACGTAAGGGAAGTTATGCTCGTGCCGTCCCTTGAGGAGGCTACCCAGCTGCAATCACCGACGACCATGTTCTTCCAGTTAAGCCGCGGTTTTATGGCCTCACCCGTCCAGATCTTCCTTGATATTACTACCCCATATTCCTTCAAAAAGGAGTTCATAGAGACTTACGGTCTGGATAGCATCCTTGACATAAAGAACCCTGACAAACAGGTAAAGCTCCTTGAGAGTAAGATAGAGCTGGAGGTGCTGCCGAGTGCGAGCATCCTCCTGAGGGTGTACGATCCCGATTCGTCCAGAGCATCAAGGCTGGCGAACTGGTATCTGGAGTTCCTCAACCGTAAATCGAACTACGCCCTCAACGTGAAGGGAAGGGAACTGAGGAAGTTCCTTGAAAGGAGGTTGGAGGAGGTTAGAGCGGATATAGAAGCCCTTCAGGACAGTATAGAGGCCCTTGAGCGTACGAGCCACATACTCGCCGTGGCTCCGGAGGAGATCCTGGGTCCCTCTCTGAGCAGTATACTGGAGACGCTCGCCCAGAAGGAGGTAGAGTACGTACTACTTAGAGGTTCCTTCTCCCCCGACGTCCCGGAGGTGAACAGGGTAAGCAGGGAAGTGGAGGTACTCAGAAAGAAGATAGACGAGAAGTTTCAGGAAATTCCTCCAGCCGTCCGGAAAGCCATCCGTTACCGTACGGAGCTGGAGATAAAGAGCAGGGTATATTCCACCCTCTACGAGGAGTACGAAAAGGCCCGCCTGATGGAGTTAAAGAATAACCCCATGCTTCAGGCGGTCTCTCCCCCCTCTGGACCCATTAAGAGGGTATGGCCGAAGAGAGTGGTGCCAGCGATAACCATGGTCGTGGGTCTGTCCTTTGCCCTCGCTTTCCTTCTCACCCTGTTCGCGGCTGCTGACCGTATAAGGGAAACGACCCTCGGTAAAATCCTCCTATCAATAAGGAGGGATCTGATCCCATGAAAAGAGGTAAAGTGCTTCTGGTATCCGACGTCTACTACCCGTATCCGGGGGGAATATCCGAACACGTACACCAGCTGGCAAGACATCTGCGTAATCGCGGATGGGACGCCTACATACTGACCACGAACTTCAGGGGAGGAGTGGAATTTGACGATCCCCCCTACGTCTTCAGGGTGGGTTTCCCCGTGAAGATACTCTTTAACGGTTCAATAGCCCCCGTCGCCGTCTCCTTCCGCATAAACTCCTACGTCAAGCGTCTTATGAACAGGATGAGGTTTGACATCGTCCACATCCACGGGCAGGTTGCCCCCGTCCTCCCTATGGTCTCCCTGAAGTTCTCCACCGGGTACAACTTCATAACCTTCCACGCCGCCCATAAAAAGAAGTTCCTCTACAAGCTCTTCAAGCCCTACGTACGGGATTATTTCAACCGTCTCCACGGGCGCATAGCCGTCTCAAAGGCCGCCATAAAGCCCATTCTGGAGATATTCCCGGATATTGAGTACAGGATCATACCGAACGGTGTGGATCTGGAGAGGTTCCGGCCCGACCTTCAGCCCCTTCCCCACCTGAAGGGATACAGGAACGTACTCTTCGTCGGAAGACCTGAGCCACGGAAGGGCCTCAAGTACGCCATACTGGCCATGCCCCATATACTCAGAGAGGTGCCGGACGCCCGCCTCGTCGTCGTGGGAGACGGCCCCCTCCTCGGATGGTACAAGTCCATGGTACCGGAGGAGATAAAGGACAGGGTCCTGTTTGAGGGTAAGGTGCCAGTATCCATACTCCCGCGCTATTACAGGTCGGCGGACGTGTTCGTCTCGCCGGCGACAGGTATGGAGAGTTTCGGTCTGGTACTCCTTGAGGCCATGGCCACGGGTACCCCCGTGGTCGCGGCCCGGAACGAGGGGTACTCTCTGGTGATAAAGGACCGGGTGAACGGTCTCCTCTGTAACGTGGAGGACGAGGTGGATCTGGCGGACAAGGTTATAAGGGTACTGAAGGAGCGGGAACTGAGGGAAAGACTGATAAAGGGCGGTCTGGAGACGGCCCGACGGCACGGATGGGACCGCATCGCCGCCGAAGTGGAAAGGTACTACTTTGACGTAATAGCAAGGGAGGGTAGTCATGAAGGCGGTAGAGTTCGTACGTTGTAGCGTCGGGTACACCTCTCCCGTCCTTGAGGATCTGAACTTTTCCGTTGAGGCAGGAGAGATCTTGAACCTATACGGTGATAACGGGAGCGGTAAGACGACCCTCCTCAAGGCCCTCATAGGGGCGGTCAGCGTACGCGGCGAGATAAGGGTATTCTCCCGGAACATACTTGACCTGAAACCCATAGAGAGGGTAAGGTACGTGTCAGTCCTCTTTGCGGAGGTCCTCCGGGGGGAGATAACCGTACGCCGTTACCTCGCCCTGTCTTTCACGTCCGCGTGGAAGGATCTGGCAGAGTACTACGGAATAACGGACCTTTTAGACAGGCCTCTGCGATCACTTTCATCCGGCCAGAACAGAAAGGTGCAGCTCGTCAGGGCGCTCTCTTCCCCCGCCCCGGTTATCGCTCTGGACGAACCCTACTCCCATCTGGACGAAGGTACCAAGGAGAAACTTACCCGTAACATCCAGGACCTTCACCGCAAGGGGAGGACCATAATAATAACGTCCCACAGGCCCCTCGGTATAGGCAGGCCTTTGAGGGTCCCACCGTCAGCTTAGATCCTACTCCACATGTAATCTATGAGTTCCGTAAAGTGATCCTTGAACCCCCCTCTCTCCAGCTCCCACTCCACCCTTTCCAGATACCTTTTGGCCAGATCAAGGGTCGTACCTCTCGGATCCGGATGCCCCTGTCTCTCGTAGATGTGGGGTAGCGTGGGTTTCCCCACGTCCTCTTCGTAGTCGTCCCAGTCGTCCAGTATCTGAAACGCCATTCCGAAGCTCTTGCCAGCCTCACGGAGGTAGGGGTCGTCCCGACCGACTATGAGAGAACCGGATACGAAGGCTAACTCGTAGAGCGATGCCGTTTTGTTGTATATGACCTCAAGGTACAGATGCTCATCAAACTTCTCCGGCGGTGTGACGTCCTCAAGATACTGCCCGTAGGCCATCTTGTAAACGGTGTCGGACATTGAGGAGAGGTACAGGGGAACGTTTACCTTCGCCACCTCCGACAGCGCCCTTGTAAAAACGAGGTCTCCCACAAGTACCGCCCTTCGTATAGAGAAGATATCGTTGAGCGTCCTCCCACCTCTGCGGGTGTCCGCCTCGTCCACTATATCGTCGTGTATGAGGGAAGCGGCGTGTATCATCTCAAGGGCGTACCCGGACAGGACGGATACGTCCTCATTCACCCCGAATATGGTGCAGCTTATGTTGGAGGATATGGCCCTCAACCTCTTCCCCTTTATGAGATAGACCGGTATATCAAGCCATCTCGCCGTCTCCTCAAGTAGTTTTTCCAGCCTTTCAAGGTACCCACTGTGTTTCTCCCATATGGCGTTAAGGTGTTCCCTCAATTTCAAATTTCTCCTTCTTTCCGTCCTCGTACCTCAAAACGTAGTATCCGGCAATTACGTTAACTTCCACCACCTTAGCCTTCCCCTTATCGGTGTCTATTATAGCGTTGAGTTTAGGTACCTTTCCGGCCATTTCGTCGTAAAAGGGTAACTCGTAAGCAAGGCAACAGAGCAGACGTCCACAGGCACCCGTGAGTTTGTCAGGGGCCGCAAACAGGTACTGCCTCCGGGCCATATCCTGCGTGACCGAGGGTATGTTCTTCATCCAAACGTGGCAGCAAAGCTCTAAGCCACACCTTCCGAGCCACCCGACGCGCGCCGCGTACTTGTGTCGGGGAAGGAATATGAACTCCACGCGCACATGTAAGAAGTGGGCTATGCTGGCCGCAAGGCTCCGTATATCGTTTATGGGTTTGTCCGATATGTACTCCACGGTCAGGATGCCTTTATCGGGGTCAAGGTGGGTATCCCCTATTTTCACGTTCAGGCCCCTCTCCCACAGTATACCCTTCAGCATGTTGGTCATCATCCGGAGGACCTCCTTCGTGGAGGCCTCCCGCACGAACCTCGCCTTACGTATCTCCTCACCCTCCTTAAGGGGCCTTACCCTCAAAACCTTTACGAGGCGATCGTGTTCCTCCCCCTCTATCCTGATGAAGATGTAACTGCGCTTCCACTTTAAACGATCTAAAAGGGCAAAGTGTTCAAATCCTCCGCCTACTATGGAAGTCTCTATCACTTGCGGGCGATTATCCGCCCTCTTGTCAGGTCGTACGCGCTTAGCTCTACGACCACTCGGTCTCCCGGGACGATCCTTATCCATCTTACCCTCATCTTTCCGCTTAGGTGCGCCTTTACCTCTATCCCGTTGTCAAGTTTGACACGGAACATGGTGTTGGGAAGGACCTCAACCACGGTACCTTCCATCCGTATCGTGCCTTTCTTAGCCATCTATATCCTCCGTCAAAATTTCCGGGCCCTCCTTACTCACGTAGATCGTATGCTCGTAGTGGGCGGACCAGCTACCATCGGCCGTTACGATCGTCCAGCCGTCCTGAAGGGTCACGACCCGCTCCGTACCCACGTTTATCATGGGTTCTATGGCGAGGGTCATGCGGGGCTTTATTATCCCGTCCTTATCCAGATCTTTGGGGTTGTTGGGTATTATGGGGTCCTCGTGCAGCTCTATACCCACCCCGTGGCCGGTAACGGTCTCGGCAGCGTGAAACCCGTACTTCCGGGCTGTCCTGTATATGGCGTAGGTTATATCGGAGATGCGTCCTCCGGGCCGGGCGGCCTCTATCGCCCTGTATAAGGCCTCCTTCGTTGCCCGCATGAGATTCCGTATCCTTGGTGGAACGTCGCCGAGGGCGAAGGTCCACGCCGTATCGGCGTGAAAACCGTCCTTGTTGACCCCCACGTCCACCTTCACCAACATGGGGGCCCTGAAAACCTTACTCCTTAAGGGAAGTCCGTGAACTATCTCGTTGTTTATGGATACGCACGTGCTGTACCTGTAAACCTTATCCTCCACCTCGTAGTTCAGGAAGGAGGGTTCCGCTCCCTGAGAGAATATGAACTCCCTCACGGCGTCGTCCACGTCGGCAGCGGAGACCCCCTCCCGTATCATGTCCCTAACAAGGCGCAGGGCGGCTGAGGCTATGCGGGACGCCTCACGCAGGCCCATTAAATCTATATCGTTCTTCAGGATGACCATCGGAAGACGCTATTATACGGCAGTTTAAGGTGGCTCCCCTATCTTAGAGGTCAACCCGTGCGGCCATACCGAAGTAACCGTCGGCCGAAAGAAAGAGGGATAACATCCGTCCGAACCTGAGTGAGAAACCGTAAGCGTAAGCCGGTTTCCTGTCCCTCTCAAAGAGGGCATCCGTAAATGGGCCGATCCTGAGCCTGCCGAAGCGGAGTACGTGAAGATCCAGACGGAGAACGGCGAAGTTCCGGGCGAATACCCCGTTCGGTGGTAACCTGCGGAACCTGTCCATACCGCCCACCCTCTCCCTCCAGTTCCCCACCCCCCTGAAGGCGAAGGTTGAGAACCACCCGTAACGGAGGGATAACCGGTACCCCACATCTTCTCCCGAGGCCATGAGGAGGAGGTCGTACGCCGGTTCCTCTACCCTCTCTGTGCCTCCGATCAGTGCGGGACATCCGGCGTATCCCAGGCCCACGCCGAAGCGGTAGGGGTAGTACCATACGTACGGAAGGGCGAATCCGGAGTAATACAGGCTATCCCCCGATCTCAGGACGTTCCCCTCACCCTTAAACGCCACACCTAAGAGAGGCGGTACGTCCCCGGATGCGCTGGCGTACATGCCTGAGGAGTCAAAGGAGGCGAATAGGCTCAGAAGGATACCCGATGCGAAGAGGTTCCTGCCTTCAAGGGAAAGTGAACCCGTCAGTTTTCCTCCCCTCTCTCCCCTTA
>WFXS01000031.1 GCA_015490465.1 Caldifarciminota bacterium
TATCACCTCCTTAAACTTCCCGTAGACCTTCCAGGGCCACTCCTTTATGTACCAGGTGAAACTACCGTTTGCGTACACCTTCCCCACCTCCCCCACCCTCTCAACGGGGAAGGGTACGTCCGGCATACCCTCAAAGTTTCCCGTCAGGAGGACGACCTCCTGCCCTCTACGGGTCAGATGATAGGCGAGCTCGTAGGTAAACTTCGCCACCCCCGTTTTGAGGGGAAGGAAACTCTCGGAGAATACGAGTATCCTCATTCGGCGCCGGGGAACAACCTGTGGGGCAGGTTGCCGGAGAGGACGTGAATGTGGACGTGCATCACCGTCTGTCCCACCGACCTGCCGTTTTTGTTCACGACCCTGAAAGAGTCCATGTTAAACATACCTGCCACTTCCCGTATCGCTTTGAAAAGCTCGTGAGCCGTCTGCTCGTCGTCAATCTCCTCTATCTTCTCGTAATGCTCCTTCGGTATCACGAGGATGTGGACGTCGGCCTCCGGTCGGATGGTGTGGAACGCTATCACCTTTTCCGACTCGTACACCACGCGGGCCTTCTCCTCACCCCTCGCTATCCTGCAGAAGACGCACTCCATGGCGGGAATTTTAAGCCGGATAGGTACACCCTATGCCAGCCATAGGGCCACGAGGGCGGTGGCCGTCAGGAGTTTGAGCATCCCGGACACGAGGCCGTACTTACCGTACAGCACCGTGGGAGAAATAACGAGCGCAGGAAAGCCCACGAGAAGCAACACGGCTATCACGTAGAGGTACGAGTACCCGAAAAATACGGGTATAACGGATAGTAGCGGGAGAAGAATTAGTCCCCAGAAGACTATCCGGCGCGTGGTGACCTCTCCGAGGACTATCGCCACGGTTCTGCGGTACGGGGCGTCCCCCTCCATATCCTGAAGGCTCTTCACGAACTCCCGGAGCAGATGAAGGTACGCCCCTAAGAGTCCGGCGGGTATAACCCTGTGTAAGGCGTATCCCCCACTACCGTAGAGGAAGGCGAGAAAAACCACGAAGGAGACCGTGAGGTTGCCGATAAAGGGAAGGGCCTTAAGGTAGTAGTTGTACAGGAGGCCGAGGAACATGGCAAACGACCCCACAGCCAGAACCCACGGTGAGTGCTTATAGGAGACGTACAGGGCGAAGAACAGCAGAACCAGGGCCAGAACCCACGCCCGATCCTCCCCCACCTTTCCGGCGGGCAGGGGCCTATCCGGGTGGTTAACGGTGTCCTCAGGGAGGTCAAAGAGGTCGTTGGTAACGTTTATGAAGGAGGTTATGAGGAAGGCCCCGAGGGCCATCAGCAGGGGCCTTTCGGCGAGACAGTACGAGAGGTGACAGGCGGTTAAAACGACGGCGGCGGAGAGGATGCCGTTAAGAGGACGTAAGAGACGGATCAGATGCACGCCCTCTATTCTACGTACGAAACGTTTGCAACCTTCGGGTTGGGAATCGCCGGAGTATGCGACCTTAGAATATAAAACAGATGTCCGGATACATATACATGCACCGCAGCGAAAAGGGAAAGATCGTAGCCGGGTACGTTCCATGGGATGATGCGAAGATACACGTGCTATCCCACGTCATACACTACAGCAGCGGAGTCTTTGAGGGGATACGCGGCTACGTGACCGATAGGGGCGTGGCCATATTCAGGGGCCGTGATCACTACCGCAGGCTCGTAAGGTCCGCCAAGATATACCGTATGTTCCCGGAGGACTACGCACCGAAGGAGATCTTCAGGAACGGAAAGGTCTACATGGAGGATCTGGTCTCCTACTTCATGGACCTGACGAAGGAGCTCATAAGGAAGAACGACCTCTACAGGAGGGCGAAGGAGGTGAAGGAGGAGGACAAGATGGCCAACCCCTTCGTGTACATACGTCCGGTCGTCTACCGCGGGTACGACGTTACGGAGGATCCCATACTCAAGCCACCTCTCGGTGTGAACCCCCTGAACAACCCCGTGGAGTGGTTCATAGCCACCTTCCTGTGGGACGACTACCTCGGCACCATGGCCATAGAGCAGGGTGCGGACGTCATAACCTCGGCCTGGGCCAAGAACGCCCCCAGCACCACGCCCTTCATGGCCAAAGGGGCGTCCAACTACGCCACCGGGCAGCTCGCCAAGATGGAGTCCGTCCTGTCCGCTATGTTCAAGACCCCGGATATCGCCAAGCGGGTGAAAGAGGGGGGAAGCGTTAAGGCGGACGACCTCTACCTCCCCGTTGAGAGTGTACAGTTGACCGTATCCGGTCATGTGGCCGAAGGGACGGGAGAGAACATCTTCGTCGTCATGTACGAGGACGGTGATCCCGGTAAGGCTACCATATACACCCCGCCTCTCTCCGCTTCTATACTACCCGGAATAACCCGCGACTCCGTAATAAGGATAGCGAAGGACCTCGGATACCCCGTAATAGAGACCATGATACCGAGGGAGATGTTGTACATAGCAGATGAGGTCTTCTTCACCGGAACGGCGGCCGAAGTTACACCCATAAGGAGCGTGGACGGGATCCCGGTGGGAGAGGGTAAACCCGGACCCGTCACCCTGCGCATCCGTGAGCAGTACACGGGAATAGCGCGAGGGCAGATAGAGGACCCTTACGGCTGGGTGGAGTACGTATGAAGACCTACACGAAGTACCTCTGGTTCAACACGCCCACTCGTAGGGCCGTGGTTCACATCACGGAGCAGGTCAGGGAGGCCGTGAGGGAGTCGGGAGTAAAGGAGGGGCTGTGTCTGGTGTCGGCCATGCACCTCACGGCCTCCGTCCTCATACAGGACAACGAGTCCGGCCTCCACGAGGACATGTGGGAGTGGCTGGAGAGGCTGGCCCCCTACCGCCCCGATTACAAACACCACCGCACGGGCGAAGACAACGCCGACGCTCACCTCAAGAACCTCCTTACGCACCTTCAGGTCGTCCTGCCCATAACCAACGGAGACCTTGACCTCGGCCCGTGGCAGGAAATTTTTTACTTTGAGTACGATGGCCAGCGTCCCAAACGGGTCGTGATTAAAATCATCGGTGAATGAAAAAGGTAGGGAATTTTGACTCGCTTTTGACGGCAATACGGGCGAGCGCCAACATAGGGGGGGATTTCGTGTGGGAGTTCAAGATAAAGGCTGGCCCCAGGGAAGGCAGGCTCCTCACCCGCGGGGACACGATCCTCTACGCCGAATACGGGGATCAGAAGGGTATGGACGCCATAAAGTCCTTAGAGAACTTTGATGTACTCACGTACGAGGTGCAGATCTACGAGGGAGAGGTTCCGGAGTACCACGCCATAAAGCTCAGGGACCTTGAGAAGGTGGAGTTAAAGGCCGAATACGACGGCCTTGAGCCGGAGGTCGTGGAGAAGAACTTTTACGATCTCTTAGTGGAGATGGAGGAGAAGAGAAGTACCTCTCTTGTGCTTTTCCCCTCAAAGGAGAAGAGGGTCACCCTGATGGCCTTCGTGGACGGTTACCTCGTGGGTCTGAGGCCCATAGATGAGGACTTTTCGGTCAGAGAACTTCTGGAGGAGTTCAGGCGGTACAAAACGTACTTCCACATACTTGAGGGGGATTTCGTTCCGTACATGTCGGGTTACTTCGCTCTCGCCAAGACGGCCGTGGATACGCCTGCTGGAAGCTGGACTCAGGAGAGGATAGTTAACCACGAAGGTACGCTTGAATCCTTCGGTGCCGGAGATCGTATACTCACCGTATCCGACGGTGAAAAGCTGCTCCTCGTTATGAGGCCCGCCGTACCCCCCACCATAACCTCAAAACTTTTAAAGGAGTTTCAAAAGAAAGGACGTCTCGTTGACGCCTACCCGGTCATAGACGCGACGCCGCTGTTTAACTACACTTTTGAGGATATTGAGCTGATAAAGGAGGTCTTTGAAAACCTCATTAAGGAATCCCGGAAGCTCGTCGGGGAGATAATATTCAAGATGGCCAGCGATAAGGTCCTGAACTACGCCCATCCCACAGACGCTTATCCCGACGAGTACGCGGAGTTCATCCTGAACGTTTACAAACAGTACGAAACCGAGATAGCGACCTTTACGGGCAAGCGGTGGAAAGAGATAAAGGCCAACGTCCTCAGGGACGTGCCGGAGCATATAGCGAAGATCTTCGGAGGTTGACGCTTTACAGGATTTACGACCTCCTGGTCGGCACCCTGCGGATCAGGATAGTAGGGGAAGTTTTCAGGAAGGGTAAGCCCACACTCTTCTTCTTCTGGCACCGCAACCTGTTTCCCCTTCCCCACGCCTTCCGAAGCACACCCATAAGGGTGATGGTTTCACCGAGCAGGGACGGGAGGAGGATAGGGGAACTCGTCCTCCGTAAAGGCCTGGGGGTCATCTGGTCCTCCCAGCACAAGTCACCGTACCGTGGTGTGGTTGAGGTGGTGCGCAGCCTGAGGGAAGGCTGGAACGTGGCCATCACGCCCGACGGCCCCAAAGGTCCCCCGAAGGTCTTCAAGGAGAACACCCTGATGCTCGCCCGGAGGTTGAACGTACGGATGGTCTTCGCGGGGGTGGCCTTCTCGTCCGCCTACGTCCTCCCCTCGTGGGACTCCTTCAGGGTTCCCATGCCTTTCTCCTCCGTTGCCGTTCTCCTGAGGGAGGCGTACCCGGAGACACCGGAGGAGGCCTCCTCTCTTCTTACATCTCTGGACGTTGAGGCCTTCAACTATCTTGAGATCTGATCCGTACGTTCACAGTGCGAACCGTAGTTTATGAAGGGGCGTAGAATATCCTCTCCGTGTTGCTGCTCTCTCTCATAGGTCTCGCCGCAGGTCTGGTCGGCTCTCTCCTTGGCCTTGGCGGGGGGGTTATAGTCGTCCCGTCCCTGATACTCATCGGGTTCCCCGTGAAGTCTGCCGTAATGCTGAGCATATTCGTAACTATAGCCACGTGGTCCATGGCCTCCGAGAAGTACCTCAGGTCCGGCCTCGTTGACTTTCGCGTCGCCTTCCTCCTCGGCCTCGGCACGTCCATGGGCGCACTTATCGGGTCTCGCGTCCTGACCTTCCTGCCCGACAGGGTGATCCTCGTCCTCTTCCTGATGATGCTGGCCTTCATAGGGGTCTCCAACCTCCTGGCCAGAGACTTCGGTCGGGAGGACTTTCGGTTAACCCCCGTCAGGATGGTTGGGGCGTTCTCATTTATGCTCATCGCCGGGATGATGTCGGCCCTCCTCGGTATAGGGGCGGGGGTGTTCAAGGTATTCGCCATGGACAGGATACTACGTATGCCCTACCGTATGGCCACGGCCACGAGTATGTTTCTCATAGGCATAACCTCCTCCACGTCCGCTCTGTACTACGGGAGCCTTCCCGACTTCTCCCCCCGTACCGTGGCGGTAGTGTCCGTCGGAACCCTCACAGGGGCCTTCATAGGTTCCCGTCTGATGCTCCGCCTCCCGGTTAGAACCCTACGTATCATATTCACTGCCGTGGTCATACTCCTCGGCATATCCCTCCTCTGGCGTGTATAGAAGGTAGCCTTCCCGGTATCGGGGGTATAATCCCCCCCTGACCTCCCGGAAGGGCAGGTATTAACAAAGGAGGAGAAAATGATTGGACTGTTAATAGCATCCGGTTTCAGGCTCTCTTTCGGTACCCAGAGTTTTGCCATAGGGGGAGTGAACTACACCCTCGTGGAGGATTACAGCGCAATATACTGGAACCCGGCCCGTCTCGCCGATCAGAGGAACTCTTTCGGTATGGACCTGCTCACCATAGCCCCCATAGCTAAATACCAGATGAACACCAACCTCCTCGGATACGACGGCGGGTATCCACGGCTCAAAGATAACACGGCCTACAGTGAATCTCCACCTTTCTACATTCCGTCCTTCGGCCTGGTAAGGTACGGCGAGACCTTCACGTGGGGATTCGCGGCCTTTGCCCCCTTCGGTATGGGTACGAGGTGGGATCTGTACGATCCTCCGATAAACTACTACAACGCCTACGATAGCACGTGGGAGAAACCCTCCTACCCAAAGTACGACTGGGAGTCGGACTTCAAGTCCCTCGCCCTATGGTTGGGGTTCGGTAAGGAGTTCGGACCCTTCCGTATAGGTCTCTCCGGTGGCCCCGTCCTGATGTCCATCCTCATAAGGAAGGTCAACCTTCTGGATCCTGCTACCATAAATCCTGATGCTGCTTCCGCTCCCATAGAGTACCGCCTCTGGCCCATAGACACCAAGTTGAAGGCCTACGGCCTCTCTCTCGGAGGTAGCCTCGGAATAACTTCCCATATCGGCGAGATGTTTACCTTCGCCCTGACGGGCAGGTACTATACCCCCGCCAACATGTACGGGAATATAAAGCTCCAGCTTTTCACTCCCCGGAACGACTACATAGTTGAGAACGCTCCCGACCTCGCCATGCTATTCAGCGGGTACATCTTTCAGGGACAGGGTGAGGGGAGTACGAAGGTTCCTCTGCCTCCGGATATAGGTCTTGGAGTGGCCTTCCGTCCGGTAAAGATGTTTACCCTTTCCTTCGGTCTGAACTACGTCTTCTGGAGCGTTCTGGACGAAATATCTATGGAATTTGATGACCTCACTCTGCTGTACAACCAGATAAAGAGCGACACCTTCCACTTCAACTGGAGCAACGTCATAGAGGTGGGGGTCGGGGCCAAACTCAACGTGACCGACTGGCTCTCCCTCAGGGCGGGGTTCGCATACGACCAGTCACCCATACCGGATAGCACGTTCAACCCCCTGATACCGGACGTCGGTAACCGCATAGGGGTATCCGGCGGTCTCAGCTGGAGCGTTGGGGACTTCTGGACCTACCATCTCTCCTACACCTACACCCAGACGCCGGAGAGGGAGATATCCAACGAGGGCTACTCCTACGACGCCACCTACATGCCCGGCACGTACCGTTTTCAGGGGCATCTGATAAGTCTAGGGCTTACCTACCGCTGGTAGCACCCTTAAAATAGGGTGTGTACCTTTTACTCACCCTTACGGGTGTTGAGTACTTCTACGAGGAGTTCAACTCGCTGAACGGGTGGAGGACGACGGGGGGAGGATGGAGGATTGACAGCTCGGCTCCCCTCCCCCCTCCCGGTGATGGAATTTTTACCATAACTCGGGGAGATAATTCCCCCGTTCGGGATACCCTCATATCTCCGTCCGTAGCCCTCGTACCCTCTCCCACGTCCCTATATCTGACATTTTCTTACTCCTTAGGTTCAATCGGCGGGGACAGTGGCATAGTTCTCGTCCGCTACTTTTCCTCCGGCTCGTGGGGGGGGTGGACGGTCGTGAGGGTGTACGATAGTACCTCCTCGGGCAGGGATACGGTACCGTTATCCGCGGCGGCCGACAGCGTTGCTCTGGCCTTCCTGTACGTCTCGTCTGGATCGGGCCTCTACTTCGCCGTGGACGACGTCCTCCTCTACGGCGAGGTGGACTTCGGAAGGGACTGGGAGGCAGCCGGTATAGAGACCCCCGAGTACTGGTACGAGGACAGTACCTTCACGGTAGTGTACAGGGTGAGGAACAACGGGAGTACCACGGACACGGCTACCGTCATATACGGTGTCCTTACCTACGTGTCGGATACGCTCAGCCTCATCCTCCCTCCGGGCGGGGATACCCTTATACCCCTTACGCTGAGTGTCCATACCGCGGGCTATACGAACCTTTACCTGATAGTCGCATCTCCCTATGACACCTTCGGAAGGAACGACACCCTCGTCAGGTCCGTAAGGATATATCCACGGCCCGTACGGGATCTGGTCTCTTTTCCCGTCTCCCTCGCCCCCTTAGTGGACGGACTGGTACACTCCGGCACCTCCTACCTTTCCCCGTGGGACTCTGCCGGAAAGGTGCCGGCGTCGGCATGGATGGATGGCGCACCCGTGGGGTCCTGCACATTACTCACGGTCAACACCTTAACGGCCGTTTACTTCGCCCTCGTCCTTTCGGCCGACCCCGATCCCGACCCTCAGGACCTGATACTGATGGCCGTGGACGACGACGGGGACGGAACCTGGGCCTCCGACTCCTCCGAGGGCTGGAACCTTATATACCCCAACGGATGGTACACCACCCCCATGCCCGGCTCCGTACCTCCCTCCCTCAGGACCGATCTGGGAACCGCCCTCTCCTTCCACTACGACCCGACGATAGCCTACAGGATACAGGCGGAGTGGAGACTCAACTGTGGGAACGAACCTGATCCCGCCTCTCTACCCTGTGATGGGGACACGATTCGTATTTCCATCCTCTACAGGAGTGGGGAGGATAACAGGGTGGTGTGCCGCTGGCCTCAGGATTCGGATCCCTCTTCCCCGTCCACCTTTGGCAGACTCGTACTCAGGAGGCCCGTGGGTGTGGAGGAGAGGGTTGAGAGGGTAGATAAGGGGAAGGCGAAGGTGTACGACGTATCCGGAAGGTTCGTGGGATACACTTTAAGGGAACTACCGACTGGCGTTTACTTCCTCGTGGAAGGGCGGAAGGTCAGGCGGGTGGTGGTGAGGTAACCAGCGTTTTCACACAGTCTCCTTTCTTCGGGAATAGGGGTATGATGATGAAAAACGAAGGTAAAGATTTGCGGTATTCAGTAAATAGAGGGATCGTCGGATACGAAGTTGTGAGGCGAGATTACTCTATTAGCGGCAATATGTGTACCCGGGTATTCAGTGAATAGGATGATACAAGCAGTAGGATGGAAATGTTTCTTGATGATAAAAGACCTGTGTGGTTTATCAGATGGAGGTATCCCGGGATGGATAAGCCGTACCTTCGGTGAATTGTCATCCTTCTATCAATGCCAGCACTTTCGCAGTTCTGGTATTGAGACTCAGAATTGAGAGATTTATACTGATTAGGTTAACTTGAGATTGAAAATTCCCACCCAAAATTTTACACCCTGCAGGATATAGGCATAAGTCTTAAACGTCCTTATGGTAGCGAAAAGGGTAGTAGAGTTTCTTGGCATCGGGCAGAAATCTTGCCTGCGTAGGCGCAGCAGGGGAGCCGTAAGTGGAGCGCACACTTATGTCTGGCCTCCTGGTACTTCACATCACCAACATAACGCCGTTAACTTATCCTGCACACTTAAAATCTCTGCATGAGGACCCTGATACTCGGAGCCAACTCCGCCATAGCAAGGGCTGTGGCCGAAATCCTTGCCGGAAAGGGGGACGAGCTCTATCTGGCCAGCCGGAATTACAAGGAGACGAAAAGGCTCGCTTCCCACCTGAACGTAAAGTACGGTGTTAAGACCCACGCCGCCCGGTTTGATGCCACGGACTACGACTCCCACGGCCCCTTCTTCGGCCAGGTCCTGAAGGATATGGGAGAGGTGGACAGGGTTCTTATAGCCTTCGGCTACCTCGGGGATCAGGAGAGGGCCATAAGGGACTTCTCAGAGGCACGAAAGATAATAGAGATAAACTACATGGGGGCTGTCTCCATCCTGACCCACATAGTTCCGTACATGGAGGAGAGGGGAAGGGGAGTGATAACCGCCATATCCTCCGTCGCCGGAGACAGGGGAAGGGGAAGTAACTTCCCATACGGGAGCGCCAAGGGGGCGCTGAGCATATACCTGAGCGGACTCCGGAACAGGCTACACAAGAAGGGGGTGAAAGTAATAACCATAAAACCCGGATTCGTGGACACACCTATGACCGCACACCTGGACCTCCCGAAGAGGCTCGTTTCCAGACCGGAGAGGGTGGCCAGAGATATAGTTAAGGCCATGGAGAGGGGTGGGGACGAGGTTTATACCCCCGGATACTGGCGCCTCATAATGGCGGTGATAAAGGCCATACCGGAGCCGATATTCAAGCGCCTGAACCTCCGTTAGACGTCAACCGTAGAGTAATCTGGGGTCCACGCTGCAAGCAGATGCAGGAAAGGCGTGGGTAGGTGTCTCCTGTAACCCTCCTCCACGTCCCTTATCGCACCGTATATCCTCTTAAACCGCCTGTAATCCACCGCCCCATCCCTGTACATCTCCCTCAGGGCGTAGTACCCAAGGCGCAGGCCTATAAGACCCGTCTCCTCCAGGACGTTCAGAAGTTCGTGCGTGGCAACCTTGCTACCCAACACGTACTCCTTCCACAACTTGATCACCCTGCCGTAGTCCTTAACCTTAGATAGGATACGGAGGGCAACTCCGGGGCTGTGGCCGGACACCTCGTACAGTACCGGATCCTCCTTCCCTACCACCTTAACGAAGTCCCCGTACCTCAACGGAGAGAACCTGACCTTAAGCGCCCTTGAGCGGATGGTCGGAAGTACCCTGTGAGGGTTAGATGTTATCAGGAGAAAGAGCGTCCTCTTCCAGCCCTCCTCAAGGAGTTTCAACATGGAGTTCTGGGCCTCGGGGGTGGCGTTCTCAACGTTCATTATGACCACTACCTTGAAGGGCAGGGCAACGGGCGATTTGACCACCCAGCGTTTTACGTCCCGCACCCGGTTTATACCGATGGTAGAGCGGGTTTCGTAGAAGTCGTCCGGTCGCGGCTTTCCGGGTACGGGCGGAACCGGGGACAGGAACTCCACGTCCTGACATGCGAGGGCGCTGACCTTCTTCCCAAGGCCGTACCGGTCGGCCAGGGCCATAACGAACTCGTGAGCGAGTGTGGCCTTACCCACACCCTCCGGACCCACGAACATCACCGTGGGAACGTTGAGGTCGGATAGCAACCTCCCCAGTATCCTCTTTGCCACCTCCTGACCGACCGTCCTCTTAAACGTCATCTCCGGGAGAGGATCCCTTTCAGAGCCTTTATGCGGTCAATCCGGTAGGGATCTCCACCGTACTCCACCGTGAGCCAGTAGGATACGAAGTCCCCGAACCAGACCAGATAGAGCATCTGTTCCAGTTTGCTCTCGCCCTTAGCGTTTACGCTGGAGGCTCCGAGGACGAAATCCCTCAGTATATCCTCCACTATCTCCATGCGCATCTTCACCCTCGGATGGTCGTAATCCGTCTTCAGGAAGATTAACCACGCTCTCGTATCGAGGAACTCCGGGTGGTCAAACCCCTCTATCTCGTTGTGGTTATGCTCCGGGAAGGGCATAACGTGGGCGAAGGCGTTGGCGTTCTCGTTTATCTGATTCTTCCACCTAACGACCACGGACAGGATGGCGCCGTCGGAGTATATCAGGGGAAGGCGGCGGTACATGTGGCTCGCTATCTCGTACGTCGGGGAGTCCATACCGTCCAGTTCCTCCCTGTACCTCTCAAGGTTTTCGGCCGCTTTAATGAAACTCTCGTACATGACGGAGTCTATCATACCCATACCCTTCGCCCCGTACACGAGGGCTTTGAGAAGGAACCCGAAGGCCTCACGAGGCTGATAACCCTCCGGAACGAGTACCACCGGTACACCGTCCGCTTCTGCCATTTCCCTCAGTTTTCCGCCCGTCGTTATTACGAACCCCTTCATACCCCTCTCCACGGCCTGAGAGTAGGCCGAAAGGGTCTCCTCCGTATTGCCCGAATAACTAATAGCCACGAAGGTATCCCCCTCACCGTAGAAGGGGGGGAGGTCGTAATGCCTTACCGTCCTTACGTCAAGACCTGACCAATCGGCGAAGAAGTCGCCTGCGGCTGCCGACCCTCCCATTCCCATTATGGCTATCCTCCCAGTATAATTCCCAAACTCCCCTATTACCTCAGGCTCGTATAGGAGCATATCGGGAAACTTCCTGATGTTCTCTATCATGGAAGGGATTTTAAGCGGGTTGTGTACTCCAACATACTTCCGATAAAGGACGGGGCTTCGTACCTGTAACGGGAGGAGAGGAGGACGGAGACTTCGGGACGGATGTCCATGGAGGGGCCGGGGTCGTACAGGACTATCCGGGAGGTGGAGTTCAGGGTATCGGCGAGGAGTACGGCGGCCTGATAGGGGGTTATGGGTGTCCTTCCGGTTACGTGGTATATCCCACCCGGCACGTTCTTCTCCACCATCTTCAGTATGGTACGGGCGAGAAAGGGGGCGTACGTGGGTGAGGAAACCTGTCTGTCGTGGGCCTTTATTTCTCTCCCCTCAAGGAGCATCAGGGGTAGGCGGCTGAAGAAGTTCCTCCCTCCGGGGCCGTAGAGCCATGACGTCCTTATGACTACGGCGTCCGGGTTCTCCTCCAATACGTACCTCTCACCGAGCAGTTTGCTCTTCCCGTAAACGCCAAGGGGCTGGGGATAGTCGTCCTCGTAGTAGAAGCCTACCTGCCCATCAAAAACGTAGTCAGTGGACACGTGAAAGAGCCTTACACCCATCTCCCTGCACACCTGTGCCAGCACCTTTGGGAAGTCGGCGTTCACGAGGGTGGCGCTGACCGGATCCCTCTCCGCTCCGTCCACGTCCGTATACGCTGCGGCGTTTATGACCACCTTCAGTCCATTAAGGAACCTACTGAGAAAAGGGCGTGCTTCTTTCACGTTCCTGAGGTCAAAATCACGTCTGCTGTGGACTCTGGCATTCGGCATAAGCTCCATGAGCGCCCTTCCGAGGGTACCGGTTGATCCTATTACGCCGACCACGACCTTCCTATTCTATGCCGGAGAGGGGAAAACCCTATCTCCTGCCAAAGGAGAACCTGCCGTAAAGGTCACTGTATATCCAGTAACTCCGCATCACCCGGCGTACGTAGTTCCGGGTTTCGGTGTACGGTATTATGTCCACAAAGTGGGGAAACTCCAGAAGCTCGTACCCGTACCTGCAGAGCCACCTGTCCACCGCCCCCCTTCCGGCGTTGTAGGATGCCGCCACTATGTGGGGGGAGGAGTAAAAGGCGAAGGCTTCCCGAAGTAGAAACGCCCCCATCCGGAGGTTAGTAAGGGCATCGTAGGGGTTCCTCACCCTCTCCTTCATCTCCCTGCGGAACCTCTTCACGTTGAAGGGCATGATCTGGGCCAGTCCCATAGCCCCCGCCCTTGACCTCGCCTTCCTCTTAAAACGGGACTCCTCCCTGACTATAGCCCTTAAAAAGAGCGGATCTATGCCGAACTCTCTGGCTGCCGAGTCTATTTCCTCACCGTAAAGGTGTACCGGGAAGGCCATCTTTCCCCACCACTCCGGCACCCCCTTGCTCTTGTCCGCCACCTTATATACTCTCGCAAGAAGGTAGGAGGCCTTCAGGAAGTTGCCCTCATCAAGGAGTTCACGCGATTTCCTGTACCCCGATGGGACGTCCTTAGAGTACCACTCAAAGGCGAGACCCCATCCCCCTATCTCCTCCATTATCCTGCCTATACGGTAGTTCCGGAGGCTGCCCGTCGTATCCCATACGTCCTCTTTCCTCCATGGCACGGGCAGACCGAGGTCAAGGTAATAGTAACTTACCGGGTTGTACCTGCGGAGATCCTGCAGATAAGATCCGTCACGGGTCAGAAGATAGAGCCAGTACGTGGCCTGAGTCCATATAAAGGACCCCGTTTCCGCCCTCTCACGGGCCTCGTAGAACCAGTTGTAAGCGTCCTCAATATAGCGTATACCGTAGGCCGAAAGGCCGAGCCATACGAGACTCTCGGCGTCAAGGCCGTCGTGGGCGGTTGCGGATATCCGGGCGTACAGGTCGGAGGCCTCATAACGGAGGAAGGGTTTAGCCACCTCCGATGCCATAACCCTGTAGGCCCTTTTATAATCTCCTAACTTTATCAGTTCCATCAGGGCGAGGGTTATGGAGTCGTAGTCCTCGGAGTTTAGAAAGCGGACGAGGTGTTTTATCAGGGGCCTCTTCCTGTACTCCGGAGGCATTTTGAGGACTTCGGAGAAGGATGTTCCCTCCTTTCTCCACTTCGCAACGAGGTAGAGGCCGTATTCCTCGGGATCCGTAGTATCTGCCGTAGAGAGGACACGGTCGTACATCTTATGGGCAAGCATTACGCGGAGCTTGAGTTTTTTTGAAACGTCCTTCTTGAGCAGGAGTTTAGCCTCCCTGGTACGGGGATATAACCTGCCTATCTCAACTAAGTACGAGAGCTTGTGCGTCTTTTTGTAAAGATACTTCAGGACGGGGTACGTCTTCGGACAGGGGGGGACCTTCACGATGGATGAGCCTTTGGAGGCAAGGCGGTTGCAAGCCATCCTGCAGGGACGCTTATCCTTAAGGGAGCATATTTTTCTCAGGATCCTTCTGCCTTCGGACGGTGGAGTAGTGGGCAGGGTAACCTTGACCACCATCAGGTAAGGTTCTATCTCAGGGTAGAGCCGGGCGAGGGAATCAACCGTGTGGGCGTTCCAGACTATGCCAACGAGAAGGGGCATGGTGGCGATTATAAACGTGTACTTCTCTTTCCCGTCCCTATAATAGGCGTTGGAATGGGTAAACTCTCCGCTTTGAACACTTTAAAGGAGAAACTCGGCGAGGACGGTGTAAACGCCCTGCTTGAGGTAATTGAGAAGGGAGAAAGGACGAGAGATAACCTCTTTCACCTCCTTGAGGAGAGGTCGCCCGTAGGCTTGCGGAGGAGATGGGAAAGCTACGCTCTGAGATGTACGAGCAGATGGGTAAGTTAAAGGTCAATATCATGATTCATTTTTTTGGTCTCCCAGACGATAGCAATAATAAGCCTCATCGGTTACGATAACGAGTCTTTGAGATGAGGCCATAACTCCCCAACTAAACCCCAGAGCGGTAAGTATGAACCGCATCAGCATCGGCAGTGGAAGGGTGAAACCAGATATGCGCGTTGAAGATTTAGAGTTGAAGGGTAGCATAAAGGCGACCTCAGAGTTTCTTTGGCATAAGAAACAGATGGCAGGGGTACGTTTATCTCTCCACCAACTTCGGCGGCGATTACACTGGCTCGGTAGAGCCGCCCTTCAGTTTCAACGTAATCCCCTCTTCTCTATTTAAGCGCGAAACTACTGTAAAATTCTTGCGGTATGAGGGGAAGCGTATGGGTGGTATTTGTGGGTGTCCTTATCGTTTCAGCATGTAAGAGAAACGCGCCAACGGAGACGATTTTACCCCCCGCTAAACCGCAGTTAATGGCCAGAGCCATAAACGACGGCGCCGATCTGGAGTTGACGTGGACGGATTCCGAAAACGCCGAGGAGTACGTGGTGTACGGGGACGGATCGTTTCTGGTCCGCACAACCTACCCGGCGGTCATACTAAACGGAACGGATGGGGTCTACTCTACCGTTAAGGTATGTGCTAAGAACGAGCTGTACAGATCCTGCAGTACACTGGACCTCACACCCCGACATGATAGCTTAAAAGACGTTGTCTCCTCCAACTTACCCGGCAGTTCCTGGGTGAGGATAGTTTTCAGGGATACAATCTCCGTAGAGGTTATCCCGCAGAGCGAGGTGGATCCTTTCGCCAGGAGAACGGCGTACTTCGTCCTTTATTATAACGAAGGCGCTCCCGAGCTGAGGGACATCAGCGCCACGAGCCTTTCATGGGCGAGTATAGAGCTCGCCTTTAATATCAACGCCAGAGGGAACCTCGCACCCGGATACGGAGCCTACTCCAACGTACGGGAGATCACGGAGGGCGGATTTTACTTCTTCTGGGCGGACTACAACGGTACGGGCAACGGCGTAATAGACACCAACGACTACTTCGGTGCTGTGGAGGTCACCCGGCTGGATACCTCCGGCATAGGCTACGAGGCCGACTTCGTGATCCACGTCCAGCACAACGTACCCGGTCTCCGCTGGCTGAAGATGTAGGACGAATAAAACGGCGATATAATACCCGCTTATGGCGAGCAAGAAGAAACTTTCGGTGTTGAGAACGCAGAGGAGACAGGAGCGCAGGCGTATAAGGAACCTCCGCTGGAAGAACCTCTACCGCATGTTACGTAAACGCTTCAGGAAGGCCACCACCGTTGAGGAGAAGGAACAGCTACTCCGCGATCTCTACTCCACCCTTGACAAGATGGCCCGCAGGAGGATCTTCCATCCCAACAAGGCCGCCCGTCTCAAGTCCAAGTTCACCCGTTACTTCAAGGAGTTCGTGCAGTCTCAAGCCTGATGCAGGAGTTTCTGGATTACATACTTGACCATTACCACCGTCCCCGCAGGAAGGGGGAGATGGAGGGGGCGGAGGTCGTCCTGAAGGGAGGCAACCCCGGATGCGGCGACGTGGTCGTTATATACCTCAGGCGTGAGGGGGACGGAACACTGAAGGTGTCCTTTACGGGGGAGGGGTGTACGGTCTCTCAGGCCTGTGCCTCCATAGTGTGCGAAGCGGCCGATGGGAAGACACCGGATGAGATTCTTAACATGGATTACACATTCCTTGAGGAGAGGGTGGGGCCGGATATAATGCGGGGCAGGTTCAAATGCGCCACCCTTGCCCTTGATACATTAAAGGCCGCAGTTCAGAGCCTCAAGTGATGAGATGAGGAGGCTCCTGATCCTTTTTCCCGTACTTCTATCGGCCTGTGGGACCGACAAAAGGGAGGGTATAGCACTCTCAAACGTCCCCCTCTACTCTGTGGCCTTAGACCTGTGCGATGGGTGCCGTTATCACGTTATCGTCAGGGGAACGGGGCATATGCACTCCTACGAGCCGTCGCCAAAGGATCAGGTCGTCGCCACCTCCTCATGCGCCTTCGTACGGATTAAGGAACTGGACGAGTGGGCGAGGGGATGGAAGGGTGCGGTTATAGCGACACCTGACCCCCACTTCTGGCTTTTCAGGGATGGGGTTGAGGCCGTGGCAGATAGTCTTGACGCCGTTCTCCGCAGGTGTGAGCCGAAACGTTACGATCCCGAAAACCTGGTCCGGTTCAAGGAAGTCGTGGATTCCCTTTTCTCCGTGAGGTTGGATAGGAAGGTATGCGCCTCGTCCGTTCTCGTTCAAAGGTTCCTGTCCGAATTTGGGGTAGAGGTGCCGTGCGTCCTTCGGAGCGACGAGTTTCGGGAGCCTTCGCCGGCGGAGGTACAGGAGTTTATGAAAAAAGCCCGGGAAGTGGGAATAGTGGTCAAAGACACTTCGGACGCCTTGCCCGCTCTCTCTGAGGGAGTAAGCTTAATAACGCTCAACCTTCATCCCGCGCATGGGGAAAAATATACGGAATTTCTTAAAAGAAACGTGGAAAGGCTGGTGCGCGGTTTGGACTACTAACCAGCATTCTGCATTAGTTTTACGATAGTAAAAAAGCGGGGGCGAAAGCCCCCGCCGGTCCTTACCTCACGATCACCTTGAACTTTACCGTCCTCACCCCTTCGGCCACGCCGAGATACACACCGGGTTTGAGCATACCTTTAAGGTCGTACTTTCCGCTCTTCAGTTCCAGCAACTTCTTTCCATCAACGGAATATACGCTGACCGTATAGTTAGCGGGTACGTTCATGACGTTCCCTGCTACGTAGAGCGAGTTCTCCTTGCGCTCAGCGACGGACGTGGGGTCGTCCCATCCGGTGGTGCAGCTGAACACCCAGAGGTTCACCAGCTGGGTGTCCACACGTATAGCGTCCCTGTAGTAGTCTATGTGGAAGGTGTACAGGCCGGGGGATGTGGATGAGGGTACGTTGAAGTTTATGTTGAAGGAGAAGGTATCTTCCGGAGGAGTAAGGGTTATTCCGGTGTAGTAGGGAGGTGTAAAGGTTACCCACGGCCTGTAGGTGGGTTCCCTTACCATGGGCCACAGGGAGTCTATGACAAGAGAGGTGGCGCCCACGATAGAGTCTATCTGGCGGGCTATACCGCTTCCCCGTATAGTTGCTATGCCGTTGGCGAGGGTATCGCTCATCCAGTACCTCCACCACGACAGGTAAGTCGTATAGGAAGCACTTACCATTATGATAGGACGTATACCGGACATGCGGAGTTCCCTTAAGAGGGGGTACCAGAGTATATCGTCGGCCGTTCCCGCCGTTGCGTCCCGTCCGGGTGAGACACCGGTGTTGGCGTAGTACGGACGACTGGGGTCGTTCAGGTCGCAGGCGTGGGGAATGTTGTCCAGCCAGTGAATAACAAAGCGGGCACATCCCGTTCTCCACCCTATGGCCGTATCGTGGATCATCTCCCATAGAGCGCGGGCGTAGCTCTCTGGACCGTCAGATCCGTACCCTATGGAGAGAGAATAAATGGCTGAGCGTACGGATGCCGTGTCGTGGGTGAGGGGACGATCAAGCCTGTAAGGATAATCGCCAGACGAACCGTACGTTGCGGAGTATCCACAGTAGTTGTAAGCCCGAGGGTAGTCCATGTGCGATGCCACACCGAACCGCACGTCCGGTATTGAGGACCTCAGGGAATCCATTATAGCATGTGCGTTGGCCTGAGCGTAGGACAGTTCCCCGGACATGGATCCTGTAAGGTCAAAGAGGAACATCACGTCCGCGCAGGCGTAAGCCGAAGGCACGCCGAGCAAGGCGCTATCCACAGCCGTTCCGGGACACGTATCCCCCACGTAAACCGTATCGTTTATCACAGGTTGCACTACCCATCCTATAATTCCCAGCATACTGAAGATGATTATACGGCTGTAAAACGGGAAGTTCCATTTCGGTTTGCAGCGTTAGATCAAACCGTACGCTACGCCTCTTTGTTACTTCTCCTCTATAGTCGCGACGAGGAAGGATATCCCCCTGTCCGGGTATATGTTGGTAAGTTTTGCGTGTAGTGGTTCTCCCCGCCCGAAGAAGGCCCTGCTGGTTGTGTACAGGAGGGGAAGGACGACCAGATCCGGATGTTCGGCGTCTATAGTCTTAACCAAGGCATCCTCGGGAGAACCGAAGAGGATACGACTCTCCACATCAATCCCGGATTCCTGTGCGTCTTCCATTAGGGACTTCAGCCCCTTCTCTATATCCTCTTCGTAGTCCAGAAAACCCGTATCCAGCTCGTCTATAGGGTTTATTGAGGATATTATCAGCAGATCCGTGCCGGTAATCCCGGCCAGATATATGGCCAGCTTCACGGCCCTCCTACCGGTCGGAGAGCCGTCAAAGTAGGCGAGGATCTTCCGGAACACTACAGGTTCTCTATGAGGGCTTCGGTGTACTCCGTCGTGGAGAGGGGTTCAACACCCATGTGGCGGGCGAGGTCGTAGGTTACCTTCTTCTCCCCTATGGTCTTTGCCACCGCCTTATCTATCAGTTCCGCGGCCTCCTTCCATCCTATATGCTCCAACATGAGCTTCGCAGCAAGGATCCCGGCAGTGGGGTTTATAACGTTCTTACCGGCGTACTTGGGGGCGGACCCATGAACCGGCTCAAATAGGGCATGGTGGTCCCCTATGTTGGCACCGGGCGCCATACCTAAGCCACCGACCAGAGCGGCGAGGGCGTCGGAGATGTAATCACCGTTGAGGTTGGTCGTTGCTATAACACCGTATTCGCCGGGCCTCAGGAGGATCTGCTGGAACATGTTATCTGCTATCCTGTCGTTCACGAGGACCTTACCCTCTGTGCGCTCCCCCTCGCCCTCAAAGACGACGTGGTCGGCGTATTCGTTCCGTATAAGCTCGTATCCCCAGTCCCTGAAGGCCCCTTCGGTGTACTTCATTATGTTGCCCTTGTGCATAAGGGTAAGGACCGGGTAACCGTTCGCTATGGCGTACTCTATGGCCTTCCTGACCAGCCTCTGGCTCCGGAAACGGGATATGGGCTTTACGCCTATTCCAGCGTCCTCGGGGATGCTGGCTCCCATCTCCCCGTTCAGGAAACGGCGGACCTTTTCACACTCCGGAGTCCCCATCTTCCACTCTATTCCGGCGTACACGTCCTCCGTGTTCTCACGGAACACCACCATGTTCACCTTCTCCGGATAACGGAGCGGACTGGGGACACCGGGGTAGTACTTTGCGGGTCGGACGTTGGCGTACAGGTCCAGCATCTGACGGAGAGCGACGTTCAGGCTCCTGTACCCTCCACCCACGGGGGTGGTCAGGGGTCCCTTTATGGCCACGTGGTGTTCCCTTATGGCCTCAACCGTCTCTTCCGGAAGCGGGTTTCCCGCTTCTCTTATGGCCTTCTCACCGGCCAGAAGTTCCTTCCAGACTATACCCCTCTTCCCACCGTAGGCCTTTTGAACCGCGGCGTCCACGACCTTCCGTACGGAGGCCATAATCTCAGGCCCCGTTCCGTCCCCCTCTATGAAGGGGATTATGGGATGGTCCGGAACCAGAAGTTTCCCGTTCTCCACATGAATCTTTTCTCCGTTCATAAAGCCAGCATTTTAAGGTCGGAAACTTCCCTGTCAGGAAGGGGAACGCATCCCGGGTTTGACTGAAAATTGACGCCTAAAGCCACCCGTGGCGCACGATTCTTACGTCGGGGTAGTACTTAAAGAGAACCTTCACAAACCGATCGTATATCCCCGGAGTTTTTATGAGGCGTATCCATTCCGGGAACCTATCAAGACTCCTGAGTCCGGGATTTTTGAAAGGTGATAAAAGCTCCACATGTACCACAGGTATCCCGTTATCCTTTAACTCCGAAATGATCTTTCGGAACTCGTCAAGGGCATCGGGAAATACGGGAGCCACGAAGGCGCCTGTCCTCACCCCCATATCCCTCAACCTCTTCAGGACGTTAAGGCGCACCTTCACCGGTGGGGAAATCGGCTCAACTTCCCTGAAGTACTCCTCTCCCATGACCGAAACGCTGACGTTCACCACAACACCGAGAGACCGAAAGAGGTCGGCATCCCTTAGAACCAGCGGTGATCGGGTAAGGATCTCAAGTTTTATCGCGGGAGCCAGTTTCATGAGGATCTCCAGAATGCCCCTGGTCAGTTTCCTGCGGGCCTCTACCGGCTGGTACGGATCGGTTACGGAACCTATAAGTACGGTTTTTCCATAGAACTTCTGAGGTCTACGAAGCTGCCGGACCAGAGCCGACAGCATCCCCTCTTTGGGGGATACGAACGTTCCCCACTCCCCCTTCCCTCTCTCAACGAACCTGCCCATGAAACTGGCATAACAGAATTTACACCCAAAATGACAGCCAACGTAAGGGTTTATGACGTAGTCCACACCGGGAATCCGTGAGGGGACCAGAGCATTCTTCACAGCGCCGGGCATATCACGTGTAGAACTCCCGCTTCAGTGGTCGGCTCATGAGCCTCTCAAGGGCATCAGGGGGTGAGACCTTTCCCTCTATTATGTCGCACACTACCTCGGTTATGGGTACGTCTATCCCCTTCGCTCTGGCCTCCTCCCTCACTATAAAGGCCGTGCGTACTCCCTCCGCCACCATGCTCATACCCCCAAGCACCTCGTCTATGCTTTTACCCTTTCCCAGCTGCTCTCCGACGTACCGATTACGGGAGTTAGGGGAAAAACTCGTCGTTATCATGTCTCCCATACCGGCGAGGCCGAAGAAGGTTTCCCTTCTCGCTCCGAGGGAAGTGCCGAACCTTATCATCTCGTAAAGTCCCCTCGTCAGGAGCGCCCCCTTGGAGTTGGTCCCAAAGCCGAGGCCGTCGCTTATACCTGCGGCTATGGCGATTATATTCTTCAAGGCTCCCCCAAGCTCAACGCCGAGGACGTCGTCCTGCCTGTACACCCGGAAGGTTCTCCCTGAGAAGGCGTGCTGAACCTCCTGAGCGAAGTCGTCGTCCCTGCTGGCCACCACGACGGACGTGGGTACCCCCTTCACCACCTCAAGGGCTATGGAGGGACCGCTGAGTACGGCGTACGTAACCTCCGGCATCACCTCCGCAACGGCCTGTGAGACCGTCTTTATCCGATCTCCCACAAAGCCCTTTACGGCACTCACCACTCTTTTCGGCTCCACTTCCTCCATCACACGGGGAAGGACCTCGGAAACGGCAGCCGACTTGACTACCAGAACGTGGAAGTCCTTGCCCCTCAGATCCTCAAGGGTAGCCGTGTACCCTATCTTCGGATTCAGGGTGACCCCCGGAAGGCGGGTGTCGTCCCGGTGTTCTCTCCTGAGCCTGTCTATCCTCCCCGGATTCCTGTCCCAGACGAGGACCTCGTGGCCGTTCTCGGCGAGGAGGTGGGCCAGAGCCAGACCCCAGGCCCCGCCCCCTATTACGCCTACTGTCCTCTTCGGAAGTCCTGCCATGTCCGTATGTACCAGTATTCCCCCTTCTTAACGAAGGTAAATACCGCCCTGCCCACGGCTTCTCCCCCTCCCTCGTAGGGTGGCTCTATACGGAGGTAGTAGTCCCACACCCACGTGGCCCGGTTGCTATCCTCCATTATGGGAGCGCCGTTGGTAAGGTTGAGAATGATCTCGTCGGCGTAATCAAATATCTGCTGGGCGGAGAGTATCTCCTCGTTGTACCCCCATGAGAGGCTGTCTATACCCCATCTGTCCCGGAGGATGTCGCGGATGTCGCTCTGCGAGGGGTCAAAGTAGAATACGAAGCTGTCCGGATCAAGGCAGTTCCTGTACCCTTCCAGATCTCTGGAAGTATAGGCTACCTCCAGATTCTTAACTACGTACTCCGGCTTTACAGGGGGGTAGTACCTCCCCCTGTCGTCGTAAGTCTTCGGTAAAAAGACGTTCTTACAGCCGAAAAGGGCGAGGGCCAGGATTACTCCGGTATAACGGATACGTACTTCCTCCCTTTCCTCTCGTGGAACTTTACCACTCCGTCCACCGTAGCGTAGATGGTGAAGTCGGATCCCATCGCCACTCCCCATCCGGGATGGATACGGGTTCCCCTCTGGCGGACTATTATCTGACCCTTCTGAACGAACTGGCCCCCGTACCTCTTTACGCCGAGATATTTGGGGTTGCTATCCCTTCCGTTCTTCGTGCTTCCACCGGCCTTCTTGCTTGCCATAGTCGTATATTTTACGGTGGATAAACGGGGGATGTCCACGAAAAGGGGTGGGGAATATAAAGGATCGTTCGGAGGGAAGGGTAGGTGTGTGGTTTAAAGAAATTAGAGTGGTTAACGAGTCTCCGTAATCTACCCCGTATTCGTGATGCCGTCCCTCATAAAAAGGCGTTTTCACCGTGCCGTTAAGGTGATATGCGTACAGGGTTGGGCTATAGCACAGAAGTTCGTAATCAGATCAGCATATAGGTGCAATACCTGTAATCTCATCGTATACCGCATACACGATACGCGATAAAGCCGGATAATTCACCCCTTGGGAGATAAAGGGTATAATAGACGTAAGTCCAAAAATTATCCCACTATTGGGGGTGGGAAGCGCCCTTAGAATTCGTCCGTGGCCGACTTCGTACACCTCCACGTGCATAGCGAGTACAGTCTATTGGACGGCGCCGCCCGGATAAAAGACCTCGTGAGGAAGGCGAAAGAACTGGGCTTCCCCGCCCTTGCTCTCACGGATCACGGCAACCTGTACGGCTCAATAGAGTTCTACAAGGCGGCAAAGGAGGAGGGCATAAAACCCATCCTTGGCATGGAGGCCTACATCGTTGAGGATCACTCCAAAAAGGGGAAGGAGCATAAGGAGTACAACCACCTGACCCTCCTCGCCGCAGATAACGAGGGATGGAGGAACCTCATGAGGCTGTCCTCCCTCGGATTCCTTGAGGGATTCTACGGCAAACCCCGTATAGACTGGGAGCAACTTGAGAAACACTCCAGCGGGTTGATCGTCCTTTCGGGATGTCCCAAGGGTACGATAGCCGAGAACATCGTAAAGGGCCGATACGACGAGGCGAAGAGGTGGGTGGAGTGGTTTAAGGACGTCTTCGGTGAGAGGTTCTTCCTTGAGGTGCAGGACGTGGGAATACCGGAGAACGAGGCCATAAACAAGACCCTGCTTGAGTTTTCAAAGTACTTTAAGATACCCCTGGTAGCGACGAACGACGTCCACTACGTAAACCCCGGCGACCACGAGCTTCAGGAGATCCTGATGGCCATCGCCCAGAACAAGAAGATAAACGACAGGAGTCGCTTCATGCTCAGCACGAAACAGCTCTACATGCGGAGCGAGGAGGAGATGCTCCGCCTCTTCTCGTGGATGCCGGAGGCCGTAAGGAACACCATGATAGTGGCCGAGATGGTGAACGTTGATATAGAGCTGGACGCCACAAAACTCAAACTCCCCCACTTCCTCCTGCCCGAAGGGTACTCCTCGGACGTTGAGTACCTGAAGGATCTGGCAAGGAAGGGACTTGAGGAGAGGATAAGTGATCTACCCGAAAGCGAAAGGCAGAAGTACAGGGAGAGGTTGGAGTACGAGCTTTCCGTAATAGAGGGAACGGGATTCGCGGGGTACTTCCTGATAATATGGGATCTCGTCAACGCGTCCCGTAAGATGGGCGTAAAGGTAGGTCCGGGCAGGGGATCGGCTGCCGGTTCCCTTGTTCTCTACTCCCTCGGTATCACTCAGATAGACCCTCTGAAGTACGATCTCCTCTTTGAGCGTTTCCTGAACCCGGAGCGTATATCTCCCCCCGACGTGGACATTGACTTTCAGGATAACCGCAGGGAGGACGTTATAAACTACCTGAGAGATAGGTACGGAGACGACAGGGTCGCCCAGATCATAACTTTCTCCAAACTCAAGGCCAGAGCCGCTTTTAAGGACGTCGCCCGGTACTACGACACCCCCTTTGAGCAGGCCAACCAGATCTCCCAGCTCATACCTAACGTCCCGACCGACCCCATAACTCTGGCCGAGGCCTACGAGAGCGTTGAGGACTTCCGAAAGGCGGTTGAAAAGGAACCGTGGAAGACGGTGGTTGAGAAGGCCATAAAACTTGAGGGCTTTACCCGTGGAACCAGCGTACACGCGGCGGGGGTGGTCGTATCTCCCGACGAGCTCACGAACCACGTTCCCCTGGCCAAAAGCAAGGACGGACAGGTAATAACCCAGTACGACATGGGAACGCTGGAACTCCTCGGTATGCTCAAAATAGACGTCCTCGGTCTGCGTACCCTCTCCATGCTTGACCACGCCGAGAGGCTCGTCCGCCAGCACTACGACCCCCACTTCACTCTGGAGTCCATCCCGATTGACGACCCCGGAACCTTCCGACTCCTTCAGGAGGGTAAGACCATGGGAGTCTTCCAGCTGGAAGGGACCAACATGCGCAAGATACTGATAAGACTCAGACCCACAGCCCTTGAAGACATAATCGCCCTGAACGCCCTGTACCGTCCTGGTCCCATACAGAGCGGGATGGTGGACGAGTACATAGAGCGAAAACACGGCAAACCCTTTGAGTACGAGTTCCCGGAATTAGAACCCATCCTCAAGAACACTTACGGACTATTCGTCTATCAGGAGCAGATAATGCTCATGTCCCGCGTGCTGGCCGGCTTTACCCCCGGAGAGGCAGATACCCTGCGTAAGGCCATAGGAAAGAAGAAGAAGGCCCTGATGGAGAAGATGAAGGACAAGTTCATAAAGGGAGCCGTAGAGAGAGGGTACGACGAGAAGAAGATCGTAAAGCTCTGGGAGGATATAGAGAAGTTCGCCTCCTACTCCTTCAACAAATCTCACTCCGCAGCCTACGGCCTCATGGCCTACTGGACGGCCTACCTGAAGGCCCATTATCCTCTGGCATTTTATACGGCCGCCCTCTCGTCCTTCAAAGGGTCCCAGCAGCAGAGGTTCTTCAAGAACGCTCCCCTCTTCATAGCAGAGATGCGTGAGATGGGCATAAGGGTGGTGCCGCCCGACGTGAACCGCAGCGACGTTGACTTCACTCTGGACAAAGAGGAAAACGCCGTCGTGTGGGGTCTCGGGTTCCTTAAGGACGTGGGCCTTGAAATGGCCGAAAGGATAGTCAGGGAAAGGGAAAGGGGAGGGGAGTACAGGAGCGTATCCGACTTCGCCCGCCGCACGAAGGCTAACAAGAAGGTCCTTGAGGCCCTGACCAGAGCGGGAGCGCTTGATTCCATATCGGGGATGACCAGATCCCAGCTCCTGCAGGATATCCGCTCCGGAAGGGTGAGCAAGAGGGCTACGGGTAGCCTTTTCGGAAGCATAATGGACAGCAAGGTGGAGGAAGCGAGGGAGGATCTGAATACTCTCCTGAACATGGAGAGGCAATCTCTGGGCCTTTACATCTCCGGAAAGCCCTACGACGCCTACAGGGACGTCGCGAAAGCCTACGGTTTCCCGAAAATAGAGGAACTGGAGAACTACGTTAACCGGGAGGTCGTATTCGTGGCATCCCTCCTCTATTACGACAAGCGCAAGTTCAGGAGCGGAACTAAACTATCGCTCCTCTTTGAGGACGACACCGGAACCGTGGACGCCACGATGTTCATATCCGAAGGCCTCACGGAGCTCCTTGAGAAACTGGAGAACGACCTCGTATTCGTGGTAAAGGGAACCGTAAGGGGTGTATCCGACGACAACGAGGAGGAGGAACGCATAGAGGTCAGAATAAAGGACGCTTCATCCATAATCCCGATCAGGGACTTCGTCACCCAGAACAGGATACTGCGGAACGGAGACCCGGGGAAGGTCCTTGAGGCCGCCCTGAAGAAGTTTGAGATAATGGCACCGAACGGGTTTAAGAGCAAAGAGGAGGGCAAGATCGCCTTCGTGAGGTTCTGGATAAGGGATCTGTCCGGTGAGGAGTTCGCCGAAGAGGTACCCTACGGTGTCGGCCTCAGGATCCTTAAAAGGCTGGTCGTTAAGGACTCAGGTCTTTTCCTTGAGAGGAGGGACGCTTACGATGAGGCGGCCTATGCCCTACTGATTCGGGACGTTGAGAGGTGGTTGAGGGCGCTGAAGAAGGTGAAGTAGTCACGATTATAGAGACGTGATTCATGTGCAGTTCCTGAGTGTTGTTGAAGTACGTACCGCCCTACAATATCCAGCGTTGTGCATGGGAAACGAAGGGGGTAGTATTTTGGAGTTCGTTGAGAGTCTATCCCGGAAGATGAAGGAGTACATGTACACCCACGGTTTACCATCCCCCATCTTTCGGGTGTACGTGGACGGAGGATCAAGGGTTATCATGGAATCGGAGAGATCCGGGAGGTTTCCCAGATCGCTGAAGTGCGTCTTTACCCCTCCGACCTACACGGTCATGGTTGAGGGACGGGTTATAACTTACGACACCCTCCTATCTCACGATGGGTTCAGGGTTGAGGAGAGGATACTGAACACGCTCTTTGAGGTGATGCTTGAATACGTGATTGAAGATTGAGGCTTAGAATACCGACTATGCGTAAGTTTGTTCTGCTGATACTGACCGTGTTATTTCTCTCGTGTTCGGGGGAAGCCTCAAAGTCGGAAGAGGGAACTGACCTCGCGACCGGGGTAACGGAACAGGTAAAGGTTCCCGAAGATCTGAGGAGGTTTTTGTATCCGGGATCGGCCGTTGAGAAGGTACTCGTCGGCGAGAGATCTGTAGGCGTGGTTATGCGAACCAAAGACGATATAAAGAAAGTTGCCGAATTCTACCTTAAGGAGCTCGGGAAGCCCGAAGATAAGGTCGTAAACTCGTGGGCAATCTCTTACCTTTACAGTCGGGAGAACGCCATGATCCACATAGAGAGGGAGGACGGAGGAAGCGTAATATCCGTCTCGCTTGTAAAATAAAAAATGGGCCTTTCGGCCCAAGTGGGCGCGGGAGGAGTTGAACCTCCGACCTCTCGCATGTCAAACGAGCGCTCTAACCACCTGAGCTACGCGCCCGGATGAGGATGATATTATACTGTGGAACGGTGTGCGTGTGGGGTTTAGAATTCCCGCTTGAAGAGGATACTCCGCTACGCCGTCGCCTTTCTCGGAATACTGTTCGCCGTTTATCCCATGCTAAGGGACATTCACCGCCTGCGGGAGATAAGGTTTGACCCTATCCTGTTTCTGGCAGCCGTAATCATCATGTTACTGTCTTACAGCCTCCTTCCCCTTATCTGGCTATACGTGGGCAGGGCCTTCGGTATACCTCTAAACATAAGGGAGGCCGTAAACTCGTGGTTCGTATCGTCGGTCGGCAGGTACATACCGGGGAAGGTGTGGCAGTTCGTGGGGCGGGCCTCCCTCCTGCCCTACCCCGCATCCGTGGTGATATCGGCCATGTTTTACGAACATCTCATCCTTATGACGGGGGCATCCCTGTTCTCCTTCGTACTTCCCCGTTTTCCCCTCCTGCAGGTCCTGATAACCTTAACCCTCGCGACCGCTCTTCTGATGTGGAGGTACTTTATCCTCCTTATTCGCAGATGGTTCCCGAAGGTACATCACTATCCCCGTAGATGGAAGGACGTGGTTGTGGCCGTACTCCTGTCAACCCTCTACTGGGCGATATCGGGGTTTGCGGCTTACCTCATAGCGAAAAGCACCTTCTGGGGTAAGGGCTATCCGGAGATAGCCTTCGTCTATTCCTTCTCCTTTGTGGCCTCTTACGTGCTTCCCCTCACTCCGGCAGGCCTCGGTATAAGGGAGGCCATCATATCGGGGATAATGGGGTACAACCTCCAGTCCTCGGTATTCGCCCTTTTGACCCGTCTGGCCATACTGGCGGTGGACCTTATAACCCTCGGAATAGGGGTTCTGGCCGGCGTTAGAGGTAATAGGAGAGGAGACTCATAGGCAGACCCGCCTCCCCGATCTCCTTTTTCAGGTTGGATAGGTCGTAATTCACCCTGTACCAGGTGAACGACGGCTCCTCATCGTCGTATATACCGAAGGAGGCCCCACCGAGACCGTCCCGTGGTTGTCCCACGGAGCCGGGATTCACTATGTACCGTACGGAGGGCAGGAACTTCATCTTCATACGGTCGCTTACCACCTGTCCCCCAACGACTACCGTCCTGTATCGGGCAAAGTAGGAGGGTACGTGGGTATGACCCACGAAGATCAGACGGGCGTCGGTACTCCTGAAGGAAATGGTGGCATCCGACGGGTCAAATATGTACTTCCATATCGGATCGTCCGGTGCCGCATGGACGTACAGGATATCTCCCTCGCGGGCAAGTGGTCTCAAATGGCGAATAAAGTTGAGATTTTCCGGCTTGATCACCTTCTCCGTCCATACGCTACACGTGTAAGCCAGATCGGAGAAGTAGTTTCGCTCCTCATGGTTTACGAGTGCGGCATCGTGGTTTCCAAGAAGACAAATATCGCACCTCTCCCTGAACCACTCTATAACCTCGTTGGGCCTCGTACCGTAGTCCACGTAATCGCCGAGGGATACTACGCGGTCGTATCCGATCTTCTCCCTCTCAAGGAAATCCAGAACGGCCCTCAACGCCCACCAGTTAGCGTGGACATCGGACAGTATGAGCGTTTTCACATTTTAAACCTACCCTTTAGCATCCTCCGGTCAGGAGAGATACTCCTCAAGTCTGTCTAACATCTCGTCAACCCTCTTCCTCATGGCTTCCAGTTTCTCCGCGGCCTCGCCCCTGAGCTTTCCGGACTTTTCACTGAACTCCCTCTCAATCTGCGCCCTCAACTCCCTCAACTTCTCACGGGCCATCCTGCCACGATCCACCAGCTTGCCACGTACCTCTTTCCCTGTGTACGGGGTCGTGAGGAGCGTCGCCAGCGCTCCTATGGTCATTCCGGTCAAAAGTCCCATTACGAACAGCAGTGCATCTTCGCTTTTCCTTGCCATAGGGTAAAATTCTAAAGGAGAACGGATACTCTGGACGGGATTAGAATAGCAACGTCTGGTGATGGGAGATACTCTTCTCGTACTTACCCTGCTCTCCCTTGGAGATGGGGATGCAGCACAGGTTGAAGCCCTTCGGGTGAAGTCCAATTACCTATACGCGAAGGCTCTGGCACTCTCCGGAGACACCCTGAGGGCCATTAACGTACTATTACAGGAGGAGGGGTGCAGGGCAAAGAGGTACAGGCTCGTCCTTATGCTGGGGAAATTCTACCTTGACGGTGCCACGGAACTCCTTGAAGACACGGTATGTTTCGGGCATAGGGACATCATCCTGTACAACGCCTACGTCCTGAATTTCCTTGACGATCCCCTTTCCGACAGTCTCCGTTCCATGCTCCCCCCCCTTCTGGATCCGGGGAAGGCCATACTTTACAACCTCGTACCGGGTATGGGTCTCGTATATGCCGGAAGGCCGTGGCAGGGTATTAAGACCTTTCTGGCCAACGTCGTGGGTATAGCGGGTATAACCTACTCCATAAAGAACAAGAGGTACGTGGATGCGGCCGTGTGGTACGTTTTCTGGGAGGGGAGGTTCCTTACCGGAAGCTTTCAGAATTCAATAAGCGCAGTCTGGAACGAGAATCGTCGGCGACTAAAACCCTACTTCCGGAAGATTCTGCATATGATAGAGGAAGGAGGATAAAAACGTTTCCCTTACCTCGCTAAACTTTAGCCCCTGCCATCTGATTCCCATGCCAAAAAACTCTCCAGACTTTCTCCTTCGCTCTCTCAAGAACGGCCTCCTTCATCTTATCACCTCCTCAATCTTGAGCTTGAAACCTTTAAGGACGCACGACTCAACATCCCCCTTCTCAACAGCAACCGAGTGTAGGACATATCTACCATCCTTCAAACACCAAACCTCTATTACTTTTTCACGCGGGAGAACTATCCAGTACTCCCTGACGCCGTGCTTCTCATAGAGCTTGAACTTCTCATACCTATCGCGATGATAACTACCCGGTGAAACTATCTCAACTACAAGGTCGGGAGGTCCGAATACGCGATCTTTCACAATATCCATCCTTTCTCTAAAAACGAAGAGGAGATCAGGCTGTACGACCACCGTATCCGATAGGATAACATCAACAGGTGATATGAGGATATCACCCCTTCCCTTTAAGCTGACCCTAAGGATGTAGTACAGATCACCCAGGACCCTTTGATGTAAAACTGTGGGCGCGGGCATCTCGTACAACCTCCCGTTTATGACCTCATAGCGTTTGTCGTCCGTGAGGCGAAGGTAATCCTCGTAGGTCCAAATCTTCTCCTTTGGTCTCTCCTTAACCGCAACAGCCATATTCAACCTCCTTTGTCTTCATTTGAAGACCTCCTTAAGGTCTATCTCCAGTCCCTCCAACACCTTGCTCTTAACCTTACCCTCCCCTTCGGCTACGCTGAAGAGGTCGTACTTACCCTTATCGTTCAGGACCCACACCTCAATAGCCTTCTCATCGGGATAAACGATCCAGTACTCCCTAACTCCAAACTTCTCGTATATCTCTTTCTTAACGACCGTATCTCTCCGCACTGTAGCAGGTGATATTATCTCAACGACCAGATCCGGAGGCCCCATTATGGCCTTCTCGCCTATTATCCCAAGCCTATCCTTGGAGATGAAGATTATGTCCGGCTGAAGGACGTACTTATCCCCTAAAACCACGTCTATGGGAGAGGGGAGAACCTCACCAGGATCCTTTCTTTCAACGAAGTATATCATAAACTTGGCGATCCTTATAAGTATCCTCTGATGCAAAGGTGTAGGTGCAGGCATCTCGTACAACCTCCCGTTTATGACTTCATACCGTTTGTCATCCGCAAGGCGGAGGTAGTCTTCGTAGGTCCAAACCTCCTTCTCCGGCCTCTCCTTAACTGCTACAGCCATTTTCAACCTCCTTCAATTCAAAATTATACCCCCGAAGCGCCGCCGTGTGGTCTAAACTACCCCCTGCCCTTCCTCCTTATCTCCTCCAACACCTCCGGATTAACGAGAGCCGAAGTGTCTCCGAGGTCTTCGCCGAGGTAGGCCGCCCTTATGAGCCTACGCATCACCTTGGCGTTCCTCGTCTTGGGTAGGCCGCTTACGAAGACCACGTCCTTGGGGGCGAGGGCCTTACCCATCTTCCTTACGACGTTCTCCATTATCTGGCGCTTTATCTCCTCCGAAGGCTCGTACCCCTCCTTGAGTACGACAAATAGGACGGCCACCTGGCCCTTCACCTCGTCCGGTACGCCGACGGCGGCACTCTCAACCACGGCCGGATGCTCATTCGCGAGGGCCTCAAGCTCGGAGGGGCCGACCCTCTTGCCGGCGATCTTCAGGGTGTCGTCCGCCCTGCCAAGGATGTACCAGAAGTCGTCCTCATCTATATAAACGAGGTCCCCGTGGTACCAGAGACCCTCCCAGCGGCTCCAGTAGGTCCGGATGTACCTCTCGTCGTCTTTCCAGAAGGACCGGGTCATTCCGGGGTTGACGTTGGCGATGGCCAGATAGCCTATCTCCCCTTTAACCGGCTTCCCCTCCTCGTTTACGGCCAGAGCCTCCACGCCGGGTACGGGGGTGTTGAAGGAGGTCGGTTTTATAGGCCTTACGACCACGCATCCGAGGATTCCGCCGGAGATCTCCGTCCCTCCGGAGTAGTTTATTATGGGTTTCTTGCCCTTCAGGACATTAGTGTAGGTCCAGTACCACGACTTCGGGTCCCACGGCTCACCCGTTGATCCCACCATACGCAGATGCTCCATCGCGTACTTCTTGACCCACTCGTCCCCTTCCTTCATGAGCGCCCTTATGAGGGTGGGGGTTATGCCGAGGATGGTAATGCCGTGCCTCTCAACCATCTCCCAGAGGCGGTCGGGCCTGGGATAGGAGGGGAGACCCTCGTACATGAAGACGGTGGCGCCGCTCACCAGTCCGCCCCCTATCAGCCACGGCCCCATCATCCAGCCTATGTCCGTCACCCACGTTATGACATCATTGGGCTTTATGTCAAAGAGGTGATACATGTCCTGGGCGCCCTTTATCATGAAACCGCCGTGGACGTGCCTGGCCCCCTTGGGTTTCCCGGTCGTTCCGGAGGTGTATATGACCATAAAGAGGTGATCGGGGTCGTAGGCCTTCACCTCAAGGTCGCTGGACTCACACCTGACGAACTCCTCGTAGTCCAGCTCGTTGCACATCAGGGAGGTGTTTTTGTCCCGGCGTACGACTATTACCCTGTCAAGGGAGGGGATGTCCTTGTAGGTCTGGCGGAGGGTGTTGAGCATGGGGATGCGGTTGCCCTTGCGCCAGGCGTAATCCGTCGTTATAACGACTTTGGCGTTGGCGTCCGAGAGCCTAACCCTTATAGGCTCCGGACCGAAACCGGAGAAGAGGGGTACCACCACCGCCCCGATACGGGATATGGCCAGGAGGGATATGGCGGTCTCCGGTACGAAGGGCAGGTATATGCCGACGGCGTCCCCCTCCTTTACGCCGAGTTGCTTGAGGGCATTAGCGAGGCGGTTCACCTCCGCCTTCAGCTGGCCGTAGGTGTAGGTACGCACCTCTCCGTTCTCCCCCTCCCATATCAGGGCGCGCTTACTCTGGGGGTGGCGGTCAAGGGCGTTGTAGGTCCAGTTGAGTTTGCCCCCCACCCACCACTTCGCCCAGGGCTTGCCGCGGGAGAGGTCTACGGTCTGATTGTAAGGCTCGTGCCAGTAGAAGCCGGTGTCCTCAAAGTAGGCCCGCCAGAACCAATCGTAGTCGCTGAAGGAGCGTTTCAGGAACTCCTCGTAGGAGTCTATGCCGTACTTCTTCATCTGGTGGTAGATGTTGGAGTTCTCAATCCACTCGTTTGTGGGCTTCCATTCAACGGGGAAACTCAGCACCTTCATAGGGGATATTTTAAGCCGGGAGCGGCCGTGTTTAGGAACGGCTCTTGAGGATATGGCCAGAGATTTATCTGAAGTCGTACCGGTACAGGTGTTGTACCCCTTCAGGTCGGGATATTTACACTTATGCGAAATTTGACCACATAGTGTAAGCATATGAACGGTGTAAAATTTCAGGTTATGTATAGCATTAGGACGATCTTAAGGTGCAAAGTGTGCGGTAGCTACGACATCATCAAGCACGCTGGCATACCCCTGCGCTTCAAGTGCAGGACCTGTGGTAACACCTTCTCCTTCAACGTCCAGCACCCACTCTACAAGAAGCACGGGAAGAGGTTGAGCGACAGGGAGAAGGCCAGCATAGCGGCCGACTACAGGGTAGGTATACCCGTTTCCCATATCATGAAGGATCACTCCGTCTCCTACGGGACCGTGATGAGGGCGGTAAGGTACTTTGAGAGGGGGAGAAGGATCTACCTGTGGAATATCATGTACATGCCCCGGACGAGACCCAGAGATTGGGAAGTGGTTGACATGGACATTATATTGCCGGAGATTGAGGCGGGTAGGTTGAGACAGGGGTGGGGAATAGAAGATCTGCGCGAGGGACCGGATGCGTTCTACAGGGCGGTGGCGCGGATGTATCCGGAGGAGATAGATCCAGAATATCCCCGTCAACGAAGCAGTATAATTAAGAGCAGATACGATGCCTTAAAACTTATGCTCCTTATGAAGCCGGGGGATTATGTAATAGTGCCGAGGTTAGGTAGGTGGAGGGAGAGATTTCTCGTTATAGCCGAGGTATCGGGAGGATACGAGTTTGACGGCCCGTACTTCTTTGGCCATCACGTCAGGATAGGTCGCACGAAGGTATTCGCTCTGGAGAGTCGGACAAATGACCCCGAGGAGATAGCCGAAGGCTACGACCACGACTTCCAGGTTCTCTGGCATTTCCTCAGATCGTGGAGGCTCTACAGACCGTTAGAGAGAGGGGCTTCGGTCGTGGACAGGCGAAACCGGGAGTTGTACAGGGTGGTCAACCGGATAATGGGGTAGTTTCGTCCTTAAAATGGGCAAGTGGATATTCGCAGGAGGGTTATAGATCGCTTTCGGGTAATCGTCCTGCACCATAAAGGGCTTGACGTAAAGGAAATTTCGGAGAGAACGGGAATACATCCGAGAACGGTCAGGAGGATCCTCGACACCGGAAAGGTGTTCCCGGCGGCGTACGAGAAGGTAATACGGGATATTGAAAAGTTCCCCTTTGCGAGCGTGGAGGAGAGGGCCTCAAGGTTAGGGATAAGTAAAGGGTACGTATCGCGGATGTACGGCCTCGTGTTCTTTTCGGACAGATCGGAAGGGGAAGAGTGGATGGCCGAATACCTCGTAAGGGTCGGGTTGTACGATCTATCAGCCGGACTCCTGAGGATCCTCCCGTTTTCGTACAGAACCTACAGCCTCATAAGTTCGCTCCCGGAGGAGTACCTGACGCCCCACCTCAGGATCCTCAAACTCTACGGGGACGTAAGGTTCAATCCGTCGGGATACGGGCGGGACTACTACGATAGAGCCTTCAGAAGCCTCATGGAAAGGCTGAGAAGGGACGGATATCACCTGTCGTATTACCACGCCCTCTACACGTACATGAACGTCCTCATGCTCCAGAGTCGCTGGAGAGATGCCTACGACCTCGCCTTAAGCGTTGAGAGGGATCCCATCCTCCTGCCTCCCCCCCTTTCCCTGAACCTCTACGCCCTGATAGGCAAACTGGCCATCACTCTGGGTTATTCAGAGAAATTCAGGGAGCTACTCTCCAGGCTCAGGCACAAATTGAGGAAGAAGAAGACCTTCGTTCACCTCAGAAAGAAGGTCACCCTTGACCTCATCATAGCGGACGGTAAGTACTCCCAGGCAGCGCGGTATTCGTTAAGGGACGTTCACGAACCTGATGCCACACTTTTCCGGTGTATATTGCTCTTACAGACGGGGAGATTCAGGGAGGTTATACGGGAGGACGTTTCCCACGTTGAAGTTCCACTGTACCGTTTTTACACGTCCGTGTTGAAAGGGTACGCCCGGCTGGTCCTCGGATACGTTTCAAACGCCCTTAACGACGTGGGAAAGTCCTACAGGAAGGTTGAGGGTTTCGGGGCGGCTGAGAGTCTTTACTGCCAGTTCATGGCTTTCTACGAGGCCAGAACGGACAGGTACGAGAGATCCGAAGGGTACCTGCGGAGGATAGTTGAGATAAGCGGCGGGTACGGTGTCATGGGCAGGGTATCCAGAGCGCTCATAAACCGTAATACGTCTTTCCTGTCGGATTTCAGCAGGGAGAACCTCTTGAGGCTCGTGATGGACGGCCGGACGGAAAACGCCCTTGACATGGCGAGGAGGTACGGGATGCTCTTTGACCTGATCTATCTCTCAACCCTTGCGGGAAAGCCTTTACGGGTAAACTTCGCCCGCTAAATCTGAACTTCACGCGCTCCGGACGAGTGAAAAAGGGATTATTTTCCCACTTTCAGGCGAATAGATTCCGCGTCCATCCGGGTGATAAAATCCGGTCGCAGGAGGTAAAGTATGATAGTGCTTCTAACCGCAACAGCAACCAGCCCTGTGGTAGGTGCAATCGCCCCCGACGAAAAGGGGGTGAGGGTAGTACTACCCGGCTCAACCGATGAGGAGTACCTGAGGGACATCGTCCGCGCAAGAGGAGGCGAAAGGGACCGGGCCCCCTTTACACCCCTATGGGGAACGGACGTCCTCGTGAGCGATGAGACTCAGGGGTACCCCATAGCCCTCGCCATGGACGTGGCGGACGACGGAGACATATTCGTGGCCATCGTACGTGAGGTCAGCGGGGCCGAGGACGTAATTCAAATAATGCGTTCAAGCGACGGCCACACCTGGTCCCAGTGGAGGAGGTTTGAGACGAGGGAGGTCGGAACGAGGGGCGTGGACATAGCCGTGGGACCTGGGGCAGATCCGTGGGTCTATCTCCTCGTAGACGTTCAGGGGTCGTCGGGTGAGGATCTCTCCCTCTTCCGGGTAAGGGCGAGCGGATCGTCCCCCTCGTGGATACCCGTGGTCTCAGGTTCAACGGATACGGTCCTTCTCCCTTCAATCTCCGTCAACAACGACGGCGTTCTTGCTCTGTCCTACGTGAGTACCAGCGGGGAGGTGTACAGAGGTCTATCCACAGACGAAGGCTCAACGTGGGACGTCCTCGCCGCCAACTCGGGTGTTTCGTACGCGAGCATATTCATGTCAGAGAACGGTAGGGGGTACCACGCCTACGTTCAGAACGATACGCTGATATGGATCGTAACGTTTGATTCTCCAGACCTCTTCGCGACCTACGTCAGAAGCATCAGGATCGGCGGGGATACGGCTTACAGTGTAAGCGTGACGGCCTCGGACGGGACCCCCTCGGCCCAGAAGGTGGTCGTCGTTTACAGTAACAGGCATAGCAGCGGAAACTACACGGATGTACACTGGACCTACTCAACGGACGGAGGAGAGAACTTCCAGCCCGACGATGTATTTCCACCCGATTTTGGGCCCTCTTATCCCTCCGGAAGTGAAGCCCTGTACCCCTACGTACACCGGGACAGGAACGCCATATCTTTCCGTTTCGTATTCACGTACTACGACGGTGGGGCGTGGGACACGGTCTTTTACTCCTACTCGTCCAGCGGAACGTCGGGGTGGGGCAACTACCTCCCCATTAACGAGTACAGGGGAACGGGTGCGTTCGGGCCCCGCGCGGATCAGTGCCAGCCCACCGGAGGAGGGTGCGTTGTGTACAGGGGATACGCTTCGGATAGCGTATGGTTTGACGGGTACACGTTTACGGCGGTAGAGGAGACCTACAACGGCAACCTTCCCTTGATCAGCGTGGTAAACGGAGGGATAAAGACCACGGGTAAGGTCCTCGTGTACTCCACAGACGGCAGGCTAATCGCATCCGGAAGCGGGTACATAGAGTTGAGATCGGGCCTGTACTTCGTGAGATCCGGTAAAACGACCCTGAAGGTGATCGTCCGCTGAGGGGTTTACACTCGCGCTTCAGGGGGGCGAAGCCCCCCTTCTTTGATACGACGGGCCATTTCAACCTTAAAATACGGAATGTTGTTCCTTTTCGGTGCGCTCGTGGAGGTGTCCGGTGTGAGGGTTTTCGGGAACCTCCTCGTACTGGAGGGCTCCCCGGGGAAAGGCCTGGTGGTCATGGAGATAGGGACGAGCGAGGCCCTCTCAATAAACCTCGCCCTCAGGGGTGAGAGGTTCTGGAGACCCCTGAGCCACGACCTCATGTTCCACATCGTACGGGTGGCGAACCTGAAGCCTATAAAGGTGGAGATCTACGACCTTCGGGACGGAGCCTACCTGGCCCGTATATACCTTGAGAAACCCGCTTTCCTGTGGTTCAAACAGAGGGTAGTCCTTGACAGTCGCCCTTCGGACGCCGTAGCCTTCGCCCTGCGTGCCGGGATACCCATATACGTCTCGGATCACCTTTTCAAGACACCGGAAGAGATGATAGATCCCCCCGAGGTTCCCTCCGGAGGTATAGAGGGATGAGCCTTCCCTATCTGGAGGAGTTCCTTACCCACCTGAGGGTACGGGGACGGTCGGAGAATACGATAAACTCTTACAGGCGGGACCTGGCTCAGTTCGCCGACTTCTGTGAAACCCTGAAGGTTGACCCCCTCACCGTCTCCCGCGACGTTATGCGGCGTTTTCCCCTCTACCTGAAGGATTCGGGCCTGGCCCCCTCCTCCATAGCCCGGAAGATAACGGCCGTAAGGGCGTTTTACCGCTTCCTGTTGCAGCGTGGATACATCAAAAAGGATCCGTCGGTTATACTGACGTCCCCGAAGCTCCCGAAGAGGCTCCCCAGACCCGTTAACCTATCCGCCATAATGAAGATGGTCAGGGAGTGGGAACCCGAAAACGAGCAGGAGCAACTGGCTAAGGATATGGTACTCGTCCTGTACGGTACGGGCCTCCGTATAAGCGAACTCCTGTCTCTCACCCCGGCGGACATAGACCTGAACTCCGGTATCCTGAGAGTAAAGGGAAAGGGGGGGAAGTACAGGGCGGTTCCCGTACATCCAAAGCTCTATCCCGTATTTGAGAGGAGAATGGGAGGGGAGAGGCTGTTCCCTATAGACCGCTTTAAGGCTTACCGGTTGATACGCAGGGCTTTTGAGAAGGTCGCCGGGGTGTACGGCGTCCATCCCCACGTTCTAAGGCACACCTTTGCAACCCACCTCCTTGAGGGGGGTGCGGATCTGAAAACGGTTCAGGAGATCCTCGGCCACGCCTCCATAGGCACGACCCAGATATACACGAAGGTGTCCCTCAGGAGGATGAGGGAGATGTACAACCGGGTATGGGGTGACGAAGAGGAGGGTTAAAAGAAGAGGTCCTTCACCACCCAGAAGGCCGGTAGCGAGAGGAGGAGGCTGTCCACCCGATCCAGAAGGCCCCCGTGTCCCGGAAGGAGCTTACCCGAATCCTTTACCCCCTTCTCCCTCTTCAGGGCGGATTCCACGAGGTCCCCTATCTGGGCAAAGAGGCCTATGTACGCCCCCACGAGGGTGGAAATTAAAACGTTGTATCCGAGGAGGTAGCCAACGATCCCGCCCACGAGGGCGCTCCCAAGGATCGCCCCGACGTACCCTTCAAGGGTCTTACCCCGGCTGATCTGGGGAAATATACGGTGCCTCCCGAACAGTTTGCCGGAGAAGTAGGCGAAGGTGTCGGAGGACCAGTTACACGTCATAACGTAAATGAGGAGCCAGACGGATTCGTCCCGGAGCTTCACGGCGACGTAGGCCGGTATGAGAATGAACACGGCTACGGATATGAGCATAAAGGCTTCCTTAACCGAGAAGCCCATGAGGTAGTTGGCGAGGCCAAAGACGGCGAGGAGGAGGACGGTAAGGGCGAAGTTCTCCGTCCAGAAGGCCACCGTTATGGCGACGGCGCCGGCAAGGAAACTGACCACACTGAACTTAAAGGCGACGAGGCGGTAAAGTTCGTAGTATACTATGAGGACGGCAGCGTAGGCCACCAGACGGAAGGCGAACCCACCGAGGTAGAGACCTACCCCCAGGATGGCGATCAGTACGACCGCCACGACCACCCTGGGAAGCAGATCAGAGAACTTTCCCAAACTTCCTGACCCTCTTTGAGTAGTCCTCAAGCGCCCGGAAGAAGTCCTCCTCCCGGAAGTCCGGCCAGAGGGTGCTGGTAAAGTAAAGCTCTGCGTAGGCCGACTGCCACAGGAGGAAGTTGGAAAGCCTGTACTCCCCGGCTGTCCGTATTATGAGGTCAACGTCCGGGAGGTCGGGGTCGTAGAGGTACCTGCGGAAGCTCTCCTCGTCCACCTCCTTAACACCCTCCCGGATTATCTTATTCACGGCGCTGACGATCTCCCTCCTTCCCCCGTAGGAGAGGGCGAGGGTCAGAACTAACCTGTCGTTTTTGGAAGTCTCCTCTACGGTGTGGTTCAGGATGTTCAGGACGTCGGGCGGGAGGAGGTGTAGCTCCCCTATAGCCCTGACCTGAACACCGAGATGGTTCAGGTTCTTTATCTCCCTCCTCAGGAGTATCCTGAGCATGTACATGAGCGCCCCCACCTCCTCCGCCGGCCTCTGCCAGTTCTCCGAAGAGAAGGTGTACAGGGTCAGGTACTTGACCCCCACCTTCCTCGCGGCCCTTATAACGGAACGGACGGACTCCACGCCGACCTTATGCCCCATCACGCGCGGCAGGCCCCTCTGCTGGGCCCACCGCCCGTTCCCGTCCATTATTATCCCGACGTGGGTGGGGACCTTACTCTTCAAGAATTTCCTTTTCCTTCTTCTGGAGTATCTCGTTAACCTGCTCTATGTACTTATCGGTTATCTTCTGGATCTCCTTCTCAGCGCGGAAGCGGTCGTCCTCCGTTATCTCCTTGGCCTTCTCCATCTCCCTCACCTTCTCTATGGCTTCACGTCGGGCGTTCCTTATGTGGATGCGGGTCTCCTCCGCCAGCTGTTTGGCCAGTTTCAAGAGCTCCTTCCTCCTCTCCTCCGAGGGTTTCGGTATGGGTACCTTCAGGACCTTGCCCTCCCGTATGGGGTTGAGGCCGAGGTTGGCGGCCCTTATGGCGTTCTCAACGCTGGATATGGCGGAAGGGTCCCACGGCTGGACGATGAGGGCGCTCTCCTGCGGATGAACGTTTATGCCGGCTATCTGCCTTATGGGGACCTTCTGGCCGTAGTAGTCCACCTTCACACCTTCCAGTATGGCGGGATTCGGCCTCCCTATCTGGATTCTGGAAAGCTCCTTTTTGAGGTACTCCACGGCCTTCTTCATGGAGTCCTCCATTTCACGGTAGATCTCGTTCATAGCGTATATTCTAACGCCGCATAATTAACTTAAGTTGCGGATAGGACTATTGATAGTTCCCTCATCAGGATCGCCCCGACGCTCCCGCACCTATGGGAATGGTCAAGGGTAGGCAGGTACTCCACGATCTCCGCACCCAATAGTTTCCCCTTAAGGGCGTAGAGCAGTTTCAGGAGTTTTACGAACCTGACGCCCATAGGCTCCGGGTTGCTCACGCACGGGAACTCCGAAGGGTCTAAAACGTCCACATCCAGAGAGAGGTAGACCTTACCGTGGACCTTTACGAAGTCCAGCGCACCGGAGAGGTCGTACATGTTGCCGTACTTCGGTACGTACTCCTGAGAGCCGACGGTCCGGTACCCGAAGGTCCCGACGGTAAAACCCTCCTCCTCCAACCTCCTCATTACCGTGGCGTGGGAAAACCTCCCTCCGTAATCGTCCCACCTGTCCAGATGGGCGTCTAAATGTAATATGGCGAAGTTCCCTATCCAGTCCCTCAACGCCCTGACCGTAGCCCACGTGATGGTGTGGTCCCCTCCGAGGAACAGGTACGGAGCCTTACGCGGGTCGTTGCGGGCGAACAGGGACTTTATGCGCACGGCTATGCGGTCAAGCCTCTCTTCCGGCTTCAGGTCAAAGTTGACCCAGAGGTCACCGGCGTCGTGAAGGGAAGGCATCCGGGCCTTCTGGAGTGGGCTGTACTCGTCTATACCCCAGAGGTGCCACCTGAGGTGGGCAGGTCCCAACGCCGCCCCGCGCAGGAAGTTGGCCTCCGTCTCAAAGGGTACGCCCACTAAGTTTATCATAGGAGAACCGTCCCGTCGGGTACTCTCTCGTCCTTCAGGACGCGCCCCGGCCCTATAACGCAGTCCTCACCTATCACCGTATCCCCGAGCAGGGAAACGCCCGGATATATCACCGTATCTCGTCCTATCTTAACGGAGTACTCCACGTAAACGGTCTCCGGCAGGACGAAGGTTACCCCCTCGTCCATCCATCCCTCTTTGATCCTCCTCTGCATGATCCTCTCCACCTCCGCGAGCTGGCGGCGGGTGTTTACACCGAGGATCTCCTCCCAGTCGTCCGTCCTATGAACGAGGACCCTCTCCATGAAGTTGAAAACGTCCGTCAGGTAGTACTCACCCTGTGCGTTCTCCGGAGTTATCCTTTTAAGGGCTTCAAAGAGCCTGTCGGCCCGGAACATGTAGAATCCGGCGTTTACCTCCCTTACCTTCCTCTCCTCCTCCGTGGCGTCCCGATGTTCAACTATGCGCAGGAAACGGTCCCCCTCCCTTATCACCCTTCCGTACCCTTCGGGGTTGGGTACCTCGGCCGTGAGTACGACCGCGTCGGCATCGCTGGAGAGGAGTTTCTCGTACATCTCCCTCAGGGTACCGCCCCTTATGAGGGGGGCGTCCCCGCTTCCGACGTACACTACGGCTCCCTTCGGGATCTCGCTTTCGGCGTACCTGACCGCGTCCCCCGTCCCCCTCGGAACCTCCTGAACTATGACCGAGACCTTTTCGTACCGTGACGTTACCTCTCTCAGGAGGGCGTGGTTCGTTGAGTTTCCCACCACGATTATTTTCACGGGGTCAAGGGTCTTCGCACTCTCTATAACCCATTCAATCATCGTCCTCCCGGATATCCTGTGGAAAACCTTCGGAAGCTTTGACTTTATCCGTCTGGATTGACCACCGGCCAGTATAACGGCGTAGAGGTTTGAAGCCATGGGGAGGGTATTTTAAGACGGAGAGGCGCGGATATGCCAGCGGGGGAGGGGTGAACCTTCAACTGAAATTACGTTTTCCCCTGCCCTGAAACACCTCTTCACGCGTTTGCGGGTGATCCCCTCCGAATTCCGTCCACGTAATACGTTTCATCCGTAGAATAGGCGAAATGAGGAAGGTGGTTCTGTTCTTTCTGTCCCTTATCCTGGTGGTGGGGTACATCCTGTTTGCGGCTTCCCGTAACTACGTCTACTACCTTACGGCGGACGAACTCGTTGTGCAGGCTCAGAAGTACGACGGCAGAAAGG
>WFXS01000032.1 GCA_015490465.1 Caldifarciminota bacterium
GTACTGTACTGTCCCCACACCACGGCCGCCCTAACGGTGAACGAGAACGCCGACCCTTCCGTGAAGGTGGACATAAACGAGCATCTGAGCGAACTGGTACCTGCCGGCAAACGCTACCACCACCTTGAAGGAAACGCTGACTCCCACATAAAGAGCGTACTGGTTGGACCGTCCCTTACCCTGATAGTTGAGGACGGGGACGTTATACTGGGGACGTGGCAGGGGATATTCTTCTGCGAGTTTGACGGTCCCAGAAGCAGGAAGGTTTACGTTAAGGTGATGGAGGGGTAGGTTGGAGTTCAGGGAGGCTCTAAGGGAACTGAAGAGGGTGCTGGACCTTATAGAGGCGCTTGAGGGCGAAGTCGTACGGGCTTCGGAGATGATAGGGGAGGCCATACGTGGCGGCCACAAGGTTCTCGTGTGCGGGAACGGAGGAAGCGCGACCGATGCCCAGCACTTCGTTGCTGAACTGGTCGGAAGGCTACGGAACGACAGGGATCCGCTTCCGGCCTTAGCCCTAACTTCCGACACGGCCGTCCTCACGGCCATATCCAACGACTACGGTTATTCTGAGGTCTTCTCCCGACAGGTTGAGGCCCTGGGCAACGGAGGGGACGTATTGGTGGCCATATCCACGTCGGGGAGGTCGGAGAACGTAAACAGGGCGGTTGCCGTGGCCCTGAGGAAAGGCATGAGGGTAATATACCTGACCGGGAAAAATGCCGGCGTCAAAGGGGACGTGGTGATTTCGGTTCCTACGGGGGACACGCAGAGAGTTCAGGAGGTCCACCGTTTCCTGCTCCATGTTATAGCTGCCATAGTGGAAAGAGAATTATCGGATTGATGAGAGTTCTTGGCCTCAGAACACCTCGGCCCCCGGCTCAACGTCGTCCGTATCCGGTCTGAGGAGTACGACCCTCCCTTCCCGGTCCGGCACGCCGAGAACCAGGGCCTCGGATATCACCCCTGCTATGTTCTTGGGAGGGAGGTTGGTGACGCATACCACCATCCTGCCCAAGAGGTCCTCCGGACGATACAGGTCCGTTATCTGGGCTGAGGAGGTTTTTACGCCGTACTCCCCGAAGTCTATCTTCAGGATGTAGGCGGGTTTGCGGGCCTTAGGATGCGGTTTCGCCTCTATCACTCTGCCCACCCTCATCTCAACGTCCCTGATCATAGGACGTAATTTTACGAGAGCATCATCTGACTATTACCCTGAACCTCCTGCTTATGCCCCTACCTTCCATAACGACGTAGTACACACCTCTGGTGAGACCGATCTCGTCCACGGTGCCGATTACTCTACCGCTCCTCAACCTTCTACCAGCCATATCGTAAACCGAATAGGTCGCCTGCATGGAGGAGTAGATCGTTATTCCGTTTCCGAAGGGTATAACCTTCGCCATCCATCCGTCCTCATGACTGGAGGGACCCGTACGGAACCGGATGCTATCAATATGGAAACCCGCTCCCTCGTTCAGGTTTACGGTCAGTCTGTACTCCAGTTCCCTTATCCCGGATAGTATAGGGTAATCCCTCACTTTCCCTACGTCAACCATGATCCACGGCGTCTTTGTACCGTTGGTTTCCCCCCTGACGTAGACCTTTATATCCTTCACCTCTCCGAATACCTCCACGCCGTAAAGGTTGACCGCCGTGTCAAAGGTGATGGGGGCAGAGAGGAAGCCCACGGTGTCGGATCTGTCATAAACGTTACCGAATATCTGAACGGACAGACCACGGGATGCCCTGTGGGTACCCGGAAGCAGTGTCAGGTTCCCCGGTGAAAATTTGCCATACCCGAGGTTCCAGAAGACGACGGAGTAATCGTGTTCCTTTTCAAAGGAGACGATATCCGTCCACCCGTCCCCGTTGAAGTCGTGGAGCAGTATACCGTTGCTACCGGGTGATAACAGCTCCTCCCTCCTCCACCTTCCACCCCCGTAGTTGAAAAGCAGGACTACCCTTCCGTTGTGCCAGTCCTCGCTTATCGTCTTTTCAGAAGCCACTATGTCCAGAAGACCGTTCCCGTCAAGGTCGGCTACCTGTACGGCCTTGCAAGCCTCCGACCTGAAGATGCTCTCCGAATCGGGTGAGTACTCACCTTTCCAGTTCCCCCAGAGAACGAATATACGGTCGTTATGACACCCCACGATGTCAAGCCACCCATCACCGTTCATATCCGCAACCGTTCCCCCATAGGTGCCAAAGGAGTCGTAAGGCGGCGGATCGGTCCATACCAGACTGTACCTCGCGGTGTCTATCCCGTCAGGCCCTCCGTAGTATATCCTCGGCGGATGTACCGGTGCAAATCCGTAGTACGTACTCCCTACAAAGACGTCTAAGTAGGTGTCATAGTTGAAGTCCGCCACAAGTACGACGTGCGTTCCCCCTCCCCAGAGACACCCGGAAGAGCGGTATCCTTCAGGACCACCGTAAAAGACCCTGCTGCACTCCATCCCGTCCGGATGTTCCTCCTCGTCGTCTCTCCATACTCCGGCCACTATGTCCAGATACCCATCGTTGTTCAAATCCGCAACCGTGGGGGTTTCCACCGACCCTGCTGCGAGGGTGTCCCTCCTGTACTCGTCCCACGGATAGTCGTGGTATATCAGTACACCCGACATCGCCCTCTTCTCCATCACGCCTATTACTAAGTCAAGCTTCCCGTCTCCGTCTATATCCCCGAGCCACCCGGCGTCTATGGCCGTCATGGTGTCCGACTTGTACTTCCACAGGTGGACGGAAAATCTCCCCCCTCCAAGGTTCAGGTAATAGGGCTGGTAGTCGTGTCTGAAGTACCATTCGTTGTTTAGCAGGACTATGTCCGGAAGGCCGTCGTCGTTCAGGTCAAGGTCGTTCCCCACTATCCTCAGCCCCCTACGGACGTACAGATGTAGCCCTACCCTCCACTTCCTCAGGGCGTAGGATGAGTCCTCCCACGTCAGGGGATGGTTGCCAGTGTAGTAGTATTCGTATCCTGCGCGGAAGTGATCCTCATCAACTATAAAAGTGATAGATATCAAAATAACCATGGGAAACCGGATTATAAAGGAGTAAGTAATGTAATTTTGCCCATTAGTGCCCTCAGTACGAACTTTCTAATTTCCCCGTTCTATGGACGGTAAGCGTTTCTCATACAGACTGTCCAGCTTAACGATAGCCAGGGCCACCTTGCGGAACAGAGGGGCGGCCGCCGTACCCCCCGTACGCACCTTCTGAGGTTCGTCCAAAAGGACGTAGATCACGTACCTGGGAGTCTCTGCCGGGAAGAACCCTATAAAGGACGTAAGGGATCTGGCCATGCTGTACCTACGAGCCTTTGGATCGTACTTCTGGGCGGTCCCGGTTTTGCCCGCCACCTTTATCCCCTTTATCCGGGCCCACCTTCCTGTCCCGCTATCAACCACGCCCACGAGAAGCCTCTTGAGGGTCTGGAAGGTGCTTTTACTCGCCACCGTCCGTATGGGGTAGTACCTCGCAGGCCCCTGAATCAGTTTGGGAAATATGAACTTTCCGTCGTTGGCAACGATAATGTACGCCCGGACCATCTGGATAGGGTTGACGTATATCCCCTGTCCTATGGCCATGTTGGCTATCTTCACCCTCCTCCACATCCTGTACTTTGACAGTTTCTCAAACCTTACCGGATCCTCCGGTAGACCTATATCCGCCGGTTCACCGAAACCGTAGAGGAGCGCCCTCCTGTAAAGACCGTTCTTACGAAGACTGTCCATCATCAGGGCGAGTTTTGCTGCACAGGCGTTGGAAGATTTAACGAGCGCCCAGTACCACGTCGTCTTATCCTTCAAGGGCGTTATATCCCTTATCTGGACCCCTCCGCCGAGGTTCAGTACACCATCCGATATCCCGCAGGTATCCTCCGGTTTTATACCCCTCTCAAAACCCTCCGTATAGACCACGATCTTGAAGTTGGATCCGGGTTCGTAGTTGAATATATGGTTCCTCCTCAGGGATCCTACGGAGGAGTAGGCCAGTATATCCCCCGTTCGGGCGTCGGCTACCACCACCATACCGCCGCGGGCATCCACCCTCTCCACCCTCTCCTTCAGGAGCGTGTACGCTATCCGCTGGACGTTCATGTCTATGGTTGTGTGGAGGTCCTGACCGTCCGATATGTCCTCACCGAACAGGAGGTGCCTTATGGCCGTAAAGAGGGATACGGGCATGGGGTAAACCTTCCCGGAGGCGTCCTTGAGGTACCTCCTCACCGTATACCGGGGAACGAGTACGCTGTCGTACCCGTACTCAATACCGGATACCCCGTGTATCCCTCTCACCCTTCCGACTATATCCTCGCACGCCTCACCGCACGGATAGTACCTGCGGTTGTTCCGGATCGTCCGGAATATCCCTTTTATCCCCCTGAGGGAGTCCCAGAGGAAGGGAGGAAGGCCCTCTATACGCCTGTGTAGAGCGGTCCTGCTGACGTTTATACCCCACCGGGATAGCTTTATAGAGTCCTTAACGGAGATGGTGTCAACTATCTCAAGGGTCAGGCCCTCACCGCTGAAGGCCAGAGGTCTGCCCATGCGGTCGTATATCGTCCCCCTCTTTCCGGAAACCTTGACCTCTATAACGTGCTGTTTCTCCGCCATAGATCGGTAAGGCTCCGGTTTGAAGATGACGAAGTGAAGGATCTTTCCCAGAACGGCGGCCACAACCACTATCACGAGGATGCGGAAAGCCGCCAGACGGTGCATCAGGTACACGCGGGTTATACGGTCCCTTCTCCTTAAGGTCTTCCCAGGCATTCGGGACAGAAGACGCTCATGAGGGCGAGTTTGCCCTTCTCTATCGTTCCGTAGTCGCGGTCTCCGAGGAGTTCGGCCCCGGCCGCCGTGTACCGGTACAGGGCCTCTTCAAGCGTAAGCCTCTCGTCTTCCACGGGATGGTACAACGCACCGGATATGCCGTAGATCGGGCCGGGTAGCATGGTGTCGGAGGAGAATGCGTAGCGGATACCGAGGTTCTCCATGGTGCGGTACCTGTTGTGCCAGTATATGGCATCCCCCACCACCCTATGGTACAGGCCTCTGAGCCTGCCCCACCTCCTTGTAAAGTTAGGCTGTACGGACACACCCACCCTCAGGGCAGCCGCCCTGCGGTAATGCTCGTTCCTCGGAAAGAGGAAGTGCTCAATCCTGTGAACGGATGGATCCCTGCTCCTCTCAATCACCCTCAGGGCCTGATCTATAGCCCTGTCCCCTATGGCGTGGAACCACACCCCCAGACCCAGACTCTCCGCCTTCCCGATCACCTCAGTAAGGTAGTCGTCGTCGTGAAGCAGAAGACCGTTCTTACCCGTATCCCCGTAGGGGAAGGAGAAGGCGGCCGTACGGGCCCCGACCGACCCGTCAAGGAACTCCTTTACCCCCACTATGCGGAAGTTTTCGCTCCTGTAGTCAAGTAGATCCGAAACCTCACCCAACTCGCTGTAGTAAACGGCCACCCTCCACCGGAGGGTTAGTTCCCCCCTCCTGTCCATCTCCACGAGCTTTCTGACGTATACGGCCTTCGTATTCTCTCCCACGGCCACTATACCCAGCTTTACGGCAAGGTCCTCCGCTTTCCGTATGGCCCTCTCCACCTCCCCTTCGGAGGGGGGTACGTACTTGCTCAGGTTGAGGGGGAGATGCTCAACGGCGAGGCCGGTCTCCTCGTCCAGACCCTCTATATTACCGTACCTCTCCTTCAACCACCTTATGGCGGCCGTATTCAGAACGGCCTTGTGACCACATACCCGCCTCAGGATCAGGGGACGATCGGTTATACGGTCAAGGTCCCTGCGGTTGAAGGTGTGTCCCCACGTGGTATCGTCGTACCCCTCCATAACCACAACCTCGGATTCAACCTCTTCCACCCTTCTGGCGACGAACTTCAGGGCCTCTTCCGGGTCCTTTATACCGTCAAGACGGGGTCTGTTCAGACTGAGGGCATAAGAGGTAAAGTGGGAGTGCGTATCCACAAAGCCCGGAATGAGGAAGCCGGCGACGTCGTACCTGTCAAGGCTCACCTTAACGGACGATATAATACCCCCACTGCTCTCAACTAACACGTTATCGTATATGTACCTTCCCACCAACGCCCGTGAGAATATCAACACGTTGCTTATTCTATTGCCGTTGTACCGGTACGGTCAGAGGTCCTCCGGCACGTCAAACGTGGAGGCTATCCGCAGGGGAAGGGGAACGCGTCCCACCTTAACTAAGTGTTTCCTGTGCCATCTGAGATCGTCTATCACCACTCCTCTCTTTGATGAGGCGTGTATCATCTTGCCGTCGCCAAGGTATATGCCGACGTGTCCTATGGGCTTCTTGTAGTAGTCAAAGAACAGAAGGTCCCCCGGTCTCATGCTATCAATCGGGACAGGTTTCGCCCACTTCGCCATGGCGCTGGCCGTACGGGGAGGTGAATAGCCGAACTTCCTGAGTACGGTACCCACGAAGCCGCTACAGTCAAACCCCGTTGAGTCCGTCCCACCGTACCTGTAAGGCGTACCGAGGTAGGATAGTGAGAAGTACAACACCGCCAGAGTGGGATCCACGGACATCACGACCGTATCTTAAGGCCGTTCTGGAACATCTTCGGGTCTAATGGGTGATGCTCTGGATAACTCTAACGGCAACGCGACTCCTTATGCCGGCGAGGGTGTTCCTTGCTGTGGGCGATACGGTGGAGGTACCTGCGTTTCTGGTAAGGAAAGGGGAGAGGAAGAGGGTAAAGCCCGAATGTAGCGTTATAAGAGGAAAATCCATAAAGGCAGCCAGCAACCGTCTCATAGGCGTTGAGGTGGGCAGAAGTCTCGTCGGATGCAGGTATAAGGACAACAGGAGGGTGATCGTGGTCGTGGTGGTGGACCAGGAAAGGGGAGAGATCCGCCCTAAAAAACGGGTACTGGTCCTGAGGGTGGGAGAGAAATCCGCCCTGCCGGAAGTTGACGTCCCGAAGGGACACGAGGTCAAGTGGTTCGTTAAACCCCGATGGATCGCCAGGATCGTGGGAGACTCCGTTGAGGGCCTCAGCGAAGGGAGGGGGATAATTCAGGTCCACATCGTGAAGGGGAACGTGGTCGTGAGGGAGTTCCCCATACGCCTGATAGTCCTGGACGAGGATACGAGTATAACGATAACTCCGAGGTTTACCCGGCTCAAAGTGGGGGACGCCGTCCAGTTCAGGCTCTCCAGAGAGTACGACGGTAAGGTTGAGTGGTACGTCCTAAACCGGCGCGTTGGCAGGATAACGGATGACGGCCTCTTCGTCGCCCTCAGACCGGGTCGCACGGTGGTGGTAGCCCGCGTCAGGGGGAAGGACGGTAAGGTGATATCCTCAAAGGCCATGGTCGTGGTTAAGGGCGGCCCAGGAAAGAACGAAAACAAACGAAAACGTAAAAAGTAGACCACGAAGCACGTTCCCACCTCGTCCCCGCCTTGCGGTGGGGACACTTTTATTTCAGCCAGCGGTGGGCGTTCTCTTCAAGGAGTTTCCGTATCTTCTGGGCGAGTTCCCTGTACCTCTCCTTATCCTTCCACGCCCTCTCCGGGTACAGGAGTTCGGAAGGTACGCCCTCCACCTTCTTCGGCACTAATAGGCCGAAGTGAGGCTCCCGCTCGTACTCCTCTATCTCGCCGTTGATGGCGGCGTTGACGAGGCGCCGGGTATAGGGCAGGGGTATCCTCTCCCCCTCACCGTAGGGACCCTTTACCCAGCCGGTGTTAACGAGCCAGACGGACGTACCGTGTTTCTGCACCTTCTCAAAGAGCATGTCGGCGTATATGCGGGGGTGAAGGGGAAGGAAAGGCTCGGCGAAACCTATGGAGAAGGTGGGCTGCGGCTCCTTTATACCCCTCTCCGTGCCGGCTATCTTGGACGTGTACCCGGCGAGAAAGTAGAGTTTTATCTGATCCCCGTCAAGTTTGGCCAGAGGGGGAAGTACGCCGTAGGCATCAAGGGAGAGGAAGAATATGTTCTTCGGATGGCCTCCCCTTCCGTCGGGTACCACGTTATCAAGGAACTCAAGGGGATAGGAGGAACGGGTGTTTTCCGTCTTTTCGGCCGAGTTGAAGTCCACCTGCCTCGTTTCCGGATCCATAACCACGTTCTCAAGGATGGCCCCAAAGCGGGTTGAGGCTCTGTATATTCCCGGCTCGTACTCAGGGTTAAGGCGGATCACCTTCGCGTAACACCCTCCCTCAAAGTTGAACACTCCATCGTCCGCCCAACCTATCTCGTCGTCCCCTATGATCGGCCTCTCGGGATCCGTGGACAGGGTGGTCTTACCCGTACCGGATAGGCCGAAGAATACGGCCACGTCCCCCTTCTCCTTACCCATGTTAGCGCCAGAGTGCATGGAGAGGACGCCATGCTCGTGGGGGTAGTAGTAGTTGAGGAAGGTGAAAACGGACTTCTTTATCTCACCGGCGTACGGCGTACCGCCGATTATTACCTCCCTGCGCTTAAAGTTCAGGATGATAAAAGCCTCGCTCCTGGTCCCGTCCTCCTCCGGGTTGGCCTTCAGGTATGGGGCGTGGAAGATCCTTATGAAGGGTTTAAAGCCCTCGTAAGATTCAGGTATCAGGAACATGTTGCGGACGAAGAGAGAGTGTACGGGACCTTCGGTATAGACCTCTATGTTCACCCGATGGTCGGGGTGGGCCCCGGCGTAGACCTGCTGGAGGTACACCGTCTTCCCGAAGAGGTACCCTATCACCTTGCGCCTGAGACGCTCGTAAACCTCCGGAGATACGGGTACGTTTATGTCACTCCAGTGTATAATGGACTCTGTAAACTCATCCTTCACGAAGAACCTGTCCTTCGGAGACCTGCCCGTGTAAGGTCTCGTATCCACTACTATGGAACCGAAGTCGGCTAACAATCCGTAATTGTTCTTTACGGCCTCCTCTATAAGGGTGGCCCTGGTGAGGTTGCGCTTCAAATTGGGGAACATAGGCGGCTATTGTAAGTCAGAAACGTACTTCCCATTTGTGATGACGAACCCCGCTATTCCTCCCGCTACCGTCCACAGGAGATCCGACACCTCCGGATGTCCCCTGCGGGTGTAGAGGTCGTAAAGTTCCTTTGACGAACCTACGGTTACGACTACTCCCAGACTTACGGTACCCCTCTGAGTGGTCGCATAGGTCAGGGTATAGGTAAAAAAGCCCACCCCCAGGTGCTGGAGTTTGTCGGGGGTGGGGTTCAGAAGGGTCCACAGGAGAGACGTCCTACTCCCTCCTGCAGGTATTCACGCCGAACGGAAGGTAGAGAAGGCAGAAGCCGACGGCCGCCGTGAAGAGCATAACGATCCCGAGGACTACGAGGATGATCTTCGTTATCCCGGCGAGGCCGAGGCCGAAGGCCAGCCCCAGAAACACTATACCGAGGATCGCCCTGATTATGCGATCCGTCTTACCCACGTTACACTTCATATCTTACCTCCTGTTGTTCTTCCTCTCCACCTTGTACCCTTTGGCCATCCAGGCCCTTATGCCCCCCTTCAGGTTGAGGACGTGTTTAAAGCCTCTGGCCTCAAGGATACGGGCGGCGAAGGTGCTCCTGTTACCGGAGCGGCAGTACACGATCACGGTGTCCTTCTCAGGATCGGCCTTTATCTCGGATATGCGGCGGGCTATCTGGTTGTGGGGTATGAGGAGGTCGGTGCCGGGGATGTACCCCATGGCATGCTCCCGCGGAGTGCGTACGTCTATTATTATGGCCTTCCCCTTCTTCTGGATGTAGCCGTGGAGCCACTCCGGCGTTACCCACGTCCATGATAAAAGAATCATCATCATAGCGATACTATTTTAAGGCCGACCCGAACGTGTCGCGGGAGCGTCCATCGGCCGTATAATAGAGCGTGTTTATAATCGGTCCGGGAGGATTGATAGGCGGGGGTTCCGGGAAGGGAGGGGGTAAGGGGAAGAAGGGCAGGGGAAGGAGGAGAGGGAGAAGACCTTACGGGAAGGGGAAATCCTCGGAACCAAAAGGTAAGGGGCCATCCGAACCCACAAGCGAAAGCTCCCCTACCAGACCTTCCAGCGAACCTGAACCTTAAAGACCTCCTTCTCGTACGTGTGCTGGAGGGCCTTCGGAGTGTTCCCCACGAGCCTCTTGTTGACGGCGAGGTAAACGCCCGTTAGGGGCCCCGGCTCCCAGAGGAGGACGAAGTTTCCCTCAAGGTAGGAGTAATCCCATTTCACATCTTCCGTGTAGTTCAGGTAGGGTTTGAGGATCACTCCGAGGGGTAGAGGAACCTCGCCGTAGTACTGGATCATCCTCAGGTCGTCAAGGATCGTCCTGTAAACGTACGCTATAAGTCCGGTGTTCACTCCGAAAGGTGATACCCGTAAGGAAGCCGTGTAGGAACGCATGGGATGGCCGAGGTACTCACCGAAACCGACGCTTAAAGAGGCCGTCTGCCATTCCGACCTGAAGTACCCCGGAAGGCTCATCTCAACGTAGCGGGCCGTGAAGTCGTCTATACCGTACAGCCTATCGTACCCGTACAGGTACTTTAAGTAGCCGTAGTAGGCCACGGTGAAGGAGCCGTTGAGGGTCCAGGGGACCATCAGGAGGTGGTAGTACCCTCCGAAGTTCTCGCTCAGGACGACACCCCCGATCTCCCTGTTGAACCTGTAATGGATACCCGCCTCGTAGGAAAGGGTTTTGCCGTAGAGTTTGAGGTAGTCGTTGTAGCCCATCCATCCACCTCTCGCCTCGTTGTTATCAAAGTTGATGGCCCTCACGTTGAAGGGCGACAGAAAGCCCTTACCGATACGGGAGTACCAGAGTACGAAGGACAATCCCTTCTCAAGGTGCCTCTCAAGGCTCGCGGAGAACCTGCCCGCATCCTCCGGAAAGTTCCGGTAAAGGGAAGAGGAGAAGTTGAAGTTCAGGGGCCTGAAATAGTACGTTCCCCGACCCCCGAAAAGCTGATAGTTCGCACTGTCCGTTATAACGAAAGACGAGGACAGGGATAGTTCCTTCAGGGGTCTCCATGTGGCCTTACCGAAGGCAACGGAACCGAGGTATACGTCTTTGAGGGTATTAAGGTAAACGTCGTTTCTCTCCCTCGCGGAGTAGAACTTCACACCGAAAAGGGGCTGGATCAGGTTGCGGGTACGTATCAGACGCCCTTCCGGGGCGTACGTTCTCCCCTCCGTGAAGTAGGGTCGCTTTTCCGGATAGTCAACGGGTAGCCTGCTAAGACTGAACTCCACTATGTCCACGTCAACGTCCGAGAAATCCGGCAGAAGGGTAGCGTCTAAGAGTTCGTTCTGACCTCTCTTTGCCCTGACAGTTATACCCGCCGTCGGTCGGATCTCCCTTCTCCTCAGGTCCCCATTCCACGAGCTGTCCGCCTCACTCTGAAGTCGGAAGGAGGGTATGAGTACGACCTCAACCTGTTTCTTCGGTTTTATATACTCCCAATCAAGTACGAGTTGTGCATCGTATTCGGGATCTCCCCTGAGGTTGGGCGAGAGCATCTGGAGTTCGGACTTTGATACTATCGTACGGGTCACGTTTATGGCCCAGGGTTGACGGGTGTAGTCAAGTGTGGAGAAGGATACTCTCAGGAGGACCTCCCACCCCCAGTCGTGGACCCGGGTTTTGGCGTAGTTCTCACCGTCCCACTGGGAGTTGCCGTACCTGTCTGCGACCGTTCCGAGGGGGTTAACCAGTACGGCGTAATACGGCGAGATCATCCCCCAACCCTTCGTATTCAGTATTACCTTGATGTGATCCTCCCTCCCTCTCATAAGTGTCGGCGCGTCCCTTCTCCTGCTGTTTGCGTTTATTCCCCTCTGATAAAGGCGGGCGTATATCACGAGTTCATCCGGGGTGTAACCTATCCACACGAGGGCGGAGTCCTCCGGTCGTGTGTCCATATCCGGAAGTACTCTGACCAGACGGTAGGGGGGGAGGGTATCACTCAGACGACGGATCTCCTCCGGGTGCCTTATCTTCACGGGATGGAGCGTGAGGGAAACTATACCCGGTAGCATTGAACGGTCATTCTAAGGAGGAAGCGTATAGTTCTGGTATTCGGTTAATAGTAAGGCGGGATTAGCGTACTGGCGGGAGTATGTGGACCCGTCATCGCACCGGTTCCCCAAACGCATACCTTTAAACGATTGGAGGATTTAATGTACCATACGATCACCTCGCGAATCGGATGCGAGACATCACCCCATGGACGCAATACCTGACTGAGGTTAACGGTAAGACCATGGATCGGAAGGAGTATCCCACAAAAGTGGTATCTCCCCCTTAAAATACCCGTCTTGAAAGGTAGGAGGTGTTGATGGCAAAAAGGAAAGAGTCGGGGAGTGTGGAGGACGTAAAGAAGAAACTCCTTGAGGAAACCCTCAAAAGGGTTCAGAAGGCCTACGGCCCCGGTGCCGTAATGAAACTTGACGGGGAGACCACCCTCAAGATTGAGGCTATCCCCAGCGGTTCCCTCGCCCTTGACGCCGCCATAGGGGTCGGAGGTTATCCCCGGGGGAGGATCGTAGAGATATACGGTGCGGAATCTTCAGGTAAGACCACCCTCGCCTTAATGGCCATAGCAGAGGCTCAGAGGCTCGGAGGTACTGCCCTCTTTATAGACGCCGAACACGCCTTCAGTGAAGCCTACGCCCAATCTCTCGGTATAAACACGAGGGAGAACTTTCTGGTAAGCCAGCCCGATTACGGCGAACAGGCGCTGGATATAGCCTCCCAGTTTATAAGAACGGGGGCGGTGGATATCGTCGTCATAGACTCCGTGGCAGCCCTCGTACCCAAGGCGGAGATTGAAGGTACCATAGAGGATCAGCAGATGGGCCTTCAGGCCCGCCTCATGTCAAAGGCCCTTCGTATGCTCTCCGCCGACGTCTCCAAAACCAACGCCGTGGTCATATTCATAAACCAGGTCCGCGAGAAGATAGGTGTAATGTTCGGGAACCCTGAGACCACACCCGGAGGAAGGGCGTTGAAGTTCTTCTCCTCGGTAAGGCTTGAGGTCAGAAGGGGAGAGACCCTGAGGGATAAGAACAACAACCCCGTGGGCCACATGCTCAAGATAAAGGTGGTGAAGAACAAGGTGGCACCCCCCTACAGGGAGGCGGTGGTACCCCTGATATACGGGAAGGGTGTGGACCGTGTGGGCGAGGTGTTTGATCTGGCCGTATCCCACGGGATAATAAAGAAGTCCGGCTCGTGGTACTCCTATGAGGGTACCCAGCTGGGTCAGGGGCGGGAGAGGTCCCTTGAGACCCTTCGGGAGAACCCGGACCTGTACCGCGAGATAGAGGGCAGGGTCCTTGAGGTTCTCGGTCTTAAGAAAGAAGGAAACCAAACCAAGGAAGAAGGAGGGGAAAGATGATGGAAAACATGATGGAGCATGAGTTCCAGAGCGATGAGCATATGGACGACTCCCTCTTTACCCGGAGGGTGAAGGCGGGAAAGCGGGTCTACTTCATAGATATCAAGAAGAACCGCAAGGGTGACCTTTACATGGCCATATCCGAGAAGAGAAGGCTCAAAGATGGGTCTGTAAAGAGAACCCGCGTGGTGGTGTTTCAGGAGGATCTCCTCAAGTTTGAGGACGCCTTCAACGAAGTCCTCATGGACATGAAGAAGAGACTTGGGGAGGGGTAAAAGGAAGGGGGGGAAAGCCCCCCCTTTTCCCGTCGGTAGTTGACAAAATTGTAAAATTTACCATTATTCTGTGGTTTGCTTGAGAGGGTAGATATAGTTGAGCTGGTAGGTAGGTATACCCGTCTTAAAAAGGCGGGGAGAGAGTACGTGGGTCTGTGTCCCTTTCACAGGGAGAAGACACCGAGCTTTTACGTAGATCCAGAAAAGGGAGTGTACTATTGCTTCGGGTGTGGAGCCTCAGGTAACGCCATAACCTTCCTGTCCGAGATAGAGGGGATAACGAGGGGCGAGGCTATAAGACGTCTGGCCGAGATGTTCAACCTTGAGATAGACGAGATAGACGTAAAGCCTACGGGTGGAAGGAGGGACACGCTTTACCGCATACTCTCCACAGCAAGGCAGTTCTACAAGTCCAACCTCCTGAGGAGCCGGGAGGTGATGGAATACCTTAAGGGTAGGGGTCTGACACCGGAGAGCGTGGCTTCGTGGGAACTGGGATACTCTCCCGATCCCCACTCTCTCATACGTTTCCTCATAAAGGAGGGTTTCAGCACGCGTGACATTCTGGAGAGCGGCGTCGCCTACAACAGGAACGGTGACCTGCGGGATATGATGGCCGGAAGGGTGGTGTTTCCCATCTACGATATGGCCGGTAGGGTGGTGTCTTTCGGCGGGAGGTCCCTTGACGGACGGAATCCCAAGTACCTGAACGGCAGGGACACGATAGTGTTTAAGAAGTCTTCCATCCTGTACGGCCTCAACAGGGCGAAACACAGGGCGAGAGAGAAGGGACACTTCTACTTAGTTGAGGGTTACTTTGACGTGATAATAATGCACCAGTACGGGTACGACACCGCCGTCGCTCCGCTGGGTACGTCCTTCACGCAGGAGCATGCCCGCCTGCTATACAGGTTCGCCCCCAAGGTCTTCGTAGTGCCGGATAGCGACGAGGCCGGCTCAAGGGCAGCCCTGAAGATGGCGGTCATACTGGCGTCGGCCGGTATAATACCGCAGGTGGTCGTCCTGCCGGAGGGGGAGGACCCGGCCTCCTTCCTTCTGAAGGGGGAGAAACTGCCCGAACCGGTGGACATAGTGGACTACGTACTCGGTGATAAACCCTCCGATCCCCTCGTCATAAGGGATCGTATCAAGGCCGTTATGCCGCTCCTCAGAGCGTTTTACACGTCGGAGAGGAGCATATACGAGTTCTACGCCGAGAAGGTGAGCCGATGGGCGGGGTACAGGATAAGCGTATCCGATGTACCGAGGATAACTGTGAGAAGACCCGGAAGCATCCGGGCGGTGGACCGTTTCCTGATACTGGGGTACTACTACGGTCTTACCGAGGAGGTGCTTGAGATACTTGAGAGATTGAGCGAGCGCACAAACCTGACGCACAGGATGTACATGGCCCTGAAGGAGGGCGTACCTTTCGGCGAATTTTACGAGAAACTTAAGCCCGAAGAGGCGGCGGTCGTTCACGGGGAAATCCTCCCGAAGGAGGAGGTGAGGGAGGCTCTTTCCCGGCTTATGGAGGAGCTGGACGACCTGAAGTTGAGAGAAACCGCTCTGGCGGGAGATGAGGAGGCCCTCATACGGCTATTCCGTCGGAGGGCCCATCGCATAAAAGAAACGGAGGTAAAGGCTGAATGAAGGGAGTAAAGGAGCGTAAGAAGGATATACAGGCGATCCTGGACGAGATAGTCCAGGAGGCTAAGGCGAAGAAGGGAGCTTACACCTTTGACGAGCTCCTCAAGAAACTGCCGGCCGAGTACGTTCAGAGTGACACCCTCCTTGAGCAGATAGTCATAGCCCTCATGGAGAAGGGGGTGGAGTTTGATAAGGACCTGACGGAACATTCCACGCGCCGGAAGAAGAGTAAGCGCAAGCAGGATATAGACAGCATCCTGCAGGCGGAGGAGGACCGTCTCGCCTCCGAGTACAAGGACGACCCCGTCCGCATATACCTGAAGCAGGTGGCGGAGATGAGGCTCCTCTCCCGACAGGAGGAGCTGGAACTTGCAAAGACCATAGACGAGGCGAGGACGGAGCTTACCCGTACGCTCGTCTCCACCTTTTACGGCCTGTCCCGTTTCATGTACCTCGTACAGCTGGCCCAGAAGGGTCTGATGCAGGCCGAGGAGATCTTTCAGGTGGATCCCGGCTACTGGACCAACCGTGTAAAGAACCAGAGGGAGCGCAAGCGTCTGTCCCGCGGTATAGAGTACCTCATGGCCCGCTGGCCTCTGGCCCGTAGGTACTTCCTTGAGAGGGACGAACTTGACGAGAAGGAGTTAAGGGAAGCGGAGATAGCCTTTAAGGAGATCGTCAACAAGATCCTTGACATGGGTCCCATATTCACCCGGATAGTTGAGATCTACAAGGACTACTACAAGAAGGTCCAGCAGCTCGGTCGCCTCTACGAGGAGCTGGAGAGGATACAGAACGAGAGGAAGATGTTTGAAGAGATAGGGGCGCAGAGTTTCGTTGACGAGTACAGGGCGCTTGAGGAGAGCATAAGGGAACGCATCCGTAAGATGGAGGCCGAACTCGGAGAGTCCTACGAAACGGCGAAGAAAACGGCCGAGAAGCTGGTTAAGATATACCGTAAGTACCAGTGGGCCAGAGAGAAGCTGGCCGAGGGGAACGTCAGGCTCGTGATAAGCGAGGCTAAGAGGTACATGAACCGGGGTCTTGACTTCGGGGACCTCATACAGGAGGGTAACCTTGGACTTCTGAAGGCCATAGACAAGTACGACTGGAAGAGGGGGTTCAAGTTCTCCACGTACGCCACGTGGTGGATAAGGCAGGCCATAACGAGGGCCGTAGCGGATCACTCCCGTACCATCCGTATCCCCATCCACATGATAGAGACCATAACCAAGATAAACAAGGCCCAGAAGGCCCTACTTCAGGAGAAGGGACGTGAACCGTCCATAGAGGAGATAGCCGAGTACCTTGAAATGCCCATAGAGAAGGTGGAGAGGGCGATAAGCGTGGCTAAGGAGCCGATAAGCATGGACAAGCCCATAGGTAAGGACGAGGACGCCTCCTTCGGTGAGATCCTGTCCGACACCCGCAAGCTTCCGGCGGAGGAGGAGATCAAACTCATGACCCTCAGGGAGAAGCTTGAGGAGGCCCTATCCATGCTCACGCCGAGGGAGAGGAAGGTGATAGAGCTGAGGTACGGCCTTGACGGGAAGAAGCCCCGTACCCTTGAGGAGACCGGAAGGGAGCTGGGTCTTACCCGTGAGAGGGTACGCCAGCTGGAGATATCCGCCATAGAGAAGCTGAAGAACCCCATCCGTATCCACAAGCTGGGCCGGTTCAGGGATATGGAGGAACTATAACGGTTGCCCGTAGAGAAGGGCGTACGTTTCTCCTTTAACAGGGCCTTTTACAATCCGAAGGCCGAGGTGGCGCGGGGGCTGGGGATACTGGCCGCCCGCGTCGCCCGTCCCCTATCCATCTTTGAGACTTTCGCCGGAGGGGGAACCCGAACCCTCCTGTACGCGAAGTACGTACGGCCGGAGACCCACCACGTAAACGAGGGCCACAGGGGTTTCCTGTGCGAACTCCTGCACAACTACCTTGAGAACAACCTTCCCACCGATGGGCTGAGGATCACCGTCTCCGACTTCCTCACCGACGGACAGAGGTTCGTATGCGAAGGGTTCAGGTACGATTGGGTGGACCTGGACCCCTTTGGAAGCCCTTCCCCCTTTCTCAGTACCGCCCTGAGCCTCGTTAGACCGGGCGGGTACGCTTACATCACGTCAACGGACACGGCCACCCTCTCCGGCAAACGCAAGGGAGACGACGTCAGGCTCTACGGCGTGGCCCTGAGGCCGTGGAAAACCTACGCCGAAATGGGTGCGAGGGCGCTCGTTTACTCGGTGTGGAATACTGCCAGCGCCTTGAACCTCTCCGTTTCCCCCGTTTTCGTGTACTACGAGGGGTACGCTTACCGTCTCTTAGTGAGGGTAATGGACAGGAGGAGTCCCGAAGGTGTGGGGTTCGTCCAGAGGTGCAGGAAGTGCGGGACCTACTCCGTATCCGTGGGGGCTAAGGGTACGTGTAGCGTCTGCGGTGGCGAGAACGAGGTCGTCGGTCCCCTGTGGACAGGGACGCTTTACGACAGGGACTTTCTCCGGAATATGCTGGACGAGGCGAAGACTCTCGGCTGGAGGAAAGAAGAAAAGGCCCTGAGAAAGATGATAGAGGAGATAGACGTACCCATGTACTACCCCCTTGACTCCTTCCGGTTCGGCAGGACGCCCTCGCCCTCCCGCGTCGTGAAACTCCTCAGGAAAGCGGGATTTAAGGCCAGCAGGACCCAGTTCCATCCGGGGGCCGTGAAGACGGACGCGACGGTACCCCAGATCCTCACGGTGTTGAGTTAGGCTGCTTTTCCCCCTCAAAATATACGCATGAACTGGAAGGACAGGCTCAAACTCGCCTTAGGTGAGGGAAAGGTGAGGGACGATCCCGACCACAGGGCCATGTACTCCGGAGACTCCTCCGATGCCCCTGCCGTCGTACCCGAAGTCGTCATCCATCCGGAGAGTACGGAGGACGTTATTAAGGCGGTTGAGGTGCTTAAAGAGTACCGCATCCCCATAACGCCGAGGGGATCCGGAACGTCCCTTAGCGGCGGTGCCGTGCCACATCCGGGCGGTGCCGTGATAGTCTTTGACAGGATGGCCCGCATAAAGGAGATAGACCCCGAAGATCTGGTGGTGGTCGTTGAACCGGGAGTCATAACGGGAAACCTCCACAGGGCGGTGGAGGAGATGAACCTGTTCTATCCCCCGGACCCGGCCAGCCTTGAGACCTGCACCGTAGGGGGGAACGTCGCCGAGAACGCCGGTGGGCCGGGGGCTTTAAAGTACGGGACGACCAAACACTACGTCCTTGAATTGGAGGTCGTGACGGCCACGGGCGAGAGGATGAGGGTGGGCAGGAGGACGAAGAAGTGGGTCGTGGGGTACGATCTTCCCTCCCTATTTACCGGAAGCGAAGGGACCCTTGGCATAATAACGGAAATAACCCTGAGGCTCCTGCCCCGTCCACCGAAGAGGTTCACCCTCCTTGCGGCCTTTCCGGACGAGGTTTCGGCGAGCAGGACGGTTTCCGAGATGGTGGGGAGGGGTTTGCTTCCCTCCGCCCTTGAGTTCGTGGATCACAAGTGTATAGAGGCCGTGGGCGAGAAGATAGCCCCTTTCCTCCCGGAAGGCACGGGAAGTTTCCTCCTGATAGAGTACGACGGTTTCGGCCCGGAGTTTGAGACTCAGGTGGAGATGACCTACGGGATAGCCGAAAGGAACGGCATGTTGGACATGTTGGCGGCGGAGGACGAGAGTACGAGAAGGAAACTGTGGGATGCGAGGAGGGGCGTCCTTCCGGCCCTTGAGAGCCTCGGATACGCCATAAGACACGAGGACGTGGTCGTGCCGAGGAGCAGGATACCCGACCTCATAGCCTACACGGAGAAGGTAGAGCGGGAGGTCGGCGTAAGGCTGGCCAGCTTCGGCCACGCAGGGGACGGGAACATACACGTGAACGTCCTGTACGAGCCGGGGGAGGAGGAGAAGATGGCGAGGGCGGTGGATAGGGTCGTGGAGAAGGTATGGGAACTGGGCGGAACGTGTGCGGGTGAACACGGGATAGGTACACTGAAGAGGGAGTTGATGAAAAGGGAACTTCCGCCCGTGGTTTACGAGATGCTGAAGAGGATCAAGGCGACGGTGGATCCCGAAAACCTCCTCAACCCCCACGTCATGTTCCTGCCGGAATAGAGTCGTCCGTATAATAACCTCCCTCCGGGTTGAGGGAATCCCGTGAGAATCGGGAGCCGTCCCGGCGGCCGTGAGCGGGAGCGAAACCCCACGTACAGGCCACTGTCCCGCCGAAGCGGGATGGGAAGGCCGGGGGAGTAGGTCGCCCGCGAGCCGGAAGACCTGCCCGGAGGAGGTCGCGGGCCCCCGCCGGGGTTCGGGGGTCCAGATGCGACGGTTCCTATCGCTACGGCCATGATGAGGCGTGTGCTTTTATTTACAACGGTGGCGCTATGGGTAGTACCCGCCTTTGCCCAGAAGGTAGTGGTAGCCCACGGGCCTTATGGATCACCCGGCCCTCTCTACTCCTTTGAGGCTACGTCTCCCTTCTCTTTCATAGACTCGTCCGACGCCTACGGCAGGCTGGTCAACCACGTGAAGTACGTCGGCGGGAAACTCTACTCCGTAGCCTCTCAGTCCGACTTCATATACATCCACGACACCTCCCTCGTTCCTCTGGACAGCGTTCCGGTTGACAGCGGCTCCAACCTCTGGAGTGGAGACTACACGGAGGACGGCAGGGGGTTCGTGGCAGAATATCTCCTCAACAGGATAGCCGCCTACGATCTGAACTCCCACTCCCGCCTCTGGTACACGAACGTTAACCTCTCTCCCACGTACGTCGGACTTTACGGTGAGTACCTTCTCGTAGTCTCTACCGGTTACGATATGACCTCCTACTCTCCGGGACCCTCCACGGTGTACGTTCTGGACACATCTAACGGTGCCATAGTGGACAGCGTGAGGGTGGGTACGAACATGTTCTGGGCCATACCGTGGAACGGTGACACCCTCCTCGTCGTCGGCGGTGCGTGGGGAGATACCTCAACCCACAGGGTTTACGTCCTGACCTACTCCACGGGTACGGGCTTTTCCGTCGTGGACTCCGCGGCGGCGCCGACCAACCTCTCCTTCGTGATGCGGGTGGCCAACGATACGGCCATAGTTGCCGGGTACGGTTACGTTGGGTACTTCGTCCTCTCCTCTAAGACCTTCCTTCCCTTCAACTACGGTTCCCACGTGGGCTTCTCCTCGGCCGTGGTGTACGGAAACTACGTCTTTGTACCGGCTGCCGAAGACTACACCTCCCCCGGAAACCTCCTCGTATTTGACAGGGGAAGCAGGGATATAGTGGATACTAAAACCTTGAGCGTCTCCCCATCTTCCATAACCCTCGTACCTGTTCCGGTTTCCATCGCTGAAACTCGTGTACTTTCGGACGATGGAGAGATAACCTATTACGACGTGAGCGGCAGGAGACTGGATAGGGAACCCGACAGGGGTGTCTTCTTCGTACGCCAGGGCGGGGATGTCAGAAAGGTGGTAAAGTTCTAAAGGCTTCTACAAACCTCATCGGGGGGCGGGAATATCCCGCCCCTTTTTATATCAGGGCGGATTCAAGGACGTAAAGGACGACGTCCTCGTACGTAAGGCCAATATGCCGGGCCTCTGCAGGGAGGTCGGAAAGCTCCGTCATCCCCGGTACGGTGTTCACCTCAAGGGCGTAGGGAGTGCCGTCCTCCGAGACTATGAAGTCCGTCCTTGAGAACCCCCGGCACTCCGTCTCTATATGCACCCTTCGGGCTATCTCCTGAACCTCCCTGTAGGTCTCCTCAGGCAGCTCGGCAGGCAGGACGAACTCCGTCTCCCCCTCCGTGTATTTGGCAACGTAGTCGTAGAACCTCCGCCTCTTCACCCTTAGCTCAAGGACGGGGAGGGGGAAGGCCCTCTCGCCAGTGCCGAGAACGCCGACGGTCACCTCCCTTCCCCTGATGAACTTCTCAACTATGGTATGGCCGAAGTCCCTGAGGTTCTCCCTTAGCTTAACCTCCAGTTCTCCCGGCCCTTCCACGACGTACGTACCCACGGAGGACCCCTCTGCTCTCGGTTTTATTATCAGAGGATACCCCACCCTTTCGGCGAAGTCTATGGCACCGTCTATATCCCCTTCGCTCTTAACGAGGAAAAACGGAGGGACCCTTATACCGAGGGAGGAGACAAAACGTTTAAAGACGTACTTGTCTATGCCGAGGACGCTCCCCGTAAGCCTCGCTCCCGTGTACCTGACGCCGAGGGCCTCAAGGAAGCCCTGGACCACGCCGTCTTCTCCCGGTCTCCCGTGCATCATGATAACGGCCACGTCCGGCGGGTTCTGGGCGATGTGACGGACGTTCTCCGCCGTGAAATCTATGATCGGGGCGTTTATACCGAGGTTCAAAAGCGCCCTCTGGACGTTCAGGGCGGAGCGGAAGCTGATCTCCCGCTCCCGCGAGGGCCCCCCCGCCAGTATGACTACGTCCCTCCCGGCGATGGCCTTCAGTATGGCCTCTCTGTCGGGCCTGTACGCTACAGGTTGAAGCCGATCCACTTCTTGAAGCCCTCCTTGCCCTGCAGGAGCATCAGGACTGAACCCTTCTTCTTTGCCATGTCAAAGGCCTCCTTGAGGTCCCTCAGATTACGTATGGGCCGGTCGTTCACCTTGAGGATGACGTCTCCGGGCTGTATCTGTCCTATCCTCCCGGCGGGAGAGTCGGGCTTGACCTCCTTCACGACCACCTTTCCGTCCTCGTAGACCGCAACTATGCCCACCTTCTCGTCCACGAGGGTCTTACCCCCGCTTATGAAGGCCGTACGGCTGTCAAGGGAGCCGAGCTTCACGGTTATGGTCCTGTACTTGCCCTTACGGAAGACCTTTATCTTCACCTTCTCACCGGGGAGCTTGCTCTGGATGATTGACCTCAGGGTGAAGGCGTTCTTTACCTTCCTGCCGTCAACCTCAACTATTACGTCCCCCTCCTTGAGGCCGGCCCTGTCGGCGGGAGAACCCTTAACGACCTCGGATATTATCACACCTTCGGGCTTCTTGAGGCCGAGGGCCTTTGCGATGTTCTCGTCCACGTTCTGCATGATTATGCCGAGGTATCCGCGGGAGACCTTACCCTTCTTTATGAGCTGTTCCGCAACCTTCTTCGCTATGTTTATGGGAACGGCAAAGCCTACGCCGGAGTACGTACCCGTAGGGCTTATGATGGCCGTGTTAACGCCCACGACCTCCCCCTTAACGTTAACGAGTGGACCACCGGAGTTTCCGGGGTTTATGGCGGCGTCCGTCTGGAGGAAGTCCTGAATGCTGGGGGCCTCCGGCAACCCTCCGAGCGCCCTATGCTTTGCACTTACAACCCCGACCGTCACGGTTGATGAGAAACCGAAGGGGGAACCCACGGCCATGACCCAGTCGCCCACGCGGAGGGCGTCGGAGTTTCCGAGTTTGACCATGGGAAGGTCATCCTTGCTCTTGAACTTCAGTACGGCTATGTCCGTAGCGGAGTCCGTACCCACCACCTCAACGTTCTCAAAAACCGTTCCATCGCTCATCTTAACGGTTATCTTATCCATACCGCGGATCACGTGGTTGTTCGTCATAACGTAGTAGGTGTCCCCCTTACGTTTAAAGATAAAGCCGGAACCGAGGCTCCTGCGTTCCATTACCCTCTTACGAGGACCGAAAAAGAACTCAAAGAAGGGGTCAACCGGAAGGTTAACGACCGCTTTACCTTCGGCCTCTATGCTCACCACAGCCGGGAGTACCTGTTCGGCTATATCAGCGAAGGACGGTATGGTTATGAATGTACCCTTATCCGTCTTCTGTACGCTTGCGACGGATTCGGTTTTGGTGTTCTTCGCGTTCAGGCGGTTTATGAGGTTGGACTTGGCCGTCAGGACGACGCCGACCACTACACCGAGTATGGCCACACCCGCTAAAGGTAGTATCTTCCTCATGAGATGCAATTCTACCGCCGAAAGTTAAGGATTAGCTAAAACCCCTCCCAGCCCAACTCCTTCCTCTCCAAGACGACGTCCCCGAACCGTACGAGGTCGTAGAAGAGGTCGGGGGCCACGCTGGCCTCAACCTCTATTGGGCCTCCGGGGAGGGCCGCTTCCCCCTTCACCTTCCCCTCCGGGGTCAGGCGGAGGGAGGTCCTTACGGAGAGGAGGTCGTGCTTGAAGGAGGAGAGGAGGAGGTAGAAGGCCCTCAAAAAGGGCGGTAGGGATAGGAGGGGCAGGGCGTCGCCCCACGAGAGGCCGGGCCTGTC
>WFXS01000033.1 GCA_015490465.1 Caldifarciminota bacterium
ATCTTCCGTGTCAGCTTCATTTGGATTCTTCCTTTTACTAAATTTTATAAAAATATCTTTCATTTTAGAATAAACTTCCTCCAAATGTTCGTCGTCCAGCCTCTTCCAGTCTTCCGTCTCCCTTATCCCCTCGGTCAGAAAGTACTCACTGAAGAGGCTCCCCTTGATTAAGTTCCCCATACTCAAGAGGCCATTATAAGGTCGCCTACGCTCTCACCCACAGCTTGTATATCAGAGCCGTCGCAAAGGCATAGAAGACGTCTGCCCACCACATCCCTATCTCCGGCGGCACTATCCCCCTCTTTCCGAGGTCCTCACCGCTTATGAGCAGCACGTAGTATATGATGAAGACGAAGAAGGAGACCCCGAAGGCGGGTCCGAAGCCTCCCCGTCTCATCAGGAAGCCGATGTAGGCGGCCAGAAATACGAATATTATGCTGGCTATGGGCATAGAGAACTTCTTATGCACCTCCACCATCAGGGAGTTCATACGCCTCCGCAGGCCCCGGTCCTTCCGCTCCGTCTCCTCCCATCTCCTTCGCACCTCCCTCCACTCCTTGAGGAGCATCCCGACGCTCTTCTCCCTGTCCGACCTCCACTTTCTCTGCTTCCGGATAAGCTCGTCGTTCAGGGGTATCTGTAGCCTGTACTCCGTAAAGGACACTCGCCGGTAGTCCATAGCCCTGCGGTCGTACTCGTGCAGCTCCCCACCCTTGAGGACGAAGTTGAGGCGGCGGGCGGTGTCTATGAACATTATACCCTCTTTTGCGATTATAGTCTGGGTACCGGCGTCGGTCATCTCCTGTATAACCACGTCCTTTATGCGCGAGGTCCTGTCGTCCTTCTCCCCCACGTATATCCAGAACGGTCCCACACGGGAAAAGGTACCCTGCCTTATCTGGGCTGTCGGTCGCTTGCTGTAGATATCTAAGAGAAGGTTCTTCAGTTTGTAGTTGCTCTCCGGCACCACCCGATCGTTGAACCAGAAGAGGAAGAGGGTTATGAGGGTGGCGGCCAGAACTACGGAGGCTATGGCCCGGTTGAGGCTTATTCCGGAGGAGAGCATGGCCAGAAGCTCGTGGTCCTGCGCCATCCTGCCAAAGGCGACGAGGGAGCCGACGAACACGGACATGGGGATGGTCATGGACAGGATGAAAGGTAGGGAGTAGGCCAGAACGAGACCGACTATATCAAGGGGGACCCCTTTCTTTATAACCAGATCCATCAGGTCAAACACCCTGTCAAGGAGGAGTATCATGGTGGTAACGGCGAGGGCGCCGAAGAAAGGTTTGATCGTACTCCTCAGGACGTACCTGTCTAAAACCTTGAAGGGGAAGATCATTTAAGCAGGTTCTCCACGTTCTCCTTCCAGACCCTGTACGGCCTGTACCCCAGAAACTTCTTAACCACGCGCCCGTTCCTATCTATGAGAAAGGCCGTCGGCAATCCCAGTATCCCACCGAACTTATCTTCCAGCTTCCGGGTGGCCATGGCGACGGGGTAGTTTATGGGTATCTCCCTCATGAAGGCCTTTACGTCCTCCGGCGAGTCATCTTTGGACAGCCCAAGGATGAGGAGGTCGTCCCCGAACTCCTCCTGCAACCGGTTGAAGTCGGGTATGGACTTACGGCAGGGCTTACACCACGTGGCCCAGAAGTCAACTATGATCACCCTGCCCTTGTAGTCGGAAAGTTTCAGTATTTTACCGTCTATGGTTCTCACGGTTATATCGTAAACGTCACCGCTCTTCTCACTCTTCCCACCGCAACCCGTTAGCAACACCGCACCCAACAGTACGGCTCCGAGTATCTTCCTCATAGGCGTGAATTCTACTCCAGAAGTTTATCCTTAAAATCGCCCCTAAAATCCTACCTTGGCGGAACTGATATTCCTCGGTAGCGGAGTCGCACTCCTGACGTTGGCCGTCCTCCTCGCCTTCAAAGGGCTTTGGGGTCCCTTTATCCTGCTGATCCTCTCCACCATGGCCTTTTACAGGGCAGGGGAGAAGTTCTGGGGGTCGGTCTCGCTCCTCATCACGGTCGCCGTAGTGATGCGTCTGGCCTCAAGCGTCCTGTGGCCCGTGGGCCTCGCCCTCGTGATAGCCTTCATATTCCTGCCCGTCGTCCGCCGCCTTGAGCGCTGGCATATTCCGAGGGGCGTGAGCGCCGCGGTAATAATCCTCGGGATGTTCTTCGCCAGCCTCCTCGTAGGGGGCCTGATAGTTTATCAGGTTTACCTCCAGCTCTCGGAAATAGCCCGGACGGTTCAGAACTTCCTCGTTTTCAACCGGGGCGTTGAGTCCCTGCTGCGCAGTTACGGGATATCGGAGGATATCGTATCCCTCGTCCTTCAGATGCGGGATCAGCTCGTGGCATCCATTCCGGGAGTTTCGGGTCTGCTTAAGAACGTTCCCTCCCTCCTCTCCTCCTCCTTTGAGGTCCTATTCTCAACCCTTATAGGCCTCGTATTAGGGTTCTACGTCCTTAAGGACACGGACGTTCTCGCGGAGGAGATCAACAGCCTAGTCCCCGAAGACTTCAAAGGCGTACTCTCGGAGATGTACGGCCTCCTCGCCCAGTACTTCCGCGGTCAGGTGACCGTGGCTATAATCGTGGGTACTTTCGTAGGGGTATCCCTGCAGCTCCTCGGTATAAAGTACGGCTTCCTGATAGGTTTCCTTGCGGGGGTGTTCAACCTCGTTCCCAACATAGGGTTCGCCCTCACGGTCATCTTCGGGGCGATGATCCTCCTCATATCGGAACCGAACCTCCTCGTGGCCTTCCTGAAGTTCGCCCTCGTAATGGCCGTTGACCAGCTCATGGAGACCCTCATACTGACCCCCCGCATCCTCGGAAAGAGCGTGGGGATCCATCCCGTTCTGGTTATGCTCTCCCTGATAATAGGGGCAACGCTGTTCGGCGCCCTCGGCGTAATACTGGCAGTCCCGGCAGCCGCCTTCCTCAGGTCTCTCTGGATAAACCGGATAAAGAGAAAACTGTGATGGGATCAGGCTTTCCCGAAGTCCTTCGGCTCAAACCCCTCCGGATTGAGTATCTCAACCTCCCCCTTGTCCTTATACCTGAAGACCATTAAGCCGTTCTTGAAGGCAAACTTCTCAACACCCTCCTGAAGGTTTATACCGACTACTGCCCCGTATATCCTGTAGTTCCTGAACTCAGGGAAGAACTCTGAGAACTTGTCCTTCAACTTCTTGACGAACCCCATGACGTCCTTAACCTTTAGGCTGGTCTTCGTCTCAACCACAACCACGTACCCGTCCCCCACGGCCAGAAAGTCTATATCAACGTTCTTAGAATTTTTACTCCTCTTTACGTTTTTGCTGACGACGAAGTCCCTGAACCCCGCCTTCCTCAAAGTGTCCTCTATGTTGTCAAAGATTATCTTCTCGCTGTAGTTATTCCATACGCCGTTCAACTCCGCCACCGATCTGGTCGTCTTCTTCACCTCAAGGCTCAGCTCTTTGATCATCCTATCTGTCTCCTTGAGCTGCTTGTCCGTCTCCTTCTGGAGTTTCGCCAGTTCCTTAAATATCTCCTTGATCTTCCTGTCGGTCCCCTTCTGGCTCTTGGTGAGCGTCCTTATCTCGTCCTTAAGCTCCTTAAGACCTTTCCAGAACTCCTCCCTGTAATCCTTCATCTCCAAATTCTAAAGCCGGGGTGTATTTACGCCCTTGACAGGATCAGTTCTGTCGCCAGAGTTATGGCTCTGAGGACGTCCCTCACGGGGTTTATGAAGGACTTGCTTGAGGGTACGACGTCCACCGGAACGAAACCCACGGTGAAACCCATCCATACCGCCTTAACCAACAGCTCTGACTCCATGTCGTACCTGTCCCGCTTCAGGTTAACCCTCCGCAGAACCTCCCCACTTATCAGCCTGAAACCCGACTGGCTGTCCTCTATCCTCCTGCCCAACATTACCGATATGAAGGTTGACGTTATCCGGTTGGAGAGCTGTCTGTGCAGAGGCATCCTCTTAATCTGGCCCTTCCGGGAGCCTATAACCATATCGTACTTCCGGGCGGCCTTCAGAAAGAGAGGAACGAACCTCGCCGGATGCTGGCCGTCTGCATCGGCCGTAAGTACGTGGGTGTACCCCCTTTGCAGGACGACCTCAAATCCCGTCTTCAGTGCCGCTCCCTTGCCCCGGTTGTGAGCGTGTTTAATGACGTTTATTCCGTACCGCTCGGAAAGCAGGGAAGAATCTTCTCCTTCGGAGCCGTCGTCAATAAGGAATATGTCCTCCGCTCCGAAATAGGCAAGGTAACCCTTAACGGCCCCCTCTACCTCAGGGAAGCAGTTGAAGCAGGGCAGGACGAGGGCTACCCTTATACCTTCTCTCCCTTACCTATCTCCTCCCAGGTCGTAAGGGTGTGGTAGTAGATGTGGTCCCCGTCGTGGACACCGCGGGTGAGCTCCGTTATATGGACGTGTTTGGCCTTAAAAGCCTTCACGGCGAAGTTGACGGCCTTTTCGGGTAGGGCGTTATCTCCACAGGTGTATATGTCTATGGCGGCGTATCCCACCTCCGGCCAGGTGTGTATGGATATGTGGGACTCGGCTATGACTATCACCCCACTGACCCCGTTGGGGGCGAAACGGTGGAAGGATACCGACCATATCTGGACGTTGGCCTCCTTTGCCGCCTCCACGAGGATGTCCTGAACCTTCTCCACGTCGCCGATGATCTCGGGGTCGCACCCCGAAGCCTCCACTATGTAATGCTCCCCGATGGTCGTATGCTCCAGTTCCTTCGCCAATTTCTACCTCCTTTTTCCCCTTACCCGCGTTCCACGAGTAAGGCACCATCGGGACGGCCCCCCGGTCGCCCCTCCGGATAAAAAAAGTGCCGGGGGCGGGACTTGAACCCGCACGGGCCGAAGCCCACATGGCCCTCAACCATGCGCGTCTGCCAATTCCGCCACCCCGGCGGAGGTGTGTATTTTAAGGGTGAAACCCACCCCGGTGTGGTACTAAAACGTAAATGTCCGGGAGAGCTTCACCGGGTAGGGGATACTCTGTTTCCCCACGAACGGTATATCAAACTCCATGTACGCCTTGCCGTCAACACCGACTCGGGCCCTCCGGGAGTTTATCGCTCCCATGATCTTCGTGGCTGCTCCCTTCAGGTAGGAGTACTTAACGGATACGGTTATGGGTACGGTGTTGGAGGATCTGGCCTTCACGGTCTTCCTGTACCTGTTGGACACGTCCGCCACCTTAACACCCTCAACGAGGACACTGCCAGCGAACCTGTCAAGGACGGCGTCTATGCTGTTGGGATTCTGGACGGATAACATAACGTCCATGGAGAAACCGCTCAGGTCCACGCTCTTAAGTTTTACCCCCTTCAGGGAGAACTTACAGTCCTTCAGGGCGACCCTCTTCTGGATCAGGGAACATCCGGAAAAAACCAGAACGGATGTGAGAGCGAAAAGTACAAGTTTACCTGCACGCATACCTGTATTCTAAGGACTTCCCTTCCTCAGTTGCTCCTCAAGGATAGCCTCAAATCTGGGGAGGTGGATGACGTCCTTAAGACGGTTCGCCTTGTAGTGCAGGGCCATGCTCTCTATCACGGTAGCCGTGGCCTTCAGAGGATGGAGCTTTACCCTGTACTTCGGTACGTCTATACCCAGTACGTCCATGGTCTCAACTGGCCCCTCCTCATCGGAGAGCTCCACGATTATATGAAGGGGATGGGACCTCCTCACGGCGCTCACGCCGAAGTAGTGGGGGACGTAAACCGTACCTATGCCCCGTATGAACATGAAGAACATGAGACTCTCCCTTCCGGGAGGGGGTTCGGCCAGTAAAGAGTTAGGCGGGTACCTCCTGACGAGTACCACGTCGTCCGCCACGAACCTATGGCCTCTCCTTATGAGTTCAAGGGCGGTTTCACTCTTCCCGGCACCGGGCGCCCCCATTATGAGGGTCCCCACCCCGTGTATATCAACCATAACGCCGTGGAGGGTCCTGCGGGGTGCCAGCAGGTAGGCGAGGCGGTCGGACATCATGGCCATGAACGAAGGGGTCTGGATGGGGGTGGATAGAACCGGAGTTCGGTACTTCCGGGCCACGTCAAGGACCATGGAGAGGAGACTGTCCGGCAACTTCTTCCCGGAGGCTGTGAGGACTACCGCGGGTATCCTCCTTGAGAAAAGCCTATCCAGTGCCTCCACGACGGCCTTTCTTCCCCCGGATCTCAGAAGGTGAAGGAGGTACGCCCTCTCGGTGAGGCCGAGGATCTGGATCCTCTCCCTCGGAAACTCCCCGGTAAAGCCGGCAAGGAGAAGACCGGGGCGGTTGAGGTCCGGGGACTTGAGCTTCCTCCTCTGAATACCACCTCCGTAAAGGACGTCCAGACTTCCGGGGAAGTTCTCCACGACCTCCTTGAGGCTCACCGTGGGTCTGGTCATAGGTTATCCCTCACCCTCCGTACGACCACGCTCAGTATCCTCTGGGGAGTTACCTCTCTGGCCTCCAGCTCCACACCGTCCACCCTGACGACCTTCCCCTCTTCGGGCAGGCCCCCGAGCTTCTCTATAAGGAAACCTCCCACGCTCGTACTCTCCGTCTCTCCGAAGTCCACGCCGAGGAGCTCCTCCAGCTCGCTTATGGGCATCCAGGCGTTCACGAGGTAGCTGCCGTCCTCCAGCTCCCTGTACTTCTCCTCCTGAAGGTCGTGTTCCTCGTATATCTCGCCCACTATCTCCTCAACGAGGTCCTCTATCGTGACTATGCCGATCACGCTCCCGTACTCGTCAACCACCATTCCGATGGAGATCTTCTCCCTCTGGAGGACCTTCAGGGTCTTGTAGCACACCTGAGCCGCCGGAACGAAGAAGGCTTCGCGCATTATATCGGACACGGGTACGCTTGAGAGGTCCCTATCAAGATGGAAGAAAACGTCCTTTATGTGGGCGACACCTACTATCCGATCCCCTTCGGAGGATAGTACGGGGTACTTGGAGTACCTGTGTTCCCGGAACTTCTCCACCAGATCCATCAGGGTGTCGTCCTCGGAGACCATCACAACGTCCACCCGCGGACGCATGACCTCCTCCGTCGTCCGGGTTGAGAGGCGATGTATCCCCTTTATCAGGTCAACCAACTCCTTATCCTTCCCGGCGAGTTCCTTTATCTCGTCAAGGAGCTCGTCCAGATCGCTTTTCCTGAAAAACATTTATCAGTCCTCCCGATATTAAAGCCTTTAATGCGTCCTCCACGCTCATTCCGGCCTCCTCAACGCTGCTCTTCTCCACCAGAAGGAGAAAGCCCGTGGTGGGGTTGGGTGTGGACGGAAGGAATACGATGTAGAGGTCCTCGGTTTCGTCCGTCACCAGGCCCAACATCCGCTTCCCGTCCCCCACGGTTATCCAGACCACTTTACGGAAGGCCGTCTTCTTGGGTATGTTGTAAACGGCGTTTATGGTGTCTCTGGCAATGCGGTATACGTGCTGCAGTACGGGGATGTTCATGAAGATTTCGTCCACGAAGTCAAATATGGCCTTTCCGAGGTACGTGGTGGCGAACCATCCCACGACGTATATGACCCCCACGACCACGAGGAGGGAGGGGATCAGAAGGACGGGGTAGGGTAGGGGTTCAAGGATGCGGGAGAGGGGACGGGCTATCCATCCGGCTATGAAGTTCGTTATGAAGATGACGACCCACAGGGTCACGAACAGGGGGGCCAGAACCACGACCCCTGCAAGGAACCTCTGGCGAAACCTCAACCTCCGTTCACCGCCCTCGTTCATACCGGTCTTACTTTAAACAAAGGCTGTCCGTACTCAACGGGGTGGGCGTTCTCCACGAGGACCTCCTCTATTATCCCGTCCACGTCGGACTTTATCTCGTTCATTATCTTCATCGCCTCTATTATACAGACGACGTCCCCCTTCTTGACCCTGTCCCCCTCTTTGACGAAGGGGTCGGCTCCGGGGGCCGGCGCCCTGTAGAAGGTCCCTACCATGGGCGCCCTTATGTAGTGGACGTTCTCCTCCTCCTTCTCCTGTGGAGGTTCAACGGCCTTTTCAGTAGTAGGAGCCTGTGCCGGTGCGGGTGATGGCGTGATCACCTGTGGGGCATGTGCGGGTACGTTCTCCGGGTATTTGGAGAGCTTCAGTTTGAAGTCCTTCGTGGAGAGTTCCAGTCTGGCCACGTCGCTCTCTTCAAATATGGCCAGAATATCCCTCAGGAGATCCAGATTGAACCCTCTTTCCTTCTTCTGACCGGCCATACTACGCCCTGCCTATGTACTCTCCCGTTCGGGTGTCCACCTTAACGACGTCTCCGGGATTTATGAAGAGAGGGACCTTTATCACCTTGCCGGTCTCAAGGGTGGCGGGCTTGGAACCTCCGCTTACGGTATCTCCCCTCACACCCGGAGGGGTATCCACCACCTCCAGTTCCACGACCGTGGGCAACTCTACGGTGACGGGGCGGTTGTCGGCGTAAACTATCTGGACCTCCAGACCCTCCTTCAGGTAGGAGACGGCGTCCCCAAGGTCCTGGGCCGGGAAGGTGATATCCTCGTAGGTTTCGGCGTCAAGGAAGTGGTAGAAGTCCCCATCCCTGTAGGAGAAGATGGCGGGCTTGCGCTCCACCATGACGAACTCTATGCTGTCAAGGTCGCGGATGGTGAAGGTCTGGACCCTACCCGTGTTCAGGTCCTTGAGTTTGGCCGAGACGGTGGCACCTCCCCGTCCCTTGTGGATGTGCTGGAAGTCCAGAACTATGTACTCTCTACCCTCGTACCTTATTACGGAACCGACTCTCAAACTGGCCATTCTCCGGGAATTATACGGCAGGACACGGAGCGGTGGTTCCGCCCTAAAATTAGCAACGCGTGAAAAGGGCGGAGAAACTGTTCCGGATACACCTCGTACTTACCCTCGGTCTCTCTCTGCTGTTGGGATCGGGTGTATCCATAGTACTGATAGCCGTGGGGAAGGCGTGGCTGGTTCCGGTTTACATCGGGGCGGTTCTGCTCCTTCTCCTGTTCTTCAAACCGTGGGACAAAAAGCGATTCCTGTGGTACCTTGAGGAGCTGAATCCCGACCTCAGGGAGAGGCTCATATCCCTATACGAACTTCTGAGCAGAGGTATAAAGCATCCGGCAGTTAACAGGCTGAAGGAGGAGGTCGCGTCCCTCCGTATAAACTACAGGCCGAACTTCAGGGTACTCCTTCTCCTTCTTGGGGTATCCGCCGTCTTCTTGCTACTCTCCTTCGTCCGCCTTCCCCAGAAACCGCCGGCCGTATTCCACCCCTCCAGCCTGCGGCTCCTCTCCGGGGACACCCTGAAGGTGTCCGGTACCTACAGGGGGGATACCTTGAACGTGGAGTTCGGCAGAGAGGGGGGAGACGCCACGTTCGTACTACTGATAGAGGGGAAGGTTAAGCGGGAGATAACCGTAAGGGGAACCGCCCGTATTTCCGATCTACCACCGGGGGACTACACCGTGCGGGTAAAGGGAAGGGAAGGGAAGGCCGGACTGAGGGTGATCCCCCGGCCCGTCCTCTACGGCGTTGATGGGTACGTGGTCCCTCCCCCGTACACCGGCCTGAGCAGGAGGCCCCTGCAGAGGGAGAACGTGGCCTACGAGAACAGCACGTTTGACAGCCTGCGCATAAGACACAGTGGGGACAGCGCCCGGTTCGTGAACCTTCCAGACACCCTTAAGGAGGACGTTGAGGTTCTGGTAGACGTCTTCAGGATGGGGAAGAGGTTCCGGTATCCCGCCTTCCGGGTAAGGGTGATAAGGGATAACCCTCCGGGCATAACCCTCCATCCTACCGGGATAATCAGGACGGAGGAGGACGTTGGGGGTGTGGTCGCTGCCTACGACGACATCGCCCTCAAAGACGTGGGCCTGTACGTTTACAGGGGAGGGAAGTGGGAGAGGAGCAGGCTGGGACCTGATGGACGGGTACCGAACGTATCCTACGAGATAACCTTCAACGCCGGGGATACTCTCAAGGCCGTAGCCTACGCCGTGGACGTCGCCGGACAGGTTTCTGTATCCGACACCCTGATACTCCTTCCCCGGACCCCTGAGGAGGTCCTCAAAGAGAAACTTCTCACTGAGAAGGGCGATGAGGTCAGAGAACTGGAGAAACGGCTCAAGGAACTTCAGGAGGAGCTGGAGGTTTCCCGGACGCTCTCGCAGGAGACCCGGAGCGAACTCGCCCGCGCCATGAGGGAGACGGAGGAGACCTACCGGGAGATAAGGGAGGCCCTTGAACGCATATCCTCCCGCATAAAGGATCCGGAACTCGCCCGTCTTGTAATGGAGGTACGGAGGCTCTTCCGTGAGAACATGGACAGGGAACTGGCGAAGGCCCTGAAGAAACTTGAGGAGGCTATGAGGAAGATGGACCCGGAGGCCGTGGCCAGGGCCCTAAAAAATCTCCGCCTTACCCAGAGGGAACTCCGGGAGGAGCTGGAGAGGTTCAAAAAACTTCTGGAAAGGTACGCACAGGAAAAGAGGCTCAGGGAAATGGCCGAGAAACTTCAGGAGATGGCCACAAAGCAGATGGAAATAGAGGGTAAGAGGGAGGTGTACGAGCAGGGGAAACTCAGGAGCGATCTGGAGGAACTGCAGAAGAAACTGGATAGCCTTAAGAAGATACCCGACGTGGATAAGGAACGCATTGCGGAGATGGAGAACCTCCTGAAGAAGGCCGGATCCCACATGGACAGGGCTATACAGAAGATGCGGAGCGGGGGGAACTTCAGGAAGGATCAGGCGGAGGCCCGGAAATCCCTTGAAAAGGCCGCCCGGATGGCCCAGCAGACCTACGAAGATCTGGTAAACCGTCGTACTCAAGAGGTTGTGCGCGCCCTCAACGAGATAGGGGACGCTGCGGCCTTCATGGACATGCGTCTGGATAGGGACGTTGGCGAAAAGACCCTTGAGAACGCCAAAGCTGTAGCTCTGGATATGGAATCCAAACTGAAAGAGCTATCCGGCAAGAACGTGTTCGTATCCCCCCGGCTTTCAAAGATGGCCCGGAGGATATACAACGAATTAGAGGCAGCCCAGCAGGAACTATCGCAGGGGGATAGGAAGGGGGCGGAGGGCCACATCAAACAGGCCCAGTCCCTCCTGCGTATGCTCTCCCTTATGACCTCCTCCTCGGCCCAGGCCTGTCAGAATGCGGGAGGCTCTACGGGTATGGAGGCCTACATGAAACAGCTGGCCCGTATGGCCGGGGAACAGAAGAGCATATCCCAGCAGCTCGGATCCGGAATGACTTCGGAGCAGCTCGCCGAGATGCTGGCCAGACAGATGGCCCTGAGGAAGGCCCTTGAGGGTATGTTAGAGGGTATGAGGAATCGCGGTATGCCATCCGACGTTATGAGACAGCTGGAGAGGGCGATTGAGGAGATGAAGGACCTGGAGAGGGAGATGTCCTCCCCCGACGCCCTCCAGAAGGCTGGTGAACTCAAACGCAGGGCGCAGAAGATAACCATCCGACTCCTTGAGGCCCGCAAGGCCCTGCGCCGCCAGAGGATGGAGCCGAAGTACGAGGCCCAGAGGCCCAAACCCTTCAAGGTGGAGAGGAAGTACACCAGACCTGTAATAGACCGGGAGAAGATAGCCGAGATATACCGGAAGTACATGAGGGGTGAGAGACTATCACCTGAGGAGAGGAGGATCTACGACAGGTACATACGGGAGGTGTTAGAGTAGGGTATTACCTCACGAACCTCAGGATGGTAAAGATGATTCCGGATAGTGCGAGGAGTTGCGATACCCAGAAGATGAACATCCACTTGATAATGTCGGCCTTCATGCTGTGCATCTCGGAGCGGAGATTTTCTATCTTCTCCGTCATCTCGGACCGGAGCTTGCCGATCTCGTTCCAGACCTTCGCTATCTCCTGATGAACTTCGGCACGTAGTTTTCCGATCTCGTCGTGCATCCCGGAGCGGAGGCTCTCTATCTTTTCTATCATCTCGGAGCGCAGGCCCTCAATCTTCCCATCCACTTCGGCACTGTGACGGGCAAAGAGTTCGTACATCTCAGAGCGGAGTTTCCCTATCTCCTCCGCCAGTCTTCTGGCGAATCTCTCCTCAAGGAGACGAAAGAGGTCATCTCTCGTCCTTTCCCTCTCCTCCTCAATCACCTTAATTAGGGCGTTAACCCCATCCTCGCCGAGTTTCTCTTTCAAAATGTTCAGGGCGGACAGTTTGCTCATCCAACGCCTATTATAAGGGCGTCATTGCTCAATCTACCCGTATTTCCCCTCTGAAGATCTTTAGCATCTCCCCGTAAGGCACCCTCTTGCCCGTGAATATCGTCGGACTATTTATGTTCCACGGTGAACCGTCTATTCCGCTTAAAACGGCCCCGGCTTCCCGGACTATCACGGCACCGGCCGCCGTATCCCACGGCGCAAGACCGAATTCCCAGAAGGCGTCAAACATGCCGTAGGCAACCATGGCGAGGTCGTAGGCGGCGCTGCCCAGCCTCCTTATGGCCATCGCCCTCTTGAGTACCCGCCTCAACCCTACGATGTAAGGGTCCACGAGCTCGGGATTACCGTGGGGGAAACCCGTTGCTATGAAGGATTCAGACAGAGGTCGGCCACCGTCCAACACCAGTTTCCTGTCCTTCGTGTACGCCCCTCCACCCTCGTACGCCCATACGGTTATATTTTTGGTGGGGACGTGTATAACCCCGGCAAGGGGGTGGTCGTCCCTGACGAGGGCGATGGAGACGGCGAATATGTCCAGACCCCATGCGAAGTTCTTCGTACCGTCCAAAGGGTCAACCACCCACCTTATACCCCTCTCCTCTCCACCTGTCTCCTCACCGAAGAAGGGAACATCGGGAAACCTCCTCTGGAGTTCGCCCTTTATGTACTCCTCGGAAGCCAGATCCGCATCCGTAACGATGTCCCTCAACCCCTTCCTCTCCACGTGAAGGGTCTTACCGAAGTAGTTCAGGAGGATCTTCCCTGCTCCCTCCGCCACGTGTACCACCTCCTCCACAAGGCTCTTCAGGTTCATGGCGTGAATTCTATTCCCGACCGGCTATTCCTCAAGGACCTTCTTGAGTATCCGGGCTGCCACGCTTATGGCGTAGGCCTTTATAACCGCTTCCCCTTCGCCCTCAACTATCTCCTCCTGTGCCGCCGTTATGCACTTCTCTACGATCTCTTCTGGCGACAACCTCGGCATATCCTTCCTCTCAAAGGAGCGGTAGATTCTGGAGAAGTACTCGTACTCTTCCCCTACGACCTTTAAGACGTCGTCCTTCGTTATACACATGTTAACCTCCCTGAAAGACGAACCTTACGAGCAGGAATATGGCGCCGGCGATAAGGAGGAGGGCGACGATTACGGAACCTACGAGAAGACCCCACGGGAACCCCTTCTCCTTTATCTCAAACTCCTCCTCCTCCGGGAGCTCTATGAACTGGGTTATCTTCCTTATGGCTTCCGGCCGTACCTCCTCCTCTCCCTCCTCCAACGGTTGCTCCTCCTCCTCACTCACCATGCGTACGGTCTGTACGGGTAGAGGAGACTTAACGTTGAGATCTCTGGCCTCCGGCAACTCCATCAGGGCCTGGGCGAACTCGTAGGCCGTCTTGAACCTGCGAGACGGAAGCTTGTGCATGGCCTTCCTCAGGATCTCGTCCAGCCTGTCGCTTATTCCCGTGGGTGGCACCTCCTCCCGGAGGACCTTATACTGGAGCTCGTAAATGTCCTTTGCGTCTCCGAAGGGCGTCTTACCCGTGAGCATCTCGTAAAGGACGACCCCGAAGGCGTAGATGTCGGAGCGGGCATCTGCCTTCCCCCTGAACTGCTCCGGGGCCATGTACTCCGGCGTACCGACGGCCTTCTTCGGCCCTCCCGATGCCTTCTGTTCTTCCTCCTCTATTATGGCTGCTATTCCGAAGTCCAGAAGGTAGGCCTTTCCCTGTGAGTCCACTATTATATTTCCCGGCTTTATGTCCCTGTGGACGATACCCTTTTCGTGGGCGTACCCGAGGGCTGGAAGGATCTGGAGCGCTATACTGAGGGCCTCGCTCAGGCTCAACTTCCCCCTCGCCTGAAGTATTCGCTCAAGGGTCTCTCCTTCCACGTACTGCATCACGAGGTAGAGTAGTCCGTCCTCATCGCCGAAGTCAAGTATCTTGACTATGTTGGGGTGGTCAAGGCGGGAAGCGGTTTCGGCCTCTTTGAAGAACCTGTCCACGAAGACCTTATCTCCCGCCAGCCCGGGAGAGAGGACCTTTATCGCCACGGGACGTTTCAGGTATACGTGTTCCCCCTTGTAAACCACGGCCATACCGCCGGCACCTATCTTCTCAAGGATCTTGTACTTCCCGTCTATAACCTTACCTATGAGGTTCATATCAGCCTCCTTAACGTAAAAGTCTGGAATCTGGCAAGTAGGGTCGCCACAAGAGGAGCATCGGTTATCATGATGGCGACTGCGGTCAGGTTATCCTCCCCCCCTCTCTCGTTGGCCTCGTCCCTGAGAAGCTCAAGGAGAGGTTTCGGCTCGTAACTCATCATGTACCTCAGGAGTTCCTCGTCCGTAAAGTAGGCGTAAAGCCCATCGGATGCCAGAAGGTACCTGTCTCCCTTTGCGGTATAACCTTCGTAAGTGTGCGGTTTTACGATAGATCTTGAACCCAGCGCCCTGACGAGGACGTTCCGGGCGGGGTGGGTGAGGGCCTCCTTCGCCGATATCAACCCCCTCTTGACCATGAGCTGGGCCTTCGTATCGTCTTCGGTAAGCAGATAAAGGTGGTTGTCGCGGGCGAGGTATATGCGGGTATCTCCCACGTGGGCTATGTACCACTTGTGTTCCCGTATGAGCATGGCCGTCAGCGTCGTCATGGCCCCCCGCACCTCAAGGGAGGTCGTCACCCTCTCGTAAACTCTGGTGGACGTACGTATGAAAGCCTCTTTGAGGGCTTCCCTCGGATGTTTTCCGATATGAAGGAAATGTTGCAACTCCTCGTCCAGAACCTCAAGGGCATAGTTTGAGGCGAAATCCCCCGCCTTCCTACCACCCAGACCGTCTGCTATGGCAAACAACCCCGTAATGGGATTGATAAGGTAGGCGTCCTCGTTGCGCGTTCGGACCCTGCCCAGATCCGTTATACCATAAAACTTACCGCGGAGCATCCATTATGCTTCCTGCCACTCGCGTGCGGCCTCCGTAAGGAGTCTGTCGTACTTCTTCAGGAAGGCGAAAACCAGCCCCAGAACCGCCTTTGACCTCTTGAGGACCAGATGGAGGTAGAAGGGCGTATCTCCGAGGGGTTTGGATATGAAAATGTAGTTCTTCGTGAAGGAGAACACCTCTATGGGATCTTCGTCCTCACGTCCGAGGGCTTCCAGAGACCTCTTCTGGGCGCGTACCAGCTCCACACTGTAGGCGGCCGTTATACTGATTTCAAACTCCTCGTCCAGCCTGCTCTCCACGATGGTCAGACCCTCGTGCTTGTCCACTATGGCCCCGGCCAGAAAACCGGGGAACTCCATCGCCATCCTATTCAGAAGTTCCTGCATCTTTTCCATGTTTTACCTCCTTTTTCTCTATCTTATGCAAAATACCGTCTTCAAGCCTGTAGACGGTATCAAAGTAAGGCAGAAGCCTGTCGTCATGGGTAGCTATAACGAAGGTCTTGCCCTCCTTCGCCAGATCAACGAGTATCTCCATGAGGTTTATGGCGTTCTCCCGATCCAGCTCCCCCGTAGGCTCATCGCATACGTATATCTCGGCCCCCATCGCTATGGCTCTGGCGACGGCTACCCTCTGCCTCTCCCCCCCGGATAGGTACTGTACGTTCTTGTTCATCTGAGCCGAAAGCCCGAGGGACTTGAGGGTTTCCCTTGCTCTGGCTCCGGCCCTGCGGGGGGAAAGACCGCGCATGAGCAGAGAGAAGTAAACGTTCTCGTACGCCGTCATCTCCGGAAAGAGGTTGTGGGACTGGAAGATTATGGCTATGTGCTTGCGTCGGAATATGGCCAGCTCGTCCTCGGATACCCTTTCCGGATCTATCACCCTTTCAAGGACCTCAACGTACCCTGAATCCGCGAGGTCAAGCGTGGAGATAATGTGTAGCAGGGTACTCTTTCCGGAGCCGGAGGGTCCGAATATACCGACCACCTCCCCCGGCGCCACCCTCAACCTTACCCCCTTCAACACCTCTATACGCCTATCACCGTAGTGATAGGATTTGTGGACGTCGTTTAACTTAATTATGGGTAATCGCAAGTACGAAATTATAAGGGGGTATCCGCCCTATCCGTATAACGGGGTCGGTGTACACCATCTGATAGCCGCGGTATAATAGCCGCCTTGAGTAAAAAGGAAAGGAGGAACTGGAAGGAGAGTATCCGGGGATGGATCGTCACCATTCTGATCGTCCTGTTTATACGGGCGTTTTTTCTGCAGGCTTACGTCATACCCACGGGGTCGATGGAGGATACCTTCCTTCCGGGGGACTTCCTCTTCGTCTTTAAACCCGTCTACGGTGTGGTGATACCCTTTTCCACAGTTAAGATCCCTGAGAGGGTGTACCCCCATAGACAGGAGACGGTGGTCTTTCGCTTTCCCTACGAACCGAAGGATTACATAAAGCGGGTGATCGCCATGGAGGGGGATACGGTGGAGATAATCAACAAGAAGGTATACGTTAACGGCCGTCCCCTCAACGAGCCTTACGCCACATTCAAAGACAGACGGATAATAGAGTGGCCCTACGAGATCCCTCCGGCGGAGTTTCAGAGGATATGGGAGAGTGGGGGGTTCATGGGTACGGAGTGGGTGCGGGACAATTTCGGCCCCGTCGTCGTACCGAAGGGTCACCTTTTCGTCATGGGCGATAACCGGGATTTCTCGTGGGACTCCCGATTCTGGGGACCCCTTGACGTACGTTACCTGAGGGGTAAACCCCTCCTCATTTACTTCTCGTGGGATACGAAGAAACACCGTATCCGGTTCAACCGTATGTTCCGCTTAGTCTGGAACTGGTAGGCCTTTCAGGGTACGGTATTACGCCGATAAAGGTACCGCATACTTCACATTGCGAATCTTAAACGACACCGGGGACAACCTGTATTCAAAAATAGAAACCTTAACACCTGAGATACGGGGAATTTCACACCAATGGCCCCTCGGAGGCCGCATTACTCCATCCGCCGAATACCCAGATAAGAGTATCCAGAGAATGGGGAAACCTGCGTCCGGATGCATTTAAAATGCACAAACCTTACTCTGGGAATAAATTGTCAATCCATCTTCTTGCAACACCGTAGTCCCCTACTTCAGAAATTCGGAATACCGTTATGGCAGCATAGATCATCACACCGTCGTTGATACACCGTCTCAGCATTTCTCTGCAGGATCCCGAAAGGGGGATATACCCTACCGATCCCCGCCCGGCCTTAGAATCGGTACGATGCTCCTCCTCCTTTCCTACATCCTCGTACCCATGGACGAGGTGCAGACGGACCACCTGAGGGCGTACGGTGTAATATACTGGGCGATATCGCGAGGGTACGAGGTGGACTGGCTCCTGAACTATCGGGGAGGCTCCTTCCTGATATACTCCAACGCCCCGGATATAACGCGGACGGCGGCAGCAAGGGGGGTTTACTACGAGAGGATAGGCGAAAGTAAGCGGGCGGAGATAGAGACGGAGATTGAGAACAGCAACATGGCTAAGGTACGCCTCCTCTCCCTGCCAAAGCTGGCGGTTTACGCTCCGAAGTACGCCGAACCGTGGGACGACGCCGTCCGCATGGCTCTGGACTACGCGAAGATCCCTTACGACCTCATCTGGGACGGTGACATACTTGAGGGAGCGCTGAAGCGCTACGATTGGGTTCACCTGCATCACGAGGACTTCACGGGTATGTACGGAAAGTTCTGGCCATCCTACGCTAACGCTGACTGGTACAAACGTATGGTGGCCGCATCGGAGGAAGTGGCGAGAAGGTACGGTTTTAAGAGCGTCAGGGATCTCAAACTGGCCGTGGCGAAACGGATAAAACGTTTTGTCGCCGATGGAGGGTACCTGTTCGCCATGTGTTCTGCCCCCCTTACCTTAGACGCCGCCCTCGCCTCCGAGGGTGTGGACATATTGGACGTTCCCTTTGATGGGGACCCGCCCGACCCGAACGCCAACTCAAAGCTGGACTACTCTAAGACCCTTTTCGCCACGAACTTCAGGATAATAACCAACCCTTACATATACGAGCATACGGACGCCGACGCAACGCGGGACATAGCCTTTCTCGGCCCTAACGCCAAATTCAAACTCTACGAGTTTGCCGCCAAAGTGGACGAGATACCCGCCATGCTGACCCAGAACCATACCCACGCCATAAAGGAGTTCCTCGGTCAGGACTCAGGCGTATATCTGGACAAATTGAAGAGACACGTCGTCGTCCTCGCCGTTCAACCGGGGGCGAACGCCGCAAAGTACGTTTACGCTCAGTACGGCAGGGGGTTCTTCAGCTTTTACTTCGGCCACGATCCTGAGGATTACCAGCACTTCGTGGGGGAAGAGCCAACCGACCTATCCAAACACAAACACTCCCCCGGATACCGCCTGATACTGAACAACATATTCCTCCCATCCGCAAAGAAGAAGAAGAAGAAGACCTGAATAAAAAGGTGGGGGCTATGGAACCCCCACCGGTAAGTATTTAAGTGTCGTTAGGATACCTGCAGGGACCTGATGATTCCCTCGTACCCCTCCTCCTCCAGTTTGAGGGACAGCTCGTACCCTCCGCTGAGGACTATGCGCCCGTCCACCATGACGTGGACCCTGTCGGGCTTCACGTAGTTGAGTATCCTCTGGTAGTGGGTAATGAGGAGCATAGAGAGGTCCGGGTTCTCCTCCTTCGCCTTCGTGAGAGCCTCACCCACTATCCTGACGGCGTCTATGTCCAGACCGGAGTCTATCTCGTCCAGAATAGCGAGTTTGGGTTTCAGGGTGAGGAGCTGTGCCACCTCCGACCTCTTCTTCTCTCCCCCGGAGAAGCCGACGTTAAGTTCCCTGTCTATGAAGTCCCCTATGCCGAGGGCCTCGTAATAGGAGCGCAGGAGTTTACGGAACTCTACGGGACTCATGTCCCACCCGAGGGATTGAACGGCCTTCCACATCATCTGGGAAACCCTGACTCCCTCTATCTCGTAGGGATACTGGAAGGCCATGAATATGCCCTTTTTCGCCCTCTCGTCGGGGGACAGCTCCAGAATGCTCTCACCCTCAAAGAGGATGTCTCCGTCAACTACTTCGTAATCCGGATGTCCCATAAGGACGAGGGCGAGGGTACTCTTTCCGGAACCGTTCGGTCCCATTATCGCGTGGATCTCACCCCTGTTTATGGTGAGGTTTACCCCCTTAAGGATAAGCGTATCCTCTACCTTTACCTTCAGGTTTCTGATCTCCAAAAGTGCCATAGGCGGGTATTATAGGGCAGAATCCTGACCTATAAAGTCGGGATTGAATTACCACTGTTTCACAACGTACAGGTAAGCCACGGGGTAAATGAGATATACCGCCGTTGGGTCAACTTTCGTCGTTGATATGAGACGGTTGAAGAAGAATAGGAAGTTACCTACACCGGCCCTGACCTTAAAACCCCTGTACCTCCACTCCTTACCACTGGCCACCATAAGCGTGGGACTGCTCCTGTTGAAGGTGTAGGATAGAACGTAATCGCTGCACAGTAACTTCCCTGAGGCCCTGCAGGTGTAGTACCACCCGTAGGTCGGGATGCCGTCGGCGAAGAGGATTGAAAGGTACGGTGTCGTTAAAGACAGGGCGTACCTCCTATCCCACGGAGATGCTCCCCTCATGTCTCTGATGAACAGACTCCTGCCCACAAACCCGGATATACGGAGATCCTGTTTGGCCTTATCAAGGAACGTGAAGTCCACCCCCGCAGATGTCACCATGGAAGCCCTGGAGACGGAAAGTAAAACATCAGCCTCGTTCAATCCCTGACTCATGTCTATGCTATCCAGATACTCCCAGTTGTAGAAAACGAAAGGTTCAAAGAGGCGGGCGTACAGGTTGACCTCAAGGGCGTAGTCCCCTATAAGCCTTTCCTCGCCAAAGCTGGCGGTGTAGACGTAGGGGTACTTCTTGAAGTAGGGAGAAGGGTACAGGTCCATAAAGGGAAGGTAGAAGAAGGGAGCGTAGTTCTGATAGGAACTCCCGACGAAGACCTTGAAGGCCCTGACGTCGCTGACAAACCACTTGTAGTTTATCCTGAATGTGGGTACAATCCCTTTTATACCGTAGTCGTATCCGGGGAATTCCGAGCTGTAGATGGTGTCCCTTGAGTAGTTGAGACGTACACCAGCGTACAGGAAGGATCGGGAAAAGTTCCATCTATGGGAGGCGAAAAGGGAAGCCCTGAAATTCCGGTAAGGCATGGAAGCCGCATCTTCCCTATTTTTCGTAAGGTTGTCGCTTGCTTCAAAATCTACCCCTATACCGCCTATCGTGATACGTCCACCTACGTTCCTATACGAAACCCCTATCCTCAAACTTTCAGCACCACCGTAAGTCCCAATCATGTTGTAGGTGTTATCCGATACATAGGCGTATAAAATGGAAGATAGAAGACCGGAGTTAAAGGTTAGTGATGCTCCGTATCCGTTGAGACCAGCGTACAACCGCATGCTGTCTTTATCCGATTTTGTCTTTATACCCATCCACGAATGGCCGTAGAGGACGGTCAATTTCAGGCGGTTTCCCCAGAACCTGCGCACCAGCCCCGCAGAGTAGTTCTCGGTACCTCCCCTGATGCGTGGATCAGTTATGGGCGGAACGTTCAGGTACGTGGGGTTGGAGTACTGACCATAGAGACCTTTAAAGAAGACGTAAGTTGTGGGGACTCCTAACTGTACCTTGTTGTAAAGGGGTTCAACGTTCATATCTATCACCCCTCCCAAAAAGCCGTCGTACTCCACAGGAGCATCTCCCCTGTATATGCGGGCAGAGGATATAACGCCTTCGTTAAAGGGCAGTGGGGAGAGGGTCGTAAGGTTCATGTTGGTAATGGGCAGGCCGTTGATGTATATCCTGTTGCTGCTTGAGGACATTCCTCTTATCGTGAAGGAGTATCCGAAAGTGGGTGTTATGCCTCCTATGAAGTAGTAGAATGCCACCCCCTCACCGAAGGTGCTGCGATTTACCCGCGTAGGATATACGAACTCGTTAATGCTGAACCTGTGTCTGAAGTTTTCCTCCTCAACCGTGGTCTCTACGGGCTTGAGGACAAGGGGCTTTTTGTCCTTCGTAAGGTAGAGCGTGTCCTTTGCAAGGAATATCCACAGCATAGGTTAATCCACACACACGGGTATTATAGGGGTGGTTACCACTCCTTTACGACGTACAGGTAAAGCATGGGAGTGGTCTTGTAGATGGCCACGGGGTCAAATTTAGCCTGCCACCATGCCCTATTCCAGAGAAAGAGGACGTTTCCGATACCGTACTTCACGTCCATACCCCTCCACCTGAACGATTTCCCCGCCCCTATGGTCAGGGTAAAGAACTCTCTCACGGATGAGAAGGTTATCTTTTTCTCCCTGCATTCCTTTTGAACGTTATCCCAATCCAGACATATCTCCCTCCATCCATAGACCGGTACGCCGTCGGTAAAAAAGACTGATACGAGATCCATCTGAAGGGCTATCGCCCACCTCATATCCCACGGCGTACTTCCCTCAACTCCGGAGATGAACTTACTCTTACCTACGAAGCCGGATACCCTGAAGTTTCTCTTAGCCTTATCAAGCAGGGTAAAGTCCAGCCCTACGGATATAGCCCTCGCCTCCTTAGAGATCTGAAGCATTATGTCGGCAAAAGTACCGCCCGATACGGTGGTATCTCCCCAATTGTAGAAAATGTGCGGATCGTAGAACCTGCCGTAGGCGTTGACTTCGGCGGCGTAGTCTCCGATCAGAAACTCCAATCCGTAAACCCCTGTTATCACATAAGGGTACCTCTTAAAGTAGGGAGTGGGCATAACTTCCATTATGGGATAGCTGAAGAAAGGAGCGAAGTTCTGATAGGAGGATCCCAAAAATATCTTGGATGCCACAAAGTCCTTAAGGAAGAACTTGTAGTGTATCCTGAAGGTCGGTATCCATCCCCTTACGCCGTACTCCCAGCCACCTGTACTGTCGCCCCACACCGTGTCAAGCGAACGGTTCAGCCTTACCCCCGTGTAGAGGAAACCCTTTCCTGCGTTCCATCTCCTTCCCCAGAATACTGATAAGTCCTTATGCTCCACTGTAAAAGGTAAAACCGGTGGGGATACACCTGCGGTATCACTTACAGCATCGCTAATGCCAAATCCGGAGTATCCCTGCTCTTTCAGAATTTCAATACCAATCCCCATCATCTGAACCCTGATGCCGGCACTTATATTTTCAGGTGTATATACGATGTTCTGTGCCAGACCGTAGGTCTTTCCGAGGTAGTAAAAGTTGTCCGTACCGGATACGTAGGCCGACACCTTCAACGCTCTGTGGCTGTACATCAAAGAGGCTCCGTATCCTCTCAGGCTGGCAGCATTCCTGATATGGATCACGTCGCCATCGGGTTCTACGTGTACTGCAGACGTACTGAGCCATACCTTTGAGTACAGGGCTGTCAGTTTCAGGCTTCTTATCCTCTGCACGAGGGCGAAGGAGTAGTTTTCGGTGCGGCCACCGTTGGGATCTCCCACAACGGGAACGTTCAGGTACGTGGGGTTGGAGTACTGGCCGTAAAATCCCCTGTAAAAGACGTAAGTTGTGGGGACACCAGCCTGTGCTTTGTTGTACAGAGGTTCAACGCTCATGTCTATTACCCCTCCAAGGAATCCGTCGTACTCCACGGGAGCATCACCCCTATAAACGTAGGCCGAGGATATGATCCCCTCGTTGAAAGGCAGAGGGGAAAGGCCCGTAAGCATCATGTTGGTGAGGGGAAGGCCGTTGACGTATATCCTGTTGCTCGTTGGGGGCATACCTCTGACGCTGAAGGAGAAACCACCCACGGGTACTATGCCGCCCACGAGGTAGTAGAAGGGGACAGTCTCACCAAAGTGGCCTTTGTTTATCTGCGTCGGATATACGAACTCGTTTATGCTGAACCTATGTCTGAAGTTCTCCTCTTCAACCGTCGTCTCTATGGGCTTGAGGACGAGAGGCTCCTTGTCCTTCGTCAGGTAGAGCGTGTCCTTTGCAAGGAACATCCACAGCATAGGTTAATCCGCACACGTGGGTATTATAGGGGTGCGATTCCGATTGAATTTTCAAAACTCTCTGCCTACGTGAAAGTAAAAGAGTGGCGTGGTCTTGTAAATGTTCGTCGGGTCGTAAAGGGCCATAGGCCACGCCCTGTTCCACAGGAATATTATGTTCCCCAGTCCGTACTTCACGTCCCATCCCCTCCACTTCTTCCTGTACCCCCAGCCTACGAGCAGGGTGAAGAACTCTCTATCAAAATAGAATTTTACGTCCCCATCCACGTACTTCCACGACACAAACGGTACCCCATCCCTTGCTACCACAGAAACGTGGCCGGCCTGAAGCGATAGACTCCACCTGACATCCCATGGGGAAACACCTCTGAATTTTTTGATGAACAGGCTTCGTCCTATGAACCCTGAAACCCTCAAATCCTGTTTGGCTTTATCAAGGAAGGTGAAGTCAATCCCCGCCGACAGTACACGTCCCCTTCTGGATATCTGGAGAATCACATCCGCAAAGTTGAGATCACCGCTTATATCTACGCTGTCCAGATAGAGCCAATCATAAAATACGAAAGGTTCAAAGAGGCGGGCGTACAGGTTGACCTCAAGAGCGTAGTCCCCTATAAGCCTTTCCTCGCCAAAGCTGGCGGTGTAGACGTAGGGGTACTTCTTAAAGTAGGGGGAAGGGTACAGATCCATAAAGGGAAGGTAGAAGAAGGGAGCGTAGTTCTGATAGGAACTTCCGACGAAGACTTTGAAGGCCCTGACGTCGCTGACGAACCACTTGTAGTTTATCCTGAAGGTGGGTACGATCCCCTCTATGCCGTAGTTGTATCCGGGGAATTCCGGGCTGTAGATGGTGTCCATTGAGTAGTTGAGGCGTACCCCGGCGTACAGAAAGGAGCGCGAAAAGTTCCACCTGTGGGAGGCGAAGAGGGAAAGTGTATAGTTGTTGTAAAGGATACCGTGAGATTCCTCCGAAAAAATATCGTTACTCGCCCCATTGCTCTCTTTACTAAAGGAAAGACCGAATCCCCATAATTTTATACGTACTCCGGACTGTCTGTAGGAAACCCATCCTCTCCACCCCATATCACCCCCGTAAAGTCCTTCCAGATCGTAGACGTTGTCAGAAAGGTAGGTGTAGGCACTGGCCGAAAACGGATATGAGGTATATAGAACGGATACACCATACCCATTAAGGTTGGCTAAAGTTCTCGTGGTATCTTCCTGCCCACGGTATTCCACATCCATCCACGAATGGCCGTAGAGGACGGTCAATTTCAGGCGGTTTCCCCAGAACCTGCGTACCAGTCCCGCAGAGTAGTTCTCGGTACCTCCCCTGATACGGGGGTCAGTTATGGGCGGGACGTTCAGGTACGTTGGGTTGGAGTACTGGCCGTAAAATCCCCTGTAAAAGACGTAAGTTGTGGGAACACCTACCTGCACCTTGTTGTACAGAGGTTCAACGCTCATGTCTATCACCCCACCTAAGAAGCCGTCGTACTCCACGGGAGCATCTCCCCTGTATATGCGGGCAGAGGATATAACGTTCTCGTTGAAGGGAAGAGGAGCGAGGGTAGTAAGGCTCATGTTGGTAATGGGCAGGCCGTTGATGTATATCCTGTTGCTGCTTGAGGACATTCCCCTTATCGTGAAGGAGTATCCGAAGGTGGGTGTTATGCCTCCTATGAAGTAGTAGAAGGCCACTCCCTCACCGAAAGTGCTGTGATTTACCCGCGTCGGATAAACGAACTCGTTAATGCTGAACCTATGTCTGAAGTTCTCTTCCTCAACCGTGGTCTCTACGGGCTTGAGGACGATGGGCTTTTTGTCCTTTAAATACAACGTGTCCTTTGCAAGGAAAATCCACAGCATAGGTTAATCCACGCACACGGGTATTATAGGGGTGAGCCGAAGCCCACCCCTATTTTTGTTTTCTTTCACCATAGCGGGCGGACGCGGACGGTGTGGGGAGGGGTTATCCAATAATGGATACGTCGGCCGTTATGTAGCCAATAACGACCTCTGCCTACTCGTACATCAACTGTATAGTCCAAATAGCAGCTCTGGAAGGTATAACCTGTCCACATAATACGATGATTGGGATCTCCGCCGATGATAGTATCTACACGAACGTTAGCGTCTGGTCTATCAAGGACTGTGATATGGTCAACCTTACTTCCCTGAACTAGCGTGGCTTCTACAAACCACTCTAAGGTGCTATATGTATCTTTGAATATGCGCTTACCGTTAACAATCATCTCCGGGGGCCAGTTTGGCTCGTAGTCTTCCGTGCGGATGGTAAGCCAGTATTGGTACGAAGTTATACTTCCAGTATGGATAAAGCAGGAGAGCTTTGTTTTTTTCTCCACGAATCCCCATGCGACGTTGGTCCAGTAGATGTACCCGCTCTGGATCTGTGGAGTACTGTCCGGGGAGATAGACAGGGTGTTAAGAACGTCCTTAGCCTCGGGAGAAGTCGGCAGGTTTCTACAACCCGCCCAACCGACCATCGCGATAACTAAGGCAGAGAGGACTATCCTGATTCTCATATCGCCCGCTATATAATAGCGGGCGATCGTCCAATTTCAAGTTTCGTAAAATGTAAATTTTGCCAATATTTTCTATAAAGCCTTCAATTATTCCCCAACATCCACATCCCCACCCCCTTTATCGCAAGAAAAACATAAATTCCCACGCGAACCCACCCCTTACCCCACGGTGCGACGGTAGAATCAAACGTTATGGCAGAGTACCGCATTGAAAAGGACTCCCTCGGAGAGGTAAAGGTCCCAAAGGACGCCTACTGGGGCGCCCAGACGCAGAGGGCTATAGAGAACTTTCCCATAAGCGGAATAAGATTCCCCCGTCCCTTTATAAAGGCCCTTGGCATGATCAAGTACGCTGCGGCCAAAGTGAACAACGACCTCGGCTACCTTGACGATGAGAAAGCGAAGGTGATAATGCAGGCCGCACAGGAGGTCATAGATGGAAAGTTAGACGACCATTTCCCGTTAGACATCTTCCAGACCGGATCGGGTACGAGTACCAACATGAACGCCAACGAGGTGATAGCCACAAGGGCCAACGAGATCCTGACAGGTGAGAAACACACCAAACACCCCATCCATCCCAACGACCACGTCAACATGGGGCAGTCCTCCAACGACGTAATCCCCACGGCAATACACGTCTCCGCCTACATGGAAACCGCCGAAAAACTCGTACCCGCCCTCAAACACCTCCACAGGGTTATCCTTGATAAAGCAGCACAGTACGAGGACCTCGTAAAGACGGGCAGGACCCACCTCATGGACGCCATGCCCCTGACCCTTGCGCAGGAGATGTCCGGATGGGCGCGTCAGATAGAACTGGGAATAGAGAGACTGGAAGACGCCCTGAAGAGGGTGGCCGAACTGGCCATAGGTGGGACGGCCGTGGGTACCGGCATAAACACCCATCCGGAGTTCGGGCGGAGAGTGGCCGAAGAACTCTCAAAGATGACGGGACACCCCTTCGTTGAGGCTAGGAACCACTTTGAGGCCCAATCCGCACAGGACGCCATAGTGGAACTCTCCGGAGCGTTAAAGACCGTAGCCGCCTCCCTTATGAAGATAGCCAACGACCTCAGGTGGATGAACAGCGGACCGATCGCCGGCCTCGCCGAAATAAAACTGCCCGCCCTCCAGCCCGGATCCTCCATAATGCCCGGCAAGGTGAACCCCGTGATCCCCGAAGCCGTACGCATGGTCGCTGCCCAGGTTTTCGGGAACGACGCCGCCATAACGTGGGGTGGTGCGTTAGGAGACTTCCAGCTTAACGTTATGCTTCCCGTCATAGCCCATAACGTCCTTGAATCCATAAAGATACTCGCGAACGCCTCCCGTGTCCTTGCCGACAGGGCCATAGCCGGCTTCGTAGTGAACAGGGAGAGGATAGAGAACCTCGTCGGACGCAACCCCATCCTCGCAACCGTCCTGAATCCCATAATAGGCTACGATAAGGCGGCCGAGGTCGTAAAGAAGGCCCTCGCCGAAGGGAAGACCGTCAAGGAGGTAGTGGTGGAACTCGGCTATCTCACACCGGAGGAGGCCGATAAGATCATAGACCCCATAAAGATGACCAGACCGGGAAGGGTGAAGTAAACGTACGTAAGGTTACAGGGCCCCGCTTCAGGGCGGGGCTTTTTTATCAGGGTATCCAGCGTAGGCCGGGAACTTTATCCTGTACGGAAACGCTTACGGATGTGTAGTAGGGACCGCTGCCAACTATGGTACCAACCCTAACGATTCCGAAGTAATCGTTCTCGTCCATACTCCCTGTCTGTCCAGAAAAAGGGACACGCGCTGCTGCTTACGTCTCTGAACACAACATAACTTCCGGCATCGGGAGCCAGATTATCGTTACACCCCGGAATGGAAAACGCTATCTCCATCTGGGCCTGTCCGAGCGAGGTGGGGCGTATATCCCTGAACTGCGGGAATCCGGAATTATTGCAGAATACGAACCATCCTACGTTCAGGACCGAAGGGTCAACGTCATCCTGTTGTACGGCGCTCACGCTATCCGAATTCACCCATGAATAACCAGAGGATGCGTCGTGGGTGGCGAGATCATCAACCATGCCTTAGTAGGACGGCCTGAGGTCTACAGTCCTGTACATCTCAATCCCCCTCCGTACGCTGCAACCCTGATGGTGGCACATACGCGTTCCGAACCCTGAACGGTACATGAGGTGCGGAGAGGTGGTTGCGACCTTTTAGTACACGTAATAAACTTCCGCGTTCTCCACGGCGGTTCACTCCAGATACAGGTCTGCACCGGAGTTTACGGCACGGATCCCCACTATATCCGGAGCTGCTGTTATCGGAGGGTTTTCTTTTGTTCCCTATTCCAGAGATTTAGGGTTTATTTCATACCTTGAAAAGGATCAGGCCTAAAAATATCCCGATGATCGTAAACGTTCTGTAAGGTTGAATTGTAACTGCGTGTATACAACAAATGCCGGAATACTTTTAAAAGTTAAACCGCGGCGATACTGGTCGTATTCTCTTCCGCCTTATAATGGTAGCGCCATGATACTATTGTGCTTAGTAGCAGGATTCAGCATAAGCCTCGTTGAGGTAAGCGTGTCGGGATTTCCCGGTGTTCAGTCCTTCGCGTGGGGTAAGTCTTCGGACGGCAAATGGCTCATAATAGGTGGGAGACGGGACGGTCTCCATCCCCCTCAGCCCTTTAACGCCTTCCAGCCTACATACGACAACTACGACCTCATCGTGGTTGATCCAGTGACCGGTCAGGTGTGGACTTACCCGGTTTCCTCCCTGCCCTACCCTTTCTCGGAGCAGCTCCGTTCCACCAACATGCAGTTCTATCAGGTCGGAGACAGGCTGTACATAACCGGAGGCTACGGGTACAGTCCCACAGAAGACGAGCATATAACTTACCCTTACCTCACAGCCCTTGACGTGGACAGCGTCGTAAACGCCATAGTCAACGGTGGGGACCCATCAAGGTTCTTCAGGTACGTCTTTGACTCCTTGTTCGCCGTTACGGGTGGGCAGATGGGCTACATGGACGGCAAGTTCTATCTGGCCGGAGGACAGTACTTCTACGGGAGATACACCTTCTCAGGTATGGGATTTATCCAGAAGTATACCAACGCCGTCAGGGTCTTCTCCGTCACCGACGACGGTACGGGCCTCGGCTTCACGCCCCTCGGAGAGTTCTACGACAGCATAGCCCTCCACCGGAGGGACTACTCTATGGTCCCACAGATATTCCCGGAGGACAGGAGTTTCGGTTATACCATGTTCACCGGAGTGTTCAGGTACGACGCCAATCTCCCGTGGCTGGACATAGTGGACGTGAGACCCTCCGGACATTACTCCGTTCCGGGCTTCTATCAACTCCTGAGCCATTACCACTCCGCCCGTTTACCGATTTACGACAGCACCAACAACGAGATGCATACGATCTTCTTTGGAGGCATAGCCCAGTTCTACTACGATCCCGTGGGGGACAGCCTGATAGAGGATACCCTCGTCCCTTTCGTTAAGACGGTGAGTAAGGTAACCCGCAGGTCAGACGGCACGATCTACGAGAGCGTCCTATCCCTTGAGATGCCCGGATATCTCGGTGCCGGTGCGGAGTTGATACCCACCAACGAAGCCTTCTGGGAGCATGAGATCCTCATGCTGGACCGTCTTCCCGAAGGTGTATCTCTGGTCGGATACATAGTTGGAGGTATTGAGAGCAACGCCCCCAACGTCTTCTTTGACGACCCCCTGACCAACAGCTGGGCAAGTTCACGCATATTCAAGGTTTACGTTACGAAAGGGGAGTCCATATCGGTTGATGAAAGGCTGGTTGAACACGGGTTCATAACGGAGTTCAAGTACACCCTCACAGGGAAGAGGCTGATCCTCAAGGTGGGTACGAGTGGAGATCTGCGTATCGGGGCTTACGACGTCTCCGGAAAGAGGCTTCTGCAGAGATATATGGACGTAAAGGGCCGGGTTGAGATAGAAATTGACCTCACGGAGTTCCCGGCTGGAGTATACCTGTTTGACGTCTCCACCAGACGAGACAGGAGAACCTTCAGGATAATACTGAAATAGGAAGCAACACGGGAAAAGGGGAGTCGTAACCCCTTTAAAATGGCAGGGTTATGGTGAACGCACTTCTCCTGATCGCACTCGCACCTTTCGCGAAAGGGTACAGTCTCGGTTCGGACGTGGTGGACGGTCCGAGTTCAATCGCCCTTACTCCGGATGGAGGTTTCGTCCTCAGGGCTGCTAAGTACTGGAGTTCCTCATCCCAGTACGACGGCGCCATCGTATTTATGGACAGCCTCGGAAACCTGGTGCGTACCAGAAGTTACGGATGGGACGCGGATCACGAGTACTTCTACGGCATAACGGCCGTATCGGACGGCTACGTCCTCGCTGGCTACACGCAGAGTATAAGCGGAGGGTACGATATACTCGTACTCAAGGTTGACCTGTCCGGCAACGTCCTCTGGTACAGAGTCCTGGGAACGACGAGTACGGACATAGCCCACTACGTACTGGCGACGTCGGACGGTGGCTTTCTGGTTACAGGGTACACCTACGCCAGGGGTGGAGGGGACGCCCTCGCCTTAAAACTGGACGGTTCTGGCAACCTCCAGTGGGCCACGGTCTGGGGAGGATCCGGCCTGGATAAGGCCTACGGTGCCGTTGAGACCCCATCCGGTTATTTTGTCACGGGTATGTACAACTACTCCTCCCCGGAGGCCTTTCTGGCGAAGTTAACCCCCTCCGGCACCCTCTCGTGGATGAAGGCCTACTCCAACAGTAACGGGAGCAGGGGATACGGCCTCGTTTACGACGGGCAGGACCTATACGTAACGGGACAGATGGGCGAGTACAGTCAGGCCGATGCCCTCGTTTTCAAGGTGGACACAACCGGGGGCTTCGTGGGTGCGAGGGCCTACGATTTTGCCGGTAACGAGGACCTCTTCTACGGAGCGACGTTTGACGGAAACCTGGTTGCTGTGGGGACGGCACGGCGGAGCTCCTACGACATGGTCGTACTGAAGGTATCCCCTGCAGGTACGCTGGTCTGGGCAAAGGCCTTTGATTACGGATGGGACGAGGGCTATAGCGTCGTTCCCGTAGTCGGGGGTTACGCGGTAGGGTTCAGTGCCGGATCTTACAACTCCGTCCTCCTGACCGATACGAACGCCTCTTCCCCCTGTCTTACTTCTCTCTCTCCGGCTATCACCTCCCCGGCTCTTACGCCATACACGCCGTCAGACCTGTCGTCCACAAGTATGGCCCTTACGGTGTACTCCCCTCCGGCTATAAACGACACCAACGTTACTCCCAGCTACGGAGACCTATGCCCCGCCGTAGGGATATCGGAGTGTAGTACGCCCTCACACGGTGTCCACTGGGAAGTGGTGGACGGTGGTATACGGTTCAGGGCTACATCTTCCACCGAGATACGAATTTATACCCCGTCGGGTGAGACCGTATTTTCTGGAAAGGTGAAGGGGGAGACCTTCGTACCCCTGCGTAGAGGGGTCTACCTGTGGAAGGGGGGCAAGGCCATAGTGAGGTGATGGAGAAATTTACCATCAAAAAAGGGGGCGTAACGCCCCCTTTTTAAATTCAGGGCAGGTCTTTTACGCGGCCTCCTTCCTCAAGGATTCAAGGCGGCTCTTAAGCCCGGCTATAATCTGAGGTACCTTCTTTTCCACGTCCTCAAGCGTGAGCTCCTTGAGACGGATGATGTCCTCAACCTCCGGGAGAGAAGGGATGGTCCTGGGGTCAAGGATACCCTCCTTCGTGTAGGAGGCGGCTATCTCGTAGAACTCCCGAATTACTCTGGCTATCAGGTAGGTCTTCTTCGGAGGTGAGGCGGCGTCTATCTCGTGGAAGGCGTTCTGCTGGAGGAAGGCGTTCTTTATGATACGGGAGGTCTCAAGGAGGACCCTCTGGTCGTCCTGAAGGGCGTCCGGACCGAGGAGCTGGACTATCTCCTGAAGGTCCTTGTCCTTCTGGAGGACGTCCGTCATCCATATACGTAGATCCGTCCAGTCTTCGGCGACGTTCTCCTCAAACCAGTGCTTAATGAGGCTGTAGTAAAGGGTGTAGGA